>DASRLC010000161.1:0-15177 GCA_035648655.1 Polyangia bacterium
GGTCCGCACCTCGGCGAGGGCCGAGAGATCGGCGGATTCTCCGTGTACGAGGCGGAGAGCATGGAGGCGGCGATCGCCCTGGCCGCGCGAATCCCGGCCGCCCGGCTCGGCGGCGCGGTGGAGATCCGGCCCGCCGAGAAGTATTGGTAGAGAGGTAAGCGATGGACGGCCCAGGGATGGACGACCAAGAGAAGAGCAACAACGACTGGTTGGCCAAACGGTTCGACGACAACCGCGCGCACCTGCGGGCGGTGGCGCTCCGGATGCTCGGCTCCGCGGGCGAGGCGGACGACGCCGTGCAGGAGGCCTGGCTGAAGGTCAGCCGTTCGGACACGGGGGCCGTCGAGAACCTGGGCGGTTGGTTGACCACCGTCGTCGCGCGCGTCTGTCTGGACATGCTGCGCTCGCGCCGCGCGCGGGGCGAGCAGCCGCTGGGCCCGGCGGCAGACGCCCTGCCGGCCGGCCCCACCCCCGAGACCGAGATCGCGTTCGCCGACGCGATCGGCCCCGCGCTGCTGATCGTGCTCGACATGCTGGCGCCGCTGGAACGCGTCGCCTTCGTGCTGCACGACATGTTCGACCTGACATTCGAAGAGGTGGCACCCATCGTCGAGCGCACGCCGGCGGCGGCCCGCCAGCTCGCCAGCCGCGCCCGCCACCGCGTCCGCGGAGCCGCCGCGCCCCCCACCGACGTCGCGCAACACCGCGAGCTGGTCGGCGCGTTCCTGGCCGCCTCGCGCGACGGCGACTTCGATCGCCTGCTCGCGGTGCTGTCGCCCGACGCCGTGCTGCGCGCCGACGCCAAGTCCCTGCGGGTGGCCGCGGCCTACCAGGACCGCGGCGGGCCCGCGTTAGCGCCCGAGGTGCGGGGAGCCGCCGAGGTCGCCCGCGCCTTCCAGGGCCGCGCGACCGACGCGCTGCCGGCGTTCATCGACGGGGCGCCCGGGGCAGTGTGGGCCGTGCGGGGGCTGGTGCGCTCGGCGTTCGTGTTTGCGATCGCGGGGGGCGCCGAAGGCGTGGGGTGGAAGATCGCGGGGATCGACCTGGTCATGGACGACGAGCGGCTCGGCGCGCTCGACATCGAGATCGGCATCGGATGACGTTCACGCGGTCACATTCTGGCGTTAGGTTTCGTCATGAAGGCAGGAGGACACCATGAAGATCAAACTGACCAGCGTGTATGTGGATGACCAGGACCGGGCCCTGCGCTTTTACACGGAGGTGATGGGCTTCGTGAAGAAGGCAGACTACACCAACGGTGGATATCGTTGGCTCACGGTGGCGTCGGCCGAGGAGCCGGAAGGCACCGAGCTGCAGCTGGCGCTCAACAACAACCCGCCCGACAAGGCCTACCAGCAGGCGAAGCTCCAGCAGAACCAGCCCGCCGCCATGTTCTTCAGCGACGACGTGCAGGCGGACTACGACCGCATGAAAGCGCTCGGGGCCGAGTTCACCGAGCCGGTGAAGGACGTGGGGTATGCGAAGATCGCGATGCTGCGGGATGGGTGCGGGAATCTGGTGCAGGTGTCGCAGTTGAAGAAGTGGTAGGGGGACGGGCCGAGAGCTGATGGCCAGGCGGCGGCCTCGAGGTAGTCGGGGCTAAAAAACGGGCCGAACTCCCAGGTGCCGCCTCCACTCTGGCAGTCCACTGCTTGGTCTACGGCCCCCGGGGAGTAGCTCCACTGTATGGTGCAGACGCCGCTTACGGTCATCATACAGCCACCGGTGGAGCTGCTGATGTCGCACGGGCTATCCGACCACATCAGACCGAAGGCATCGCTGGTGCACTCGTTTTTGAGAGCGGCGAGCTCCGGCTCGGCTCTCCGGCATAGTCCCCGCACGAGGTGCCGTCTCCGCAAGAGCCCTGCACAGGTGTGGGGCAATAGTTGCCAACGACCCTGTCGGTGCCCGTACCGCCGGTTCCCCCGTTGCCGCAGGTGCCCTTACCGCCGCCGCAAGCAATTGCCGTCACGAGTGCGGTCAGCGAAGCTGTTCGAATAATCGCCTCGACGCGCCGTCGACTCATCGTCCTATTCTATCCGCGCTTGCCAATGACGGGAAATCGACGCTCCCGTCACAGTTGACGCGCCCTCGCGGCACGATGGCGCAGCCGACGCGGGCGCTGGCGTTGCGCGGGGTAGGCGCCCTCGTGATCAACGTTCTCTCGCCCGATCAGAAATGTCCGACCTGCGACAAGGTGCCCAGCTCCGTGTCGAAGTTCTACGGGGCTGCCCCTCGTGCTTCGGGAAGTTCAGCCTGGTCTAGGCTGATGAGAATCAAGCGGGTCGTCTTGTCCACCACCGCCGGCGACCCAGAATCTGCGCCGCCGCTCCAGGCGCGACAACCAGCTTCATCAGGGCTCGCGTACGCGCGCGAGCAACTCGTCGCCCGAGATTCCTTGGCCGGAGGCGATCGCGGCCCGACCGCGCTCGAGCTCAGCTTCCAGATCAGCTCGCTCTTCGGACGTCATCTCGTCGTCCGTGTCGACCATGACCAGCGTGAGCTCGGTTCCCTCCGGCAGCTCCGTCTTTCCCTCAACCACGATCTGACCGCCTCGGACTCGGGCGTGCAGCGTCGACATGGCACCAGCGCACCATGGCAACCTCTTCCTCGTTCGATTGCCCGACGCGCCCCCCACCGCGGCCGTCGGCGTCGACGAGCTGCTGCCGGTCGGCGCGCTCGACGACGCCCTGGGGCGCGCCGACCACGTCTGCCTCACGGTGCCGCTGACGCCCGCCACGCACCACCCAATGGACGCGCGCCGGCTCGGACGGATGCGCCCGGGCGCCTTCCTCTACAATGTCTCGCGCGGCGCGGTCGTCGACCAGGCGGCCCTGGTGGAGGCGTTGCGCGCGGGCAAGCTGGCGGGCGCGGGGCTGGACGTCTTCGAGGAAGAGCCGCTCCCTGCGGGAAGCGAACGGGGCTCTTGACAGTCGGGGGGGCAGGGCGAATGTCCCTAAATATAGGACACAATAATAATCATAGTAAGCTGGAATATGGTATGATGTCCCTTATACAGGGACACATCGTCGGGCGATTGAGGTGACTCGATGGAACGCGACCGAGTTCAGCCACTCGAACCACTGGATCTCATGGTCGTTTTGAAGATGGCCGTCGGCGCACGGAGCAAGGATCGGTGCTCGGTGCGCGAGCTGGCCGCTTCCCTCGCCGTACCCAAGAGCAATGTCCAACGGTCGATGGATCGACTGGTCGGTCACGCGCTCGTCGTCGTGGGGCCGGACGGAAGGCGACTGAATCGATTGAACGCGCGTGAGCTCTTCTCTCACGGCGTTCGCTGGATCGCACCCGCGAAGCCTGGGAAGATCGTACTTGGTCTGCCTACCGCGTACGCTGCATCTCCTCTGGCCAGTCAGCTCCCTGGAGACGCTGATCCGGTCGTGATCCCTCTGGAAGAGGGGCCGGTGCGCGGTCGATCTGTCACGCCGATTCACCCGTCGGCGCCGGCGGCCGCCAGGAAGGACCACAAGCTCCACGAGCTTTTGGCGATCGTAGACGGCATCCGAATCGGGGGGGCCCGCGAGCGAGAGGTCGCGATAGCCGCACTGAAAGCTCGCCTTTGAGAGGGTCTCAGCACCGCAAACGGATCGCGGAGGCGCTAGTTGTTCTGAGCGAAGTGAGAGACCAATTGGTGCTTCTGGGCGGCTGCGTCCTCGGGCTCTATGCCGCGCCGGAGGGGAGCCCCCTCAGGGTTACGGACGACGTGGATTGCTTCTCCTCTGTTCAACCTTGGATCCTTCAACTGGATCTCCTCGCTCGTCTCTGTGCTGACGGGGTGCTGACGCCGGATTTGAAACAGGCCCAGCGTTATCGGGTCCGCGAAACGGGTCTCGTAATCGACCTGATGTCGCCGGACGGCATGAACGTTCCACGAGACGCGTGGCTACGCCGGGCCGCTGACAACTACCGCCTCTATCCCCTTGGGGACGGCAGTCACGTCCGGGCCGTGGCACCTGCGTATTTTCTGGCGCTCAAGCTGGTGGCATTTCTCGATCGGGGTGGCGACTTTGTGTCGGCGAAAGACATGGAGGACATCGTCTTCGTGGCAGCGGAGGTGCCTCGTCTCGCCGAGGACGTGGAAGCCTCCGGGATTGGAGACGACATTCGGGTTCTTTGGGCCGCCGCTTTCGAGAAGCACCACCTCGCGGTCGAAGATTTCCCCGATATCGTCGACAGTCACATCGGACCTCAGGAACGCCCGCGAATGAACGACGTGATTGCAACGCTTCAAGCTCTCGCAATAACAAAAGCCAACGACGCCTAATTTTTGGTTAGAGGTAGCCGAGGTTACCGCCGCCCGCCGATAACACGGGGAATGAATCAGGTCGTTCGGTGATGGCCGCCAGCGCGCGTGGCGCGAATGGAAACGGTCGAGCAGGCGAGCGACATGCTGGCCGCCCAGAAGAGCCCCGAGACACTCAGCCTAGAGCGCGCTTCCGCGTTCATGAATCTGATTTGAGGTCGTGATCGAGCGCCAAGTCAACCACCCCGTTCGACCACGGGCGGGGCTACTGACGCTCAGTCATTTCGCGTCCGACCCGCCCGCCTGAACCCATTGCTTCCGCCAGGCCGGCGCGTCGAAGGGATCCGCGAAATACTGTGTTTCGTGGACGACCTTGCCGTCGCGGAGCTCCATGATGCTCACGGTGTAGGCCAGTCGGTCCTGGTAGTTGATGGTGTATTCCGTGATCCAGAGATCCCCTGTTCCGAGGACCCGCTTGACCTCGAAGCCGGACGGCTTGCCGGGATGATGACTCCGCAACGCCTGTAGATTGCTCCGGCCGAGGATTCGCTCGCCCGACTGCGGGTAATCACAAATGGCATCGTCGTCGTAAATATCGTGTTCCGCGTTTGCATCGCCGACGGCGGAAGCGTGCCAGTGCCTATCCAGGGCCGCACGGATTTGCTCGTCTTGCATGGATTGCGGCCTCTCTTTCATGGTTATCCAGCGCGAACCTCGCAACGGGCCCGCGGCGAACCGATGTGGTGATCTGAGTGCGTCGAGATTACTGCGGTTGGGCGCGGTGGCGCGGCGATGTTTCAACGAAAGTCGTTCTCCGCCCGCGACGCGCCCACTTTCAGCCGGATCCAAGCCGGGCCAGGTTCAAACTTCCGCCGCGCCGACTCGAAGCTCAGGGCGCGCGCGGCGTGAAGCGCCGCCGCCCGAGCTCTCCCAGGCCGGCCGCGAGGAGACAGACCACGCCACCGAGCACAATCGGCGCGCGTCCGCCCGCGAAGTCGGCGATTTGCCCGACGATGGGTCCGCCGATGAGCGCCGTGCCGCCAATCAGCGCGGTCTGCAGCGCCAGCACGCGGCCGTGCATGTCGCGCCGCGTGTCGATCTGCGCGATCGTGGTCGACGCCGTCATGTACACCATGCTCGCCGCGCCCACGAAAAACGCCGTGAGCTCGGCCGCGTGCACCGACGGCATAGCCGAGAGGAGCAGCATGGCGCAGCCGAGCGCGAGCGCGCCGACGACCACGTGCCGGAGCTCCACGAGCCGTTTGCGCGCCACCACGAGCGTGCCGACCACGGCGCCGAAGCTCATCATGGCGTAGAGCACGGCGAACGCGACCACCGTGCCGTGGAGCGATCGGGTGACGAACAGCGGCAGCGCCACCCGCAGGTTGAACGAGAAGAGCCCGACGCAGGCGAACATCGCGAAGCTGATCCAGAGCCGCGGGACCGACGCGACGTAGGCGAACCCCTCGCGCACCTCGCGACCGGTGCGCGCCCTGGGCGGCTGCCGGAAGAGCTCCCCCGGGCGCATCATGATGAGGCAGGCGATCACCGCGAGGTACGTGGCCGCGTCGAGGGCGAAGCACCAGCCGAAGCCGACGGTCGTGACGAGCGCGCCCGCCAGCGCTGGACCCGACACCTGCGACAAGGCGACGATCGTACTGTACAGCACGACGCCGTTCGGCAGGTCGTCCTTCGACACCATCTCCGGAACGAAGGAGCGCCGGAGCGGGTTGTCGAAGGCCAAGAGCACGCCGCCCGCCAGGGCCAGCGCATACAGCGCGACGAGCGACGGATGGGGCAGGAACGCCAGGACGGCGATCGCCGCGGACTGAGCCATCTCGAGGCTCTGCGTCACGAGCAGCGCCCGACGCTTGTCCGTCCGGTCGGCCACCGCGCCGGCCCACGCCGAGAGCACGACCAGCGGCCCGAACTGGCAGGCGGCGAGCGCGCCGACGGCGAGGCCGCTGTGTCCGAGCTTGAGCACGAACAGGATCAGCGCGATGTTCGTGAGCTGGTTCCCCGTATTCGAGATCAGCTGGCCGATGAAGAAGAGCCGGAAGTTGTAGGTGGCGAGCGACTGAAACGTCTTGCCGAGGGCGGCCCGCGCGCGACCGCGAGCGGGGGAAGACGCGGACGGGTCGGACGGGTCGGACGGAAGCGGGGTCGAGGTGGACATGGGCGGCGGCGGACTAGGACTCGGGACGTCCCGCGGCGAGGCGCTCGAGGAGCTCGATCGACTTGCCGAGCGCGGCGCGCTCGCGCGGCGAGACGACGCTCTCGATGGCCCGGGCGAGCCAGGCGTCGCGCGACGCGATCGCCGACTCGAACAGGCGGTTGCCGGCCGGCGTGACGCGGATGACGCTCTTGCGGCCGTCGGTCGGGTCCGCCTCGGAGCGGATCAGCCCCGTGCGCTTTAGCGCCGCGAGCGTCTGCGTGATCGCCTGGTGCGTGACGTGCTCGGCGGCGGCCAGCTCGGACGCCGTGGTCGGCCCGTCGTTGCGGAGCCGTTTGATCACGGCGACCTGCGCGATCGGCAGCTCGACGCCGCCGGCCCAGGCCGCCTCGCGGAAGCGCGCCCGCAAGCGCTTGATCGCGAGGGCAAGCCGGACCGCCAGCGGCTCGGCAGCGGGGGCCCGAGCTCGCTTCGCGCCCATGGCCGCCAGTATGATTTATACATGCTACTTGCGCAAGTGGCTTGCGTATTTCAGACTCGGCGGATGTCCGACCAAGCCGATCGCTCCGCGTTCCTCGTGATGGACGTCCAACCTGGAATCATCGACCGCGCGCCGGACCCCGCCGATTACCTCGCACGCGTCAGCGAAGCGGTGCGCGTGGCGCGCGCCCACGCCGTCCCGGTGATCCACGTGGTCGTCGGTTTCCGCCCCGGCATGCCCGAGGTGAGCAGGCGCAACCAGGCCTTCAGCGGCGCCAAGCAACAGCGTGCGGCCTTCCTCTCCGACCCGCGGCCCGCGATCACCCCGGAAGGCAGCGAGGTGATCGTGACCAAGCGCCGGGTGAGCGCGTTCACGGGGAGCGATCTCGAGGTCGTCTTGCGCGCCGGAGAGATCGATCACCTCGTGCTGTGCGGCATCGCGACGAGCGGCGTGGTCCTCTCCACCCTGCGCGAGGCCGCCGACAAGGATTATCGGTGCACGGTGCTCGCCGATCTCTGCGCGGACACGGACGCCGAGGTACACGCCGTGCTCACGGGCAAGGTGTTTCCCCGACAAGCGCGCGTCATGAACACGGCGGACTGGGTGGACCAGATGCGGTTCCCGACCTGACACCCGCCCCCCGCCGGGTCACACTTCCCCCGTGCCTTCCAAAGATCCGATCGACGAAGCCGACGAAGAGTCGTTTCCCGCCAGCGACCCGCCCGCATTCACCGGCGTCCATGCCGGGCCGCCGCCGGATCACGCTCCCCTCCGCGTTCTCGTCGACGTCCCGCCCGGCTCGACCGACGAAGGCTACTTTCGCACGGCGCTCGCCCAGTTCGACGGCCGGGTCGCGGTCACCTACGCCGACGGTGACGACTTCGCGCGGGCGCTGCCCGAGGCGGAGGTGGTCGTCACCGGTGGCCTGACCGATGACCAGCTCGCGCGGGCGCACCAACTGCGGTGGCTCAGCTCGGTGGCGGCTGGCCTGGACGAGATCGCCACCCCGGCGATTCTGGCACGCGGGGTGGCGGTCACGAGCGCGAGCGGGGTGCATGGGCCCAACATCGCCGAGCACTTGATGGCGATGATCCTGATGTTCACCCGCGGGTTCCCCAAGCTGTTTCGGGCGCAGCTCGCGCGACGATGGGAGCGCGATCCCAAATCGCGCTCGGACGGGCCCGGCGAGCTGACCGGGAAGACGCTGCTCATCGTCGGGCTGGGACGGATCGGCGAGGCGCTGGCGGTGCGGGCTCGGCCGTTCGAGGTGCACGTGGTGGGGCTGAAGCACGATTTGTCCAGCCGGCACGACGCGGGCGTCGGCGTCGACGAGCTGCTGCCGGTCGGCGCGCTCGACGAGGCGCTGGGGCGTGCCGACCACGTTTGCCTCACGGTGCCGCTGACGGCCGCCACCCACCATCTGATGGACGCGCGCCGGCTCGGGCAGATGCGCCCGGATGCGTTCCTCTACAACGTGTCGCGCGGCGCGGTGATCGACGAGGCGGCGCTGGTCGCGGTGTTGCGCGCGGGCAAGCTGGCGGGCGCGGGGCTGGACGTCTTCGAAGAAGAGCCGCTTCCCGCGGGAAGCCCGCTGTGGGACCTCGAGAACGTGATCCTCACGCCGCACGTGGCGGGGGTGACGCCGCTCTACTACCAGCGGACGGCAGCGCTGTTCGCCGACAACCTCGAACGGTTCCTCTCGGGCCGCCCGCTCGCCAACCGGTTCGACCGCGGGCGGGGCTACTGACGGGGGGCGGCGGCGCCCAAGGGTGGCCGCGCCTCTCGCCACCTGGCTGGACCTGGCCGGCTTGACCGCTAATCCCGGCTGCGCCGGGCCTCGGCCGTGCAACCTGGTCGCCTACCGCGGCTGGAGCATGATCGGAGGCGGACACGTGGTGGGAATCGAGGCGATCAACGACCTGCCCTGTGGAGGTGAAGCAAGAGTGAGGGGTCACGCCCGCGATTGACCCGCAATTTAGCGGCAGCTGCTGTCGAATTGATGACAATGAGCGCGCGTATCTTGGTGGTGGAGGTCGGCGGCCGGTCATTCAATCACAGCTTCAAGAGCTGCAGATTCGCCGTGCTGACCGTGCGGGAGGTGGCCGAGCGGCTACGCGTCTGCACCGCCACGGTCTACCGCCTGTGCGAGTCGGGAAGGCTCTGGCACCTCCGAGTCTCGAACGCCGTACGGGTGCCGGAGATGGCGCTGCGGGCCTTCATAGAGGCGGCGGCAGGGGAAGGGTAGGAGCCCTCCCTCTCGCGCGAATGGCTGAGACTCGAGCAGCGGAGCGGCGTGCGACCCATTCCGCTGAAAGACCGAGACCGACCGTCGTTCTGTTAGACGGGAGAGAACATGAGTCGAAGGCCGTACGATCCAGAGGCGCATCTGAGGGCGAGCCATGGGCGTCATCTGGTCAGGCCGTTGCTGCGCCCCGGGACGGTGGCGACGCGACCCCATCCTCTTCGCGCTCTGGCGGCGACGGCCGCTCCACCGCCGATCGGCGAGCTGAACAACGGGAGCCCCACCGACGTCCTCTTGCAGGGCTTCCACTATACGAGCTTCAAGTCGAGCCCGACCTCCTGGTACGCTATCCTGGCCGCCAACGCGCCGGCCATTCAGGCCGCGCCTTTCGACGGCGTCTGGCTGCCGCCCCCAAGTGAGGCCGCTGACGGCGAAGGATACATGCCGACGCGCTGGAATGTGTTCGACTCGTCGTACGGGACGGCAGCCGAGCTCGGCGCTGCGATCACCGCGCTCGGCCAGGTGCGAGCCATCGCCGATGTGGTCGTGAACCACCGTTGCGGCGCCCGGACTCCGTGCGTTGATTTCGAAGACCCACCTTTCCCCAGCCAGCCTGATGCGGTCTGCCGAGACGACGAATGCGGTTGCGGGACCGGTGGCGCCGACACGGGGGAGGGGCAGCCCGCGGCGCGCGACCTCGATCACACGAATCCTGACGTTCAAACCGCGATCGCCCAGTACCTGACGGGCCTGAAGGGGCTCGGGTTCAAGGGCTGGCGGTATGACGAGGCGCGGGGCTACGCCGGATCCTTCGTTGGGCTCTACAACGATGGCTCGGCGCCCTATCTCTCGGTGGGGGAATACTGGGATGCCGATCGAAAGAACGTGATGAACTGGATCGACGCCACGCGCGGACGATCGATGGCATTCGACTTCCCGACCCGCGCGCAGCTCAAGGCCGCCCTCGGCCAGCGGGTGTTTTGGTCGATGAACACCGGCGGCGCGCCGCCGGGGGCGATCGGCTGGTGGCCAGCCATGAGCGTAACTTTCCTGGAGAACCACGACACCGACAAGGACAGCACCCACCCCGATGAGTTCGGGGATGGCGACCAGGTGTTGCAGGGATACGCTTACCTGCTGACCCACCCCGGGATCCCCTGCATCTTCTGGCCGCACTACTTCGACTACGGCCCCACCATTCAGGCCAAGATCAAGGCGCTCATCGCGATCAGGAAGGCTACTGGTCTGCAGCGCGCCAGCGTGGTCAACATTATTGCCGCGGACGACGGCAAATACGCCGCGATCGTCGACGGCAAGGTCGCCGTCAAGATCGGTCCCGGCCCCTGGGATCCGGGACCCGGTTGGAACGTCGCCACCGACGGAAACGACTACGCGGTCTGGTCGTCAGCTTAATGGCCCTGGATTCTTGCGGGCGTTAAAGGAGTTGGCTGTTCGACTTCCACTGTGTGAAGACGATCGAGGGGTCGAATCTCCGTCGGAGAACTAAGCGAGATCAGGGGCTTACCGTCACAGAGAGTGTCGGGCCGTCACCCCTGGTCTCGCTCAAAGTGGTTTACGGAAGTGGTTACGCTCTGGCGGCGGGCGGTGCTCGGCCGACATGGGCGCCCGGACCGGGTCTTCTATCCGCTGGCCCCTCTCCTCGACCCGCTCAAGATCCCGGTTTCACAGCTCCGACTTGCATGTGGTGCAGGTCGGCTAGTGCCGCTCCGCGTACAAGAGCTGCTCCAGAACCATCCCCTCATCTCGGTGCCCAAGGCCTCGAAGCTGCTGACCCTCACCCCTCCTACCGTCCGAGCCTCCCTGACCGCGCTCGGCGAGGCCGGGATCGTGAAGGAGGTTTCGGGCCGGCGCCGAGATCGCGTGTTCGGCTATCGGCGGTACCTGGACCTGATCGCGAGCGATACGAATGCGTGAGCTAGACACGCGCTTCCCTTCGGGGAGAAGCTTATTTCTGAGTACGGGTGGGTACGGCGTGCCCACCAAGCGGGAGGTCTGAGATGGCGTCCGTATACAAAAAGAGGCAAGCGCTAGTGGATCCGCTATCGGGATGCCCATCGGCAGTGGCAGAGCGAGGCGTGCACCGCCACTACCAAGACGGAGGCCAAGGACCTCGCCACCGATATCGAGCGACGCCGTGAGCGTCAGCGACGCGGGCTAGAGCCGATACCGCCGAGGGACGGCGGCGGGAGCCTCGGCGATCTTCCGCAACCGTCCAGCGATTCGCCAACTTGGGCGCGCTTCCCACAGGGTTTGCTACATCCGGGCCCGATCGAGGCTGCCGGTGAGAAAATCGGGCCAACGGCCTCGAACGATTCCGAGGAGATGCAGTGGTGGGCGCGGCGGGACTCGAACCGACTACCCCCGGCTTCGGAGGCCACCGGAGACGCAGCGTGGCAATTCGGTCCGGCGCAAAACATATGAAATTCATAGGGTTTGTCGCCACGTCTTTAACACACCGCGCCGAGTCGAATCGCCTCATCACGCATTTGGGTATACGGAGGGTATACGGATTTGGGGTCGTTTCGCTTCACGACGAGACAGTCTTCGGGCGCTCGTCGAGCAACTGCGACGCGAAGCCGACGACAGTCAGCGGGAGATCGGCGTCCGGTCATTCAATCACAGCTTCAAGAGCTGCAGACTACGCCGTGACCGCTTTCTGATCGCCGCGACTACGATCTCTGCGACGGGCAGCCGGCCGTACTGTTCCGTCATGCTCGAGCGGATCGTTTCCGCTCTTTCGGGCAGCTCCTCGGCCAGCTCTCGAACCGTGTCTTCGACAAACCCGCCGACACCGATGGTCTTCGCGAGGGCCCGCCAATCCTTTCCCTGGATCTGCCCGGGATCGGAGCGGCCAGCGACAGCCATCGCGAGGCGAGAGGAGATTCGCGGGTAGGCGGCGGTCGAGAGCAGGTCGTAGAACGGCGCCAGACGGATGGATCGTCCTGCCGTACGTAGCAGGGATAGATTCTTTGCGTGGCCGTCGGCGTTGCCGACGATCGCGTTGAAAGCGAGCCAGCGGATCAGAGCCCGGGTGTCGAGCGCCGGCTCGTAGGACGCCCCCTCGATCACCGCGAAACACTGGTCGAATCGCGGCCCACCTTCCTCTTCGTACTTCTTCCCGGGCGGGACGCCGAGGCCCTGACAGAGATCCTCCTGGTGCAGCCGCTGGATATTGCCGCTGCCGTCGACGACGCGGTCGTAGCGTTTGACGAGGAGGTGCCTGCCTTTCCCGATCTTCGTGAGCTCGGCGCTCACGGTCGGAAGCTCGCACTGCCCAGCGAGCCGCGTGACGAAGAGCTCGTTCTCAGGCAGATGTTTGTAGTCCCGATTAGCGAACTTGAGGATATGCGTGCTCGGTGACGCGCCCACCGGAAGGAGAAGTCGGCCGCCTTCAACTTTGACGGGGAGCTTGTCTTGGGCCCCGGCGAGGGAAAGGCGGATTCCGCCTGTCCCACTGGTCTCCGCGAATGCACGGCCCCGACTGGCGAGCTGCGCAATCTCGGTCTCGTCGATAGGCCGGTAGGTGGGTTGCCCGAGCTCGGGCGGTGAACGGCTTACGACCAGCGCCCCGGCGCATTCGCCGCCGAGTGCGTCGAGGAGGGCGAAGTCGTTGCTCTCCGACAGTCCCAGGCGCCTCGCGACGAGCTGGCGAACGTGACCATCCGGCAAGAGGTTGGCGAAGAAGGCGTGGCCAACCCCTTCCTCGTGTTTCTCTGCCTTGAGTGGGAGAGATTGAGAGATCGCGAAGCTCTCGGGTTGCGCGATCCAGCCGTCGTCGTACTCGAAACTGAATCTGCCACTCTCGTCGACCGTCACGCCGCCGACCAGACGCTGGTCGAAGTAGACACCGAGGCGATCCATCAGTCGCCCAACCCATCGCTGCCACGCGGGCGAATGGAAAGCTCCAGGCCGAGACGCCTCAGAACTTGTAGAACCTTACCGATCTCCGCCGATGGCTTCCCGTTCTCGACCTCGGATAGAAAGCGGGCACCAACGCCGGAGAGGGACGCCAGCTCCTCCTGCCGCATCCCGATCGCACGCCGCTTCGCCCGGATCGCTGCCCCGACTTGGCCTGCGTCCGCGATCTTCCCGTACGGGAATGGTTCTGGTTTTAGCGACATAACTGGCCCGTATCTTCCCGTCAGGGAAGATTGCCAGCCCGCCGTTAGGTTGTCGACCCAAATCCTCCCGTCCGGAAAAATTTGGGTCGCAGCCGAACACCTTTTGGGTGCCGGCAGGGTCGGCGATATAGCCTCGGACCCAAAATTGCGGAGCCGAACTTCGGCCTCGTGAGCAGACCCACTACCAGCCTACCGTCACCGTCGGCGAGGCCCAGGGCACCGAGCGCACGGATCCGGTAGCGGAAAGCCACCGGTGAGGCGCTGAATGGAACGAATCTAGATATACGATGCCGGACCGCTACCAAGCGCGAAGCTGGGTCTCGCGAGATGAGTGAGACTATCCTGGTATCGTTTTACTTCGCCTGGTGTTCACCGAAGTATCGAACGATTTTTCTTCGCGTTTTGTGAGGACGGCCAATACCTTCGCCACCGCAGCGGCGAAGGCAGTCGGATGGCTGTGGTCACGAAAATCAGCGATTACGCGATCCCGGATCGTTTGGGCAAGTCCGGGTTTCGCCGGTTTCCACTGGTCAATTACGTAGTCATCGAGCCGAACAGGCAAGAGATACGTCGCCCCACCATTGCGGGCCTCCCGCGCTAGAGTTTCCTCCAGTTCGTTGAGTAAACCCGGTCGTTCGAGCGACTCCTTGGAGCAAATGAGTATAACTCGATCGTGAGTGTTGACACCCGCCCGCATAACATCATGCAATTTGTCGCCAGGCGGTGCGTCCTCATGGAAGAAGAAGGTTTGAACGCCACGTAGCTTGAGCGCCTTATTTAGTTTCTCGGCAAAAGCCTGGTCGGGTCCCCCATAGCTGATAAAAATGCTCTGCAAGTTCTCTCGGATTTCATGCTCGACAGGAACAGGATGGTCCACGATTCGATTGCCTCCTAGCCGCCAGGCACCTTCGAGCCGCCGGAGTGCTTCCTTAAGCAATCCAATAGAGTCCGGCGTTTCGAACGATTCGACTAATCCGATCGCGACATTGGAGCGCGCGAGGAGCGCGTTATCGCTTTGCGCGAGACGATTAATGAGTGCCTCGCATTGCGAGCGGGCGTGTGCGGTGTCGAGTTCCAAAAAGAATACGGTCAGCACGTTGTCTGAATAGCGACCGAGAAGATCCTCGTTGTGCAACAGGCTCTTCAGGTCGCGCGCAAGGCCTCGTAGGACCAACTCGTGATCCTCCTCACCTTCGTTCCGTAACAGAGTGGGCCTGAGCGCAACGAGGCTCGCCGTGTGCGGGGTGCGACTACGTGCTCGGCAAGCCCCGCCTTCGAGTCCGCGTTTCAGGTCTGACGGGGCTCGACCTCTTCATGAGGGTCGCCGAGTCCGGACAGGCGTCCTACAGCTCGCGCGACCCGGAGAGTTGGGCAGGCTCTCCTCCGCGCCCATTCCGCACTAAGACGGTCGCGTGCGACACAGGCGAGGGCGAGATCACCGCGATACCGCCGATGCCTTCGGGCGTGCGGGCGTTCTCCTCTAATTGATGATGCCGTAGCCTAGGCGGAGGAGGCGGCACCTGGTCGCGCCACTTTCTGCTCGCGCAGCAACATGACGAGGCCGCCGAGGTACTTGCGCTCGCCGGAGGCGCGAGAGGCGGTCACGGCCAAATCGATGCCGGTGCACACCGCCAGCCAGTTCGAAGGGTTGACCTCCTTTCAAGGTACCTAATAGCGAACGCCTCTCTTGAATCCCGCCCACGGATGCCCGGCCGCGAGGTCTTGAGTACATACTTAAACGTGGGTTTCGCGCGGCCGGTGTAGCGGCGGCGTGACGGCAGCGGCTCGGAGCGCGAAAAGAGCTTGAAAAAGGCTCGGCGCAAGCGCTTGTGGTTGTTATCGATGCAAACACGAACACCTACGCCGAGCACCCAGAAG
>DASRLC010000162.1:0-20798 GCA_035648655.1 Polyangia bacterium
CTTCGGATCAGGTGGTTCTGGAGGGTCAAGCGGAGCGGCCGGCACCAGCCCTGGCACCGCCGGATCGGCCGGAGCTCCGGCCTCGGGCGGTCAAGGTGGCGCGACGCTCGCGCTCTCGCCCGCCGCGGGTGTCTTCGGGAACGTGCCCACAGGGACCAGCAAGGACGTATTGTTCACCCTGTCCAACAATGGGCCAGCAGCGGCCAGCGGCATCGCGGCGACAATCACCGGCTCGTCGGGATTTTCGCTGCCCGCACCCACCGGAAACGAGTGCGGGTCCACCCTGGCCGGCAACAACGCGACCTGTAGTATCCGGGTGCGTTTCACGCCACCCGGGCTAGTCGGACCCGTGACGGGAACGCTGATCGTCACGACAACGACAGGTAGCGGGCCTTCGCCCGAGAGCGTGAGCGCGAACGCGTACGGTATCCTCGCTGTCCCTGCCGCCCCTGATACGGAACTCGCAAAACTCGGCGGAATTAACGGGGCGGGAACTGCCATCGTCGGCACCCTGCAGAGTTCCGACTTTTCCGGTGCCGTCGGGTTTTACTGGACGATCGGTTCCGCTACCGTCACCGTGATTCCACCTGTATCCGGGGACATAACCAGCGGCCAGGCCGAGGTCATCAGCTCGAATGGCATGGTGGTCGCCGGCATGTCGAATTCCGGCACGTTCTGGACCTGGGCACCGGGGTCAACGACCTCCAGCGACCTCGGGCTTCCGAGCGGCTCGTCTTTCTCTTCGCCGAGGCCCGCTGGCATTAACGACACCGGCGCTGTGATCGTGGGAGATCTATTTAACGCCCAAGCTGCGGTGGACCAGGGGTACGTATGGAGAGCGTCGACCGCCGGCTTCGAGTTGTTGGGGGACCCCGCCACCCAAGCCGTCGTTGCGGTCGGAGTCAGCGACGACGGCCGTATCGTGGGCAGCCAATCGACCCTCTCGAGCGGCATTTCAACCGGGATCACTTGGACGACCTCTGGGACCAAGACTCAACAACCGGGCATTATCCTGCCCGGTAACGCGACTGTTGGCGGCATCAGCGATGACGGCACCGTCATCGTGGGCACGAACGCTAATAACGTTGCCATCGAATGGAGCACTCCGTTCACCTCCCCACCCGAGATGCTTCCCGATCTGCCGAATGCAACCCAGTCCTCCGCCTTGGGCGTCAACAAGGACGGCAGCGTCATCGTGGGGGTCGCCGTCGTCGGAAGTAACTCCCTCGCGGTTGCGTGGACACCCGGCGCGGTGGACATCACCAGCGCGCTCTCGGGCGTGCCCAACATCGGCTCGTTCTCGCTCGGGCAACCGACGTCGGTCTCGGCTGACGGAAAACTCATCGCCGGTGATGGGACGTTCAACGAAGTGATGGTGCCATGGGTTGCGCGGCTACCGTAGCACCGAACGTTTTCGCGGCAACTCGCGGTCAAGGCGTTTGAGAAGAGCTGTTTGGTCGTTCTTGATCTGACTCTCGATTTTCGTCGAGGACGTATACTACGCACGTGCCGGCACCGCAGAAGTTAAAGCTTCGTCCGGGAGGGACACATCCCGCCGTTCGTCCTACGCTGATCTTGTTGATCGTGACGATCCTGGCGTTGTCGCCCGTTCTGTCTGGCGGGTTCATTCGCCTCGATGACTATGATCATTTGTTCGAGAATCCGCAGTTGCGCCGAATGTCACTTTCCGGCCTGGCTGGGGTGTGGGCTAGGCCCTACTGGAATCTCTATATTCCAATCACCTACTCGGTTTGGTGGGCTCTCGAGCTGATCGGGAGTCTCGCAGGTAACCTTGCGGAAAGTGCGTGGTTATTCCATGCTTTCAATCTCGGGATCCATCTCGCGAACGTCGTGCTCGTGTTCTTCCTCGTTCGAGCCCTGGTTCGGGGCGACGAGAAGGATACGCCTCCGAAAGCCGGAGACGCACTCGACAGGATCGCATTGATCGCTGCGCTGCTATTCGGGCTTCATCCGATGCAGGTCGAGTCGGTCGCCTGGGTCTCAGAGTTGAAGGGCGAGCTCGCCGCCATGTTCGGGCTCCTGGGTCTCTGGGTGCACTATCGTTCGGGTCGACGGGTGGCCGTGGCCCTGCTGTTTATCGCGGCGATGCTTTCGAAGCCGTCCGCGATCGTTTTCCCTGCCATCGTGTTTCTGGTCGATCGCGTCCTCCTTCGAAAGAAGCTCGGGTCGAGCGTACTTCTGGCTGCGCTTTATGGCGTGCCGTTGTTGGTTTGCGCCATTGTGACCAAGCACTTGCAGCCCAACTCCGAGCTCGACTTCGTTCCTCTCGCGGGCCAGAGACTGGTCGTCGCGGCCGACGCGATTGTTTTCTACGTGACCAAAGTGCTCGCGCCTTTTCACCTTGCGGTGGATTACGGTCGTACGCCGCGCCTGGTCCTCGAGCAGGCATCAAGCGCGTGGCTGGCATGTTCTTCCTTGTTAGCGGTCGCGGGCATCGGCTTGGTGATAAATGCACTCGTCCGACCGAAGGCGCTCGCTCAGGTCCCTGGGCGATCTTTGATCTACTGCGGATGGGGCATATTCCTTGCCTCCCTTGCGCCGGTCCTTGGTCTCGTTCCGTTCGGATTCCAGAGTCTGTCGACGGTAGCGAACCGCTACCTGTATGTTCCATTTTTCGGGCTGAGTCTGATCCTTGCCGGTATTCTCGTTCGTTTTCGGGGCATGGCAAGCTCTCGCCGAATCGCGGCGCTGTACCTGACCGCTCTTGCCGCGCTCAGCTTTCAGCAGGCATGGCGATGGCGTTCCACGGAAGACCTGTTCTCGTACACGATGAGCGTCAATCCAAGAAGCTACATAGGCGCTTTCTGTATCGGTGATGAGCTCATGCGCTCGGGACGTCTCGACGACAGCGTCGGTTGGCTCGAAAAATCTCTCGCCCTCAATCCGGACAATCTGAACGCCGTGCTCACGCTCGGAATGGCCTTCGTGAAAACGTCAGAACCAGAGAGGGCGATCGAGCTCTACCGGTCAGCACTGATGAAAAACCCAAACGCCGCCGGTGCACGCGCAAAGAATGTTGCAGCGCTTCACAACAATCTGGGCCTCTTGTTGCTGCAGTCGGGGAATAGATCGGCGGGCGTCGAGCACTTTCGCAAAGCCGTGGAAATTTTCCCGCGGTCGCTGAATGCTCATTTGAATCTCGGAAACGTCGCGCTCGACGACAAGCGATACGGCGACGCCGTCGACGAATACAATACGGCGCTCTCTATCAGTCCGGGCAGTCGAAGCATCGAACAAAGGCTCGAGGGTGCTCGACGTGGGGCACGACAATAGGGCTCTCCCGACCTCCGAGTGAGGGCGTGGACGGTCGGTAGGAGAGCGATTCTCGACGGAGCCGGCGCGTGTAGGATCGTCCAGTCCTTCTGCCCCCTGACAGCGGTCAAACGCCATCTCGCCCGCAGCCGTGAAGTAGGGCCCGGAGCGCCTCCGCTGCGGCCATCGCCGAACTCGACCAGCCCGTCCCCTATGACTACGTGACCGCGCCGATCCCGGACGACGATTGGGCTATCTGATCACCCATCAACTATCGCGCCCAGACCCCCATCAAACTACGCGCTCACGCTCACCGTCGGGCTCGGCGTGATCGGCCGTTGGGGCGCGCACACGCCGCACGGGCCGCACCCCTACGCTGCGTAGCCTTCGAGACCGTGGGGATCGACCTCGGTCTCCGCGCCAGCCAGGTCCCGATCCAGGCCGCCAGAACTGTACCGGCAGCGGTAGCTCGCTCGTCACCGCGACGAACCTCGATTAGGCGCTCGTCAGAACGATCTTGCCTTCGACAGAACCCGTCGCAAGCAGTTCGAGCGCTTGTCTCCCGGCGAGCAGCGGGAAGGTGACGCTGATCAGAGGGTCGATCTTCTTCTCCGCGATAAGCGCGAAGATCTTTGGGAGATCCTCCCGTAGTGGCTTCGGATCCTTTCGATACAGCAAGGTGATGCCGTAGAAGACGCCGCGACGGCCTCGCAGCCGCGCTCCCACGAGGAGATTGGCGAACATGGCCAGCGTCGCGAAGGTGCCCGACACGCCCATGAACCCGTAACCCACGACCGTCCCGCCGCGGCGCGCGGTTCCGATGCATAGACCGATGTTGGCGCCGCCGACCGCATCGAACACATGATCAACGCCACCCGGCTCCAGTGCGCGGGTGAGCCGATCAAGTCGCCCTGCGCGGTAGTCGATGGGGGTCGCGCCGAGCTTCCGGACCGTCTCATGCTTTTTTGCCGACGCGGCCCCATAGGTCTTCACTCCGGCAAGCCGCAGCAGTTGCAACACCGCCGTACCGACGCCGCCGGCCGCACCGGTTACCAGCGCGGTCTGGCCAGATCGCACCTTCGCCACGCGATGGATCATCTGCCAAGCCGTGATGTAGTTCAGGATCACCGCTGCCGCTTGGGCATCAGAGACCTCGTCGGGAATCGGCAGGAAGTGTTCGGCACCTCGGACGAGCAGCTCGCTGAAGCCACCGTACACGGTGAGCGCCGCGACCCGTTGACCGAGCTTGAACCCCGTGGCGTCCAGCCCGATGGCATCGACTTGGCCCGCGACTTCGTAGCCGGGGACCACGGGTATCTTGGGCGCGTAGCGATACTTGCCGGCCAGAAGAAGCAGGTCCGTCGAGCCCACGCCGGCAGCACGGACGCGCACGCGCAATTGCCCTGGTCCAGGCTCTTCGACCGGTAACTCGACGCAGTTGAGTACGTCAGGGCCGCCCGCCTTCGTCACCATCAAAGCGCGATACGTTGTAGTCATCTCGTCTCCGGTACTTGTTGTCCATCACTCGATTGCTTAGAACCCACCGCCGGAATCCCGTCGGGCGCCGTCCTTTGGTCGTCAATCGGTGCAGCGCACGGCGCCGGCGGACCAGCGCATGATGCTCGCCTGGATGCTCCCCGCGCTGCCCCGCTCGGAGGCGACGGCGTTCTTAGATCGGATGCCATCGGCGATCGCGGGGAGGAGTTGCGGACGCTCGTCGAGATCTGGCGCCGCGCCTTTCGGCTGCAGAGTGGATCTTATCCGCCGAAAGTCCGGCTATTTCGCCTATATACCCTCCACGATCGTTCTGCGGTGACTTGACAGCGGACCGCACCGCTCCACATTCCACCTCGTAAGGAGCGCCCAGATGATTGAACCGATCCCCGACCTCCCGGACAGCGTCGTCGGCTTCACGGCCAAGGGCAAGGTGACGGCGCGCGACTACGAATCGATCATCATTCCGGCGGTGGAAGCCGTGTTCGCGCGCCACGGCAAGATTCGATTCCTCTACCACCTCGGCAAGGAGTTCTCCGGCCTCGACGGCGGCGCCGCCTGGGACGACGCGAAGCTCGGCCTCAAGCACCTCACGGGCTGGGAGAGGGTGGCCGTCGTCTCGGACGTCGAGTGGATCCGCGGGGCTCTCCGAATCTTCGGCCTCGCGATGCCCGGACACGTCCGCGTCTTCCACGACGCCGAGCTCGCCGACGCCATCGGCTGGATCCGCGAGTAGCTTTCGCGCCGCCGGCCCGCAGGACACGCCCCCGGTTCGTCCCACAAGCGGCCCGTGGGTCCACCGACCGCGCGTCCGGCCCGCCGTCCCGAGTGGGCCATCGGCTCCGTCACGGTGTATCCCTCGGCGGCGTGCGATCATTTCGCGGGACTTGGACCCGCGCTGATCCTATATACGGGCGGGGAAACGATGCCTCATCTTCCACGCTGGGCGAAGCTGTTGGCCGGTGCCCTGGTGGCGAGCGTGGTTTTCTCGACCCTGTTGCTCGTGGGGCTCGAGCGCTGGATGAGGCGCGGCGAGCGGCCCTCGGCCGCGGCGGTCGCGTGGACCCTGCAGCAACAGCAGCGCGCGAGCTCGGCCGCCGAGCTTCCCCGGCTCTGGCAGCTCCCGGATTTCAAGGGGCACGATCAAGACGGCCGGCCCGTCGACGACCAGGCCCTTCGCGGCCACGCCTGGATCGCCGACTTCATCTACACGCGCTGCACCTCGGCCTGCCCGATGCTCACGGCGCGGCTCATCCTGCTCTCGCGGCGGGCGCCCCCGCGCTCGGGCTGCTTTCGTTCTCGGTCGACCCAAAGAACGACGACCCGGCGACGTTGGCGGCGTACAGCCAGCGGTGGCCGCGCCCGAATCGCCCCTGGACCTTGGTCACCACCGGAGACGCGGGTATCAACAGCCTGGCCGAGGGGATGCACATCCTGGTCGATCGGAGCCCCTCCGATCCCGACGACATCACGCACACCACCCAACTGTTCCTGATCGCCGCCGACGGATGGGTGCGCGGCATCTACGACAGCCAGGACGACGCCCAGCTTTCCAGGCTGATCGCGGACGCGACGCTCCTGACGGGCGTGCGGGCGCCCGGGGCCGCCCCGCGCGGCCCGGCTGCGGGCGCTGACGGCGCGCGCCTGTTCGCCGATCTCGGCTGCGCGGGCTGCCACAACGATCCCCGGTTGGCGCCGGCGCTGGGGGGCTTCGGCCGGCGACAGATCCAGCTCGAGTCCGGTCCGGACGTCGTCTCCGATCACGACTATCTGCGCCAATCGATCGTCGAGCCGTGGGCCCGTTTGGTGAAGGGTTACGGCGAGACGATGCCGTCGTACGGATCGGCTCTCGCCTCGAATCAGGTCGACGCGTTGGTCGCCTACCTGCTCACGCTGCCGCAGCCCGCCAACCCCGAGGTCGCCGGCTCGGCGATTGACCCCGTCTGTCACATGCGCGTGACGGTGGTGGCCGGAACGCCCCGCGTTCGGCGCGGCGCGCAGACTTACCATTTCTGCAGCAGCACCTGCCGCGCCAAGTTCGAGCACGACCCCGAGCGCTACCTGTCGAAGCCCGCCAGCTCCGCCGCCCGGACCACCGCCGTCATGCCCTGAAAGGCCAGCACGGGTCGCCGCGCCGACGACTTGCTGCAAGCTGGGATCTCCGAGAATTCGACAGCGTCGCGTGCTTCGGCGCGCGGTTCTTCGGCCACCGTCGCGAGCGAGATGCGTTTTCACCCCAGTTGATTGCGATCGCCCCTCCACCGACGGCCGAAGATCCTGCGCAACACCAATCGGCCGTCGTCCTCGCCCCCTACTCGACC
Source organism: Polyangia bacterium (assembly GCA_035648655.1). Classification (GTDB taxonomy): domain Bacteria; phylum Myxococcota_A; class Polyangia; order Fen-1088; family Fen-1088; genus JADGRB01. The sequence continues at coordinate 7,089 of DASRLC010000162.1, forward strand.
GCGCGTCCCCGGAACCTGCGCATGCCGGGAGGCGCTTCCTGGCTCTTGGGCGCCGCCGGAGTCGCGGGGGTCGCCGTTGCGGACGCCGCCGCGGCCACGGCGGGACGAGGGGGCTCGATGGGAATCAGCGGCAGCTCCGCCTGGGCCCGGGCCACCGCTGGAGCGATCCGCCGGCCGACGAGGTTTGCGGCCATTCGGAGGGCCGGCATGTTGATGTCGCCGGCGATCACGATGCAGAGCATGCCGCCCGCGATCGTCTTCAGATAGATCCGGTGCTCTCCGTAACGGACGACGGCCACCTCGAGCTCGTCGCCGCCGGCCGCGAAGGTCTCGCCGACCCGGAGCAGCCGGCTCCCTGCCTCGGACAGCACCACGTCCTCGAAGAGCGATGGGAGCTCGCGCGCGAGGAGCCGGCCGTTCTGCGTGCAGACGAAGCTCCCCGTGATTCCCGCGACGTCCTTGAGCGTGACCAAGCTGGTGCGGACCCCATCGGCCAGGGTCTTCACGTCCTCGGGGGTCATAACCTCAGCCTCTCGCGCAGCGGCTGCAGATTGGCCTCCGGGCGTGGGCGAAGCGCGACGACCTGTCCGTCGTCCTCCGAAAAGATGATGCAGCGTCCCTCGACGAACGTGCACTCGACTGCCGTGAGCTTCTCGAGCCCCAGCAACTCTCCGGTCAGCTGCAGGAGTCGCTGCACGTAGGCCACCGTCTCGGACAGTCCTTCGCTGCCGCCCCGGTTGCTGATCACCGTGCCGTTCGGGCCGAGGCGAAGGACGACCGAAAAGTCGCCGCCCGTTTCGCGCCCACCGTTCGGTCCGTTGGTGGGCGGCGGGACCACCTCGTCCATTTTCGTGCTTCTCATTTCCCCCTCTCCTTCCTCTTCGATCTCGGTCAGCTCGAGCTCCTCGAACGCCTCCTCGCCCGGCGCTTGAACGCTGCGCGCCGGAAACGCGACCAGGTTCGACGCCGCGCTCTCGTCCCGGAGCTGGGCGGCCTGCAGAATGAGCCCCTCGTGCGAAGTCCCGATCGTCCCCTGCTCGGGCCAGGGACGGTCGCAGGTCTGGAACGATCCGTTGGTCCAACCGAGAATCTCGAGCGCGGCGGCCTCGCCGATCCGCTGCGCGGTGGTCGCGTGCACGATGTGGCCACGATCGAAGTAGAGATAGCCGACGCCCCCTTCGCCGACCACCTGGACCGAGAGGTGCGAGCGGGCCAGGCACTCCATCTGGACCAGGTCCCACAAGCTCGCGCCGCGGAGCTGAGCCGAAAAGCCCCGGGTGGCCGGGGCCGCGGCGGCGCCGGGCTTGGCCGCCACGCCTTTTTCCTGACGTCCTTCGTTCTTTCCACGCGCCTGCACGCTCACGATCCGCTCCTTTTCACTCCGACAGGGCCTCGGTGCTGTAGCCCTCCATGCCCATCTCGGGGACGTCGAGGCCGACGAGCTCGGTGCTCCGCGGAACGCGGTTGCCGACCATCGAGCCGACGATCCTCAATGCCACGTACGTCACCCCACCGACCCACAGCACGTTCGCGAGAAGCCCGATGCACTCCGCCCCGAACTGTGACGGGTCTCCGTAGAACAGCCCGCGCACGGGGCCCGGCACGCCGTTCCAGCCCTCGCCGTAGCGGCCGTCGGCGAACAGGCCCAGCGACAGGATGCCCCAGGCCCCGCAGGTGCCATGCACCGACGAGGCGCCCACGGGATCATCGATTTTGAGCACGTTCTCGATGAACATCGCGGAGACGACCACCAGCACGCCGGCCACGAGGCCGATGAAGATGGCGGCCGAGGCGGTCACGAAGGCGCAGGGCGCGGTGATCGCGACCAGGCCCGCAAGCATGCCGTTGCAGAGCATGCTGACATCGGGGGCGTCAAAGCGGAGCTTCATGTAGAGGTAGGCGCCGAAAGCGCCGGTCGCGGAGGCCAGCATGGTGTTCACCGCGATGACCGCGATATGCGTGTCGGTCCCCGACAGCGTCGACCCCGGATTGAAGCCGAACCAGCCGAAGGCCAGGATGAACGTGCCAAGCACGGCCATCGGTATGTTGTGTCCAGGGATGGGCTGAGCTTTGCCGTTCCGGTCGTACTTCCCGATCCGGGGTCCCATCATCTTGGCCCCGACCAGAGCAGCCACCCCGCCCACCATGTGGACCACCGAGCTGCCCGCGAAGTCGACGTGGCCGTGGCCGAGGCCGTAGTTGTGCCCCAGCTGCGACAGCCAGCCGCCGCCCCAGACCCAGTTGGCGTAAACCGGGTACATGATGGTCGAGAGGATGAAGCTGAAGAGGACGAACGAGGTAAACTTCCAGCGCTCGGCCATCGCGCCCGTCGGGATCGTCGCAGCCGTGTCCATGAACACCATCTGGAACAAGAACAACGCCGCCACCGGCGCGGTGTAGACGGCGGGCGACAGGAAGAACCCGTGCATCCCGAACAGACCGAACTCCTTGCCGCCGATGTGTACGACCAGCTCGCTCGAGAGCGTCGGGTCGTTGCCGAAGGTCGACAGCGCGCCCACGCCGCCCATCTGCAAGCCGAACCCGATCGCCCAGAAGCCGATGATCCCGATCGAGTACACGAGGAAGTTCATCCCCATCGTATGCGCGACGTTCTTCGCGCGCGTGAGACCGGTCTCGACGAGGGCGAATCCAGCTTGCATGAACATGACGAGAAAGCCGGTTACCAGGGTCCACACGATGTTCAGCGCGGTCTGGCCGGACAGCACCAGCTGACGCATCTCCGCGAGCCCTTTGGTCAAATCCCCGACGGTTGGTTCCACGTTCCCCCCGCGGGCAGCGTCGCAGAGTAATGGTCAAGGACACGTTTCCAGAACGCGAGAACTACGTTGCGTGGGTCTTGCGAGCTTGCGCCAGACTGGTTTGGGCTTCCCGACTTACGGAGTTTTCGACGCCTGCAGCGACGGGCGTTTCATACCCTGTCGAATCGAAACATCGAAGAAGCCTGCCCGACATGGAGTGCGCGAAAACCGATGCCGCGAAGGCGGGTGGGTGAAACGATGTGCAGGACAGTCATCACGGGCTTCCATCGAGATTCCGAGGGCGACTGGGTCGCCGAGCTCGCGTGCGGTCACCCGCAGCACGTCCGTCATCGGCCGCCGTGGCAGAATCGGCCGTGGGTTACGAGTGCGGCGGGGCGGGTCGAAAAGCTGGGCGCATCGATCGACTGTCCGCTCTGCGAGATGCCGGAAGCACCGTCGGGATCGCACCACCGGGGGCCGCCCACCACGTGAAAGCCAACTGCGCCGTCTCCTTTCATGTCGAGTTTCTTCGCCTCGACGGCGGGTGATCTCGGCGACGATCTATGTGGGCTTCGGACGCAGCGCTGCCGGTTGGCGGGCCTACGGAACCACCGACTTCGGGTTACGAGAGCAGCATTTCTAGAGTCTCGCGATCGAGGTCCCGCACCAGGCTCTGCGAGGCGTTGATGATCGATTCGGCGAGGCCGCGCTTCGCTTCCTGGAGCGCGGCGACCTTCTCTTCGACGGTATTGCGACAGAGAAGACGGTAGACGAAGACGCGCTTGCTCTGGCCGATGCGGTGGGCACGATCGACCGCCTGGGCCTCGACCGCGGGGTTCCACCAGGGGTCGAGGATGAAGACGTAATCGGCGGCGGTGAGGTTCAGGCCCACGCCGCCGGCCTTCAAGCTGATGAGGAACAGCGACTGCTCGGGATCTTCCTGGAAGCGCGTGACGCGCGCGGCCCGATCCTCGACGTCGCCGTCGAGGTACTGATACGGGATCTTGGCGGCATCGAGGCGCGCGCGCAGGATCGCGAGGAAGCTGGTGAACTGCGAGAAGACGAGCGCCTTGTGGCCCTCGGCGCGCACCTCGTCGAGGCGCGGGAGCAGTACGTCCAGCTTGGCGGAGGCCTCTCGCGCGCGGCGTTTGTCGATGAGGCCGGGGTGACACGAGGCCTGGCGCAGCCGCAACAGCGCCTCGAGCACCAGGATCTTCGACTTCCCCAGCGACGCCGGACCGTTGGACTTCAGCGCTCCGAGCAAGCTGGCGCGGTAGTGATCACGCAGCTCATCGTAGAGGGCCCGCTGCGGAGGATCGAGTTCGCACAGGATCGTCTCTTCGTGCTTCGGCGGCAGCTCGGGCGCGACCACCTCCTTGGTTCGTCGCAAGATGAACGGCCGCAAGGCTCGGGAGAGAACAGCCAAGGACTCGGCGCTCGGACGTCCGCGCTTGGTCACACCCTCGAACGCGCTCGCGGCACCCAGCATCCCCGGATTCAGGAATTCGAACAGCGACCACAACTCGCCGATGTGGTTCTCGATCGGCGTGCCCGACAACGCCAAGCGGTGCGCGCCGCGCAGGAGCCGCGCCGCCTTGGCAGACTCGGACGCGACGTTCTTGATCGCCTGCGCCTCGTCGAGAATCACGGTGTCGAACTCGATCTCGCGCAGAAGCGCGATGTCGGAGCGCATGGTTCCGTAGGTCGTGAGCACGAGATCGACCTCGGTCAGCGCCGGGGCCTCCCTGGAACGATCGGCTCCTACGTGCGCCAACAGCTTGAGGCGCGGCGTGAAGCGCGCCGCCTCCTGGCCCCAGTTCCAGATCAGCGACTTCGGCATCACGACCAGCGAAGGTCGCTCGGCCTTGCTGCGGCGACCCTCCAGCATGGCCAGCACCTGCACGGTCTTGCCGAGGCCCATGTCGTCGGCTAGGCAACCGCCGAAGCCGAAGCGGCGCAAGAAATTCAGCCAACCGAGGCCCGCCTCCTGGTACGGGCGAAGGTCGCCCTTGAAGGCACGCGGCGCCTTCTCGGGCGCGACGCCTTCGAACCGCCCAAGCTCGCCGCGGGCCTTCTCGAAGACGCGGTCCACCTTTACGTCGGGCTCGGCGAGCAGCAGCGCGTCCAAGAGCCCTGCCTGGCGACGCTCGAAGCGCAGCTTGTCGCCGCTCTCCGTTCCCATCGCGGCCAGCAGCGCGTGCTTCTGCAACCACTCCTCGGGCAGCAGGCCCAGCGTGCCGTCATCGAGCACGACCATCGATTCGCCCCGGCGCAGCGCCCGCAGCAACTGGGGCAGCGCCGCCGTCACGCCGCCGAAATCCGCGGTCGCCGTCAGATCGAACCAGTCGATGCCGCTCGCGACCGAGAGGCTGAAGTGACTGGCGGCGCGATACGTGCGGCCTTCTGCCTCGACGTGCCAGCCCTCCGACGTCAACGCGCGCACGGCTACCGGCAACCTCTTTGGCGCGATCTCGAAGCGATCCGGGGCGGCCGGCGCGAAGTAGCTCGCGTGCGTCGGCCGGAAGCCGAGCGCCGTGAGTCGAAGAGCGGCGTCCGCCTCCGCCCGACGATCGCGCCGGATGAGCAGGCCGGCCTCCAGCTGTGCGACGACCGGCCGACCGTCGCCCGCCTTCAAGCGACGCCCTTCGTAGTCGAACGACAGTAAAGCGGAGAGACGATTGGCCGGCGGGGCTCCGCGCCCCCCCGACCGTCCTTCGACTCTCAGCTCGGGCTGCGCGCGCGGGGCAATCTCGCGCAGGGCCAGCTCGCGGGGCAGCTCCAGCCGTGGCAACCCCGGCTGCTCGAGCAGGTCGGTCAGGAAGGCTTTTTCGTGGGCCGCGGGCACATCGACGACTTTCTGATTCCGCAGCGACATCACCAGTCCCATCGCCCCGAAATGGGTGAAGCGCCCGATACGATCGGCAAGCACGAGCCAGCCGTCGTGGGTCACGAGGAGCGGCTCGACGATGTTCATCGTAGAGGTCCCGCGGCGAAGGATGCCCGTCACGTCCGTCCCCGATCCGTCGGCGCGCCGACGCATGCACAAGACGAACTCCCACGGATCGCCGGCGTCGTATCGCGCCGGCACGAGATCCGCATCGCGCGAGGCCCGCACGTGCAAGCGTTCGCTCTGTGACAACAGCGGCATCACCATCTCCGCCATCGCCATCGGGACGTGAACCTGCAGGGGGAAGAGACGCTGGTATCCCGACGAATAGGCCGAGGCGAACGGGGTGCCATCCGCCATGGCGCCAGCCCCCAGTAGCAGCGGAAGGACGCGCCGATCGATCTGGTCCTCGAGATCGCCGAGCGCGGCCAGCGGAATGTGCGGAGGCTTGGGCTTGGCCCACGCGCCGTTCTTTTTTTTCTCGCGCTCGAACAGGCTGAGCGTCAAGCTCCCGACGAAGTTTCGTTCGATGTCGACCACGTAGAGAAGGCGCCCCATCCATTTCGCGGGCGCCGCGGGTGCGCTGCCGTAGCCCCGCGCGCGGAGGAGCAGGTCCTTCCACGGGGGTCGCGGCGCTGGCCGCGCATGCTGAGCCTCAGCCGAGTCGCGGCGGTAGGCCGCCAGCATCGGCGACGGCGGTCGAGCCGCGACCACATCACCTTGGGCGTCTTGGTCCTCCGCATCGCCGCTCCCCCGATCCTGGTCGAGGCGGATCTGGGCGAGGCGGATCTTGTCGAACACAGCCATGGCGGCCAGGGCGCCCATTCGATCGGCGGCCAGGATCGTCGCCCATAGGTGCTTGCACGGCCCGTCGGTCTGGAAGTACGGACAATCACACGACAGCGTCAGCCGCGGACCATCTATCGTGAGTGCAGTGGCGTACTCGCGGCTGCCCTCGACGGAGGCCAGAACCTCGTCGCGCGACTTCTTCCGGATGTGGACCGCATCCGAAACGAAGTAGGTAGACCCGCGCTGGCGGATCCTCTCAGAGAACCTAGGGATGAGGTCTGCGACGACCACACGCACTGACTATCACGTTGGGAGAGCATCATGGACCCGCTCGAGCACGCCCATGTCCTCCCGATGCCGGCCAAACGCCGACCGCGAGCAGGAGACCGTCTTTGGGGTAAGGTTTCCCGGCGATGAGCTCCATGCGAAGCGACCTCCAACGCATTGCGCACCGCGCAATGCGCGATCGTGGCCTGTTGCCCGACTTTTCAGCCGCCGAGATGGCCGAGGCGCAGCATCTGGATCCCGGAATCGGCCCCGCCGATCCCGAGACCCGCGATCTGCGCGGGTCCCTGTGGGCTTCGATCGACAACGACGACTCGCGCGATCTCGACCAGCTCACCGTCGCCGAGGCGATGCCCTCGGGGCTCACCAAGATCCTGATTGCGATCGCGGATGTCGACGCCAAGGTCAAACAGGGGTCGGCCCTCGATCGCCACGCGATGACCAACACGACCTCGGTCTACACGGACGCGCGGACCTTCCCGATGCTGCCGGAGCTGCTGTCGACCGATCTGACGTCGCTCAACGAAGGGCGCGAGCGGCTGGCCCTGACCGTCGAGATGCTCATCGACGGCGATGGGCAGGTGACGGACGGGCAGCTTTTTCGCGCCGTGGTCGTCAACAAGGCCAAGCTGGCCTACAACGCGGTGGCCACCTGGCTGGAGGGAAAATCGGAGCCGCCCGCCAAGGTGGTGGCCGTCGCGGGGCTGGCGGAGAACCTGCAACTGCAGGACCGCACCGCGCAGGCGCTGCGATCGCGGCGCTTGCGGCACGGCGCGCTGGAGCTGGAGACGCTGGAGCCGCGCGCCGTGTTCGAAGGGGACGCGGTGGCGGACTTACGGCTCGACAGGCAGAACCGCGCCAAGCAGCTGATCGAGGACTTCATGGTGGCCGGAAACATCACGACCGCTCGCTTTTTGGAGCAGAGGCGGTCGCCGTCGATCAGAAGGGTCCTGCGCTCGCCCGAGCGCTGGGAGCGGATCGTAGAGCTGGCGGCCAGCCAGGGCGCGCAGCTGCCGGAAAAGCCGGACGCGCGGGCGCTGGAGGCCTTCCTCGCCACCCGCCGCCGCGCCGATCCCGAGCGTTTTCCGGATCTGTCGCTGGCTGTCGTGAAGCTGCTCGGGCGCGGTGAGTATGCCGTCGAGACGCCCGGCGAAGGCGCAACCGAGCACTTCGGGCTCGCGGTACGCGACTATACCCACTCGACGGCGCCGAACCGTCGATACCCAGATCTGCTCACGCAGCGGCTGGTCAAGGCGGCGTTGACGGACCAGCCGCCGCCGTACACCGTCCACGATCTCGACGGGCTGGCGCAGCACTGCACCGCCGCCGAGGACGCCGCGGCCAAGGTGGAGCGGCAGGTCAGAAAGTCGGCCGCCGCCCTGCTCTTGAGCTCGCGGATCGGCGAGACGTTCGAGGGGTTCATCACGGGCGCTTCGGCGAAGGGAACCTGGGTGCGACTGCCGCAGCCGCCCGTCGAAGGGCGCATCGTCCATGGCTCCGAAGGGCTGGACGTTGGAGATCGCGTGACGGTCAAGCTGGAGCACACCGACGTCGAACGCGGGTTCATCGACTTCTCTCGCCGAAAGTGATCGCCATGACGACTAAGCGTTCGCCCGACGACCAGGCCGATCCCGCCGCTCCCGTGCTGGCCTACCGAGACCAGGACTTCCTCGACAGCGACGACGGACGCCCGCTGCGAATCCTGGCGGAATACCTGGGGCCGCTGCGCGCCCTCCGCGAGCGCCAGGTCCGCGACACCATCGTCTTCTTCGGATCGGCGCGCATCCACCCCACCGGCCCCTTGGGCCGCTACTACGCCGAGGCGCGCGAGCTGGCACGGGCCATTACGGCCTGGTCGATGACGCTGGAGGGGGAAACACATCGCCACATCGTCTGCTCGGGCGGCGGACCGGGGATCATGGAGGCCGCCAACCGCGGAGCGCACGACGCCGGTGGACGGACCATCGGCTTCAACATCGGGCTGCCGCGAGAGCAACGGCCGAACCCCTACATCACCCCGGGTCTGTCGTTCGAGTTCCACTACTTCTTCATGCGCAAGCTCTGGTTCGCGCACACCGCCTCCGCGGTGGTCGCGTTTCCGGGTGGGTTCGGCACGCTGGACGAGATGTTCGAGATCCTGACGCTCCAGCAGACCGCCAAGTTGGATCGCAAGATCGTCATGCTGCTCTACGGATCCGACTACTGGCGCGAGATCGTCAACTTCGACGCCCTGGTTCGTCACGGCACGATCGGCCGGGAGGATCTGGGACTCTTCACCTTCGTCGACGACCCCGCGACCGCGCTTCGCATACTGCAAGCTGGCCTGGCACCGAAGGCCCCCCAGACCATCTCCGGCGAGCCGGCACCGGATACGATGCCGACATTCGCCCCATCGCGGTGCTCGGGCGATCAATGATGCGCGGGGGTCTGCGGCTTATCGCGGCACGACGCCGAACTTGCCGCGTTCGACGTCGAACATGGCCTGCCTGATTTCGTCGACGCTGTTCATGACGAACGGGCCGTATTGGACGACGGGCTCGTCCAGCGGCTCGCCGGCCAGGACGACGAGATGGCTCGCCTGCTGGGCGATGACTTCCACACGGTCACCATCGTTGGCGAAAAGGATCAGCTCTCCGGCGCCGACCGACCTTTCACCGGCCTGGACGCGCCCCTCGGCCACCACGGCCAGGGCGTTGTACGACGGCGGCAAGGGAACCGGCAGCGTCTCGCCCGCTTGCAGCCGCGCGTCCAGCACGGCGAGCGGCGTGAACGTGTGCGCCGGCCCGCGCGCCTCGCCATAGTCGCCCGCGACCACGCGCACGTGGCCGCCCTGGGGCAGCGCCACCCGTGGGACGTCGTTTTGCGTGATGGGCTGGTAAGCGGGCGCCGCGAACTTGTCCTGCTTCGGCAAATTCACCCACAGCTGCATCATGTGCATGCGGCCGCCGCGGCGGCTGAACGCCTCCTCGTGGTACTCCTCGTGGAAGATGCCCGCCCCGGCGGTCATCCACTGGACGTCGCCGGGGCCGATCACGCCGGCGTGGCCCGCGTTGTCCTGGTGGGCGACGGCGCCTTCCCAGGCCAGCGTGACGGTCTCGAACCCACGATGGGGATGCCAGCCGACGCCACGCTTTCCCTGGGCCAGCGGGCTGAACGCCTTGGGGGGGCCGTAGTCCATCAATACAAACGGGCTCACGCGCTCGGGCGGCAGCCCGGCGCTGGGGAAATAGGTCGAAACGTAAAAGCCGTTCCCAACCCAATGAAAGGTGGAGCTTTGGTGAATGCCCTCGACGCTGCGCACGACGGAGGTGAGCGGGGCTGCGTCTCGAACCTCAGCTTGGTTCTTCATCAAAAGAGTGTAAGCGCCGGGACCACCCTGTCTAGCTCACCTCGGCGGCTGGCGGAGATCGCGCGCGCTCTACCGTCCGACCGAGACCGACAAGCGCCGGGCGCGTTTGCACATGCGCGCGGACAGATCAACCCCGACGGCATCCATGCCAAGAGCGTTGGCCACCGCGAGGACCGTTCCCCAGCCGCAGAACGGATCGACGATCGTGCGGGTGGTGGTCTCGGCGATCACGAATCGACAGGCGTCCACGCAGGCCAGCACGCCCATCGCCTTCACGCCCGGCTGAACACCGCCGTCGGGCAGCACGTCGGGCGTGGCGTGCCGGAGCGTCGGCCGGAGCAAGCGCGCGAAACCGAGCAGGTGCGAGTAGCTGGCCCGACCGTAAGTCAGCGTCCCGGGTGGTTTGCGGCACACGATCTTGTGAAAGAGCATGGCCATCCCGGCGCGCTCCGCGGCGCGCGACACCATGGCCCCCTTGTCGATCCAAAGCCCGGCGCGGTTCACGTCGCTTTGGAAGAAGATCGCCACGCCCTCATCGGGCACGCATTGCATGGTCAGGCCCGCCGCCTCGTCGAACCAGCGACGCCACCCGTCGAGTCCCAGCGCCGGCAACTCGGAGGCGTCCGGCAACGACGTCACGACACTGGCGCCGGCCAGCGTGCCCGCCGCACGCAGCCACGGCAACGCATCGCCTTGGTGAACCGTCCGGCCCGGGCCGGTCGTCGAGAGAGTGGTCACGTCGCTGAGGCTATGATGCCTCCGCCGAGCCGATCCGTCCGAAAGATCGACTGCCAGGTTCAGGGCCTGGCGATCCAGGGATTCGCGATCATGAATTACTAATGTTTCGATGCGGAGGGTTTGATCAAACAAAAGTGGAGACGCTGAGAGTGATCGATTCGTCCTGAGCTCGACATAGGGCAACCATTTTACGCTCAAGGCCGGCAATGCGCAGTCGGGTGCCCTCGCCGTCAGTGGGACGGCGGGCGCCCAACGCCCAACTACAGCCCCAAGACGCTAGAAGGCGCCCTCATCCTAGGAACCGGCGGCGACGGCAGCTCTGGCGGCACCGGCACCTTTTACGAGGGCGCCATGACCATCGGCAATCCATCGGACGCGATCGACAACGCCGTTCAGGCCAACATCGTCGCCGCCGGGTACGGGCACTGACCGTCTTCACCCGAAGCGGCCCCCCTCAGACCGATCCCGCCGCACCACATGGTCGGAGGCCGGCTGTCGTTGAGCGCGCCGTGACGCTCATGCGCCAACACCTCAGGGACTCACTATCTGAGCTTCAAGGGCGCCTAGAGAGATCGACAGAAACCACAATACGCCGCTTGTGTCGAAGAACGTCTGATCGGCCGCCAGCACGACGTTCGAGCGGATTGCTTCTCAGCTTCGCCGGAGCACCGGGGAATGCCAGCCGGACATTCGCTGCGCGAAACACAATGGCAGGATGACGTTGGCGACGCGTGCGTAGGTGACGCCCCGGCGCCGGCGGAGCATTCGCACCACCGGCTTGCCGGCCAATGGCTCGACGTCGTTGTCGATTTTCATGGGATCACGCGGCCTTCTTCGCGGCGACCGATCGCGCGGCGGCCGACGACCCGACCGCAGCCTCCGAAGTCGCCACGGCGACTGGCTCGCCATCGGTCGTGACCGACTTGCTCACCCCGATCCCGTTGCGCTCGAGCAATTTCGTCCGAAGATCGCGCAACAGATCCTGGTGGTCGAGCAGGTACTGCTTGGCCGCCTCGCGTCCGTTGCCCAGGCGCTCGCCGCCGTGGGCGATCCACGCGCCGCTCTTCTCCAGCAGGCCGGCCTCGACGCCCAAATCGATCAGCTCGCCCGCGCGCGAGATCCCCTGCCCGTAGCCGACGTCGAACTCGGTCTCGCGGAACGGCGCCGCCAGCTTGTTCTTCACGACCTTCACACGCGTTCGATTGCCGACCACCTGATCGCCGTCCTTGAGCGCCCCGATGCGCCGGATGTCGAGCCGCACCGAGGCGTAGAACTTCAGCGCGTTGCCGCCGGTCGTCGTCTCCGGGTTGCCGAACATCACGCCAATCTTCATGCGGAGCTGGTTGATGAAGATGACCAGCGTGTGGCTGCGCGCGACCACCGCGGTCAGCTTGCGTAGCGCCTGGCTCATGAGCCGCGCCTGCAGGCCCATGTGCGAGTCGCCCATCTCCCCCTCCAGCTCGGCCCGCGGCACCAGCGCCGCCACCGAATCGACCACCACCACGTCGACCGCCTCCGACTTGATCAGCATCTCGGTGATCTCCAGCGCCTGCTCGCCGCAATCCGGCTGCGACACCAGGATCTCGTCGGCCTTGACCCCCAGCTTCCGCGCGTACCCGATGTCCAGCGCGTGCTCCGCGTCGACGAAGGCGCAGGTACCGCCCAGCCGCTGCGCCTCCGCCACGACCTGTAGCGCCAGCGTCGTCTTCCCGGAGGACTCCGGCCCATACACCTCGACGATGCGCCCGCGCGGCAGCCCGCCCGTCCCCAGCGCGATGTCGAGCCCGATCGACCCCGTCGAGATGACCGGCACCTGCACCGTTGCCTCCCCGGCCCCCAGGCGCATGAGCGCCCCCTTGCCGAACTGCTTCTCGATGTCGGCCAACGTGGCGGCCAGCGCGCGGGCGCGCTCGGACTGGGCGGAAATCTGGGGAGAAGTCTGGGTGGGCGTCTGCTTGCTGGTGTCGGTCGTGTTCTGGGTGGTCATCGCGTTGCTCCTTTTCGATGGGCCCAGATTAACCCCGACATATGACAGAATGGGTCAGATCGCTTCGGGGAGGCCTTCCCGGTTGTCTCCGCACCGAGAGACAAGATTCAGGCGGCCCTTCTGGCGGCCTTCTTGAGCCTGAGCTGCGGCGGAAACGCTTGGCCGATCGCGCCGCAATAGCGCTGCAAGGTGGAGACCTTCACGTCCGCACCGGCCTCCAGCTTGCTCACGACGGAGGCGGCGGTCCCCATCCGCGCAGCGACCAGGGTCTGGCTGAGCCCGGCACTGGTGCGCTGGACGGCAAGCTCTCGCGCGAGGACGCGGCGCCGCGCGGCCTCCGCGACGAGATCCGGAAATCGCGCATTCTTCCGGGTGCGCTGGGCAATCAGCTCGTCCAGGAAGTCCTTGGCCATGCTCGAAGGATGATGCGTGGGAGCCATAGCGTCAAGGCTATATCTTGCACGCTATGGCATGCGCGCGCGTCCTCGCCGGCGCCATTCGGCGAGGCGTGACTCAGCCAGGACGATCTCGTCGGGAGGGGTCTTGGCTCTCTTCTTCCGGAAGCCGGAAAGCGACAACAGGATGAACGTCGTCTCTCGAGCAAAGAGAATCCGAAAGGCCTGTCGCTCGACCTCGGCGCGCACTTCATAGACTTCTCCTCGAAGGTGCCGAGCAGCGGCCAGCCCATGCTGGGTAACGTCCTTCATCGCCGCGACGACGGCTGCCGCCTGCTCGTCCGTCAATCCGTCCATGAAGGCCTTCACGGGCCGCGCATCAGCCGCCGTCCGGCAATCTCCAGCGCAGGCGGCGGGCTGGGAGGATCACCCCAGGCTTATCGGACGACCGAGAATTTCGTTTCGCTCATGTCGAGGGCCCTAAGCGACTTCCGACGTGTGACAGACTGAGCCAGCTCGCA
>DASRLC010000163.1:0-11252 GCA_035648655.1 Polyangia bacterium
CGCGCCACCTCGGCCGTCCCCGAAACCTCCAAGGCGAGCACGACCGTCCCTCCGGGCTCTTCTTCGACGCGTTGGCGCGGCCGCCACGTTCGCTCGCGGATTTCTTGGGCGGCCGCGCGCGAGAAACGCACGCGCACGATCTCGACGTTGTCCCCGCGCCAGACCCGGAATGCGTGCTTGAGCGCCGCCGCCGAGCGCGCCTCGCCGCGGGGCGCGAACTTGTCGCCGGTCAGCATCACCGTCAGGAATCGGTGCACGGCGAAGACGCGGACGGCGCCGCGCAACCGGCACCAACCGATGACGTAGAGCGACTCGAGCCCGGGGTCCCAGTAGAGCTCGCAGGGCTCGATCTCGCGGGTGGTCGTCGCGCCGGTGGACAGCGCCGTGTATCGGCAGCTCGCGACGGCATGCTCCCGGACGGCCCGTTCGAACGTGTCGATGACCTTGGCGTGGGCGCGGTAGTCGATCGCGAGCGGCGATCGAACGGTGAACCAGGCTTCGCGCGAGGGCACGAGGGTTCCCTGACCGCCGCGCGCGCTGGCGAGCTTCATCCACAGACGATCGAGCGGCTTGCCTAGCGCCGTCGTCCGCCAGCTCTCTGCCAGGGCGCGTATCGCGAAGAAGGCCGCGATCTCGTCCGGCTCGACGCCTGGGAGGTTGGGGACGGCCCAGCCGTCGTCCAGCTTGTAGCGCCCCGGGCTCGGCTCCCGGATGGGGAATCCCGCTGCCTGCAGCGCGTCCTTGTCACGGTAGACCGTACGCCAGTGCCAGCCTTCCCGTTCGGCCAGTGCCTTCAGCGAAACGCCTCGCCGACTAGCGGCCAGTGCCCGCGCAACGCTGAGAATCCGGACGATCTGGTCGTTGCGCGGCAAGGAACCCCCTTCCCCGTGGGCGGCTCCCCCCGCGCACTCCCACTTCTGGGCGGGCAAAACTGTAACACGGGGCTATCGGGAGGCGGAAGCAGGTCCCGGCATCCCGTGCGTAGACGCCCGAGAACGGCGCCGGGCTCGATGGGCACGTTTGCGGGGGCGCGTCCCGGCCCAACATCGACGCGCCCCCGTCCAGGCCGCGCATGGGAGGGTTTGGAGGCGGGCCGTCCGCTCACACGCTGACGAGACGTCGAGCGAGCTCCGCGCTCAACGCCGCCTGAAATGCCGGGAAACGGGACGTTCGTTTTTGGAGCGCGGTGACCCATTCGAGAGGATGCGCTGACTTGGAACCGACCCCCTGATCGAGCTCGGCGCAGCACGCCACGAGGACGGCGGCATGCTCGTATCGGCGGCGGCGTTTGTCGCCGAGGACGCCGTCAACGCGGGCGATCGCAGCCGAGCGCATTGCGTCCCGCATGCACGTGCGGTCGGCGGCGGTCAAGGTGTCGTCGAGCGACGCCCTTCGCAGAATCTCTGCCAGCGACGGGGTGGAAAGCTTCGATTCAGCCCCGTCCGCTGCGAAGACTTCGTCGAAATCATGGAATGCGTCGACGGCATGGAGCGCGAGGTTCGTCGTCGCCCCCAGCAATGTCGCGAAGGCAGAGAACAGGTGGGGGCCGGGGTGGTTCTGGTCCGACCAGCCCAACCCGTGGGCGCTCGCCAGTACCTCTGCGGCGGCCGGAATATCACCCGTCACGAGGTGAAGGATGCTACGGAGCATCGGAGGCTCGAGAGATCCATCGCGCAGCAGCGACGACGCACGCCGGCGCAGGGCGGTTGGGCTGGGATCGCCGCTGGCCAGCCAACGGAGCAGACGAACGAGAGAGGGCGCCTGCCGAAAAGCGACCTCCAGTCGTTCCGTAATATCTTGGCGGCCGAGCCGCTCGGCGGCGAGCGCTGCGCCGTCGAGGAAGTCGCCGTGCCATACGGGCGACGAGACGAGTTGGGCGGCGTCCTCGTAGGCGCGTAGGGTTTCCTTCCAGTCGCCTGTCTCCCGCACCGCGGCACACCACGCGCGGACGACCTCGGGCCGCCGGGTCGTCCGAGCCAAGCGCGCGAGGCCGGGGAGTCCCTCCGCGCGGGTGATCGCTTCGCGAAGACGGCGGTTGTGTGCGTCTTCCCAGTCGGAGACCGCCGGCTTTACCGACCTCAGTTTCTCGACCCAAGCTGGAAGAAAGGCCTTGAGGTCGGGCAAGGACCCGGTGGCCACGCGTTCCATTTTCTCGATGGGTTCCCAGACGCAGGCAACCGCGTCGATATTGTCGATCGCCGCCAGGAGCGCGTCCGGCCGCTCTCGCGGGTCGACGCTCGCGTATACGGCGTGGAGATAGCGGGCCGCGCATTCACTGAGATCGGCCGAGAGCACTTCGTCGACGAGCTCATGCTGGCCGAGATCGATATTGCCGTCCCCGATCGCGGGCAGGAGCTCCCCGAATAGCGCCGCGGCGGTGGCACTGTCGCCGGCCAATGACGCCTTGATGCCCTCACGCAGGTAGTCGTCGACCTGCGCCGGATCGGCAGAGCCCGTGTGCCTGGCGGCGGTCAGAAATCCTCGAACGTCACTGATGACGCCCGATGGCGGCGGGGCTGGCTGCCATCGGTCCGCGCCTCGAGCCGCGTGGCGCAGCAGGGCGTCCTCGACGTGGCCGCGTGGCTCGTCGTCGAGCAATTCGAGCGCCTGAAGGACGAATTCACGCAGCTCATCGGCGCTCATGGCCGCGAGCGCGCCCGCGACCGCGGCGGTGTCGTTAGAGGGACGACGAGATCGACGGCGCCGTTCCATCCGCGCCGAGTCAGCCACCACAATTCGTCGTCTGCGGCGTGGCGCTCCCGCCGGTTCGCTGGCGCCGCGACTCGATCTGTCGGTCGGTCTTTTCGATTTTGGCGTCGGCGACGAGGACCTGCTCGTCGGGCAGCGCGGTTCGATATTCGGCAGCGAGGCTGTGCTCGAACGCCATGTGCGCGGCGATGTTACAAGGTGGACATCAGGATTTCGACACCTCAGCCGCCTCGGCGACGATCTAGCTGACGAGCCGATCAATCCGCTCCGAGTTGCTTCTCGGGCACCGGACTGTCGCTGGAAATCGATCGCGGACTTGCTCGCTAAAAGAAACCACAGACGAAAGGAGAACCAATGGACTCGAATCAGAAGAAGGCAGGCCGGCCCAAGGCACCCCCGCGCACGGGCACCCTCGTGCTCGCGGAGGGCCAAGCGCGGACGAAGGTGACGTTCGAAATCAGCGAGCGGGCAGCGGAGGAGCTGGCCGAGTATGCACACTGGGTCGCGAAGTGCTCGGCAATCGCCCCGAACGAGGCGAAGTTCAAGACGGTCGATTTCGCGCTGCGCGAGATTTTCCGCCGGGACCGTGTCTGGCAGGCCGAGCGGCGCGCCCCCTCGGAGCCGTCCAAGATAGCCCCCGGCGCCGCCGCCAGCGCCTCGGCCGGCTGCTGTCTCGCCCCCATCCCCACCGCTATCAGCGCCGCGTGAACCGCGACCGATCTGACGGGAGCGACCATGAGAAATACGCCGTCAGCCGATGCTGCGGACGATGACGCTCCGACGGGCGTCTTCGTGCGGTCGTCCGCGAACCTCTGGGACGCCCAGGATGTCGCGCGCTATCTGAAGGTGAGCCGCTCATGGGTCTATCAGCGGGCGGAGGCCGGCCTTCTTCCGTGCGTCCGGGTCGGGGGCCTTCTCCGCTTCCGCCCGGACAGCGTGAGGGCGGTCGCAAGTGAGGGCGCGCCTCGGCAGAAAAGGTCCGCGGACGCGCCCTCATCTGCAAAGAACCGTTGACGGGAAGGATGGAAGGACGATGCTGAAACCGATGCCTGTCGCCGAGGCACGGGACGCCGAGAGGGAAGGGAGGTAGGTCGTGGCGTCCGTCTATCTCAAACGCGGTACCTGGTACCTGCAGGTGGTCGATGCGGCCGGCCATCGGCGAATGATCGCCTCGACGGCGGCCACCAAGACCACCGCCAAGTGACTCGCGTTCGACCTGGAGGCTCGGTACGAGCGGCAGCGCCTCGGCCTCGAGCCGATGGAGTTCGAAGGGGGCGGCGGCACGGTCGACGAGCTGATGGAATGGTGGATCAAGAAGTTCCTGACCAAGGCGGGATCGGATACCGGCGTTTCGAGCATCCGCCGCCACATCATCGGCTCACCGCTCGGGCGATGCTGCTCGCCGACGTGACTCCGGGGAAGATCGATCTCTTCCTGGCGGGGAAGGAGAACGTCCTCAGCGCGCGGAGCGTGAACCACCTCCGCGGCTACCTGAGCCGGGCGTTCACGATGGCACGCCGGATGGAGAGGTTCCCGCGGGCGAACCCCGTGGCCGACGTGCCGAAGCGGAAGGTGGTCAAGCGATTGCCCGATTACCTGCGCCCAACGGAGGTGCCGCCGCTTCTCGCCTCGCTGACGCCGAAATGGAAGAACCTCTTCGCGACGGCGATTTACACCGGGATGCGCAAGGGCGAGCTCTTCGCGCTGCGCAAGTCGGACGTGGACTTCGAGGCGGGGCTCCTCCTGGTCGGCCGCTCGCACGACCGCGACATCCCGAAAGGTGGCCGCGTCGATGCCATCCCCATCAACACCGAGCTGCTTGTCTACTTGAAGCGCGCGATCGCCGCCTCGCCATCAGAGCTGGTCTTTCCGGCCGACGACGGCAGCATGCTGCCGAAGCACACGAAGCTGGAGGAGGTCCTCCGGCGCGCGATGCGCCGGGCCGGACTCGTCACCGGCTACGTCCACAAGTGCCGGCGCCAGGGCTGCGGGCATCGCGAGGCCGCGCCCGACGCGAACCTCCGTCGCTGCTCGAAGTGCAACTTCAAGCTCTTCCCCGTCGGCGATGTCCGGAAGATTCGCTTCCACCATCTCCGGCACACGACCGCGTCGCTGCTGCTCATGAACGGCGCCGATCTGGTCGCCGTCCAGCGGATCATGCGCCACACGGATCCGCGCCTCACCACCGAGGTCTACGGCCACCTCTCGACGAGCTACCTCAAGAAGGAGATCCAACGTCTCAGCTTCGGGCCTCCGCCCGCGGACGAGGGCGGGAGTCTCTCCACGGCGGGCGGTGCCTCGGAGCCGCCACGGCCCGCCGACACGCGCGCGCAAGAGCGCTCAGCGGCTCCGGATTCGAGCCGATTTACTACCCGGCTACTACCCGAACCCCTGAAGGAGCGTCCGGAGCGCTCTCCATCACGAACCGGTGGAAAAGGATTTCGCGAGCTTAGAGTTGTCGGGGCGAGAGGATTTGAACCTCCGACCTTTCGGTCCCGAACCGAACGCGCTACCAGGCTGCGCCACGCCCCGTGATGGTGAGGGGGCTTCATGCCAAAATTACCGTCGGGAGTCAATGGCGGAGGGGGCGTCGGGCAGGCGGACGCGGCGGAAGAGGACGTCGACGACGAAGAGCGCCAGTGTCACCAGTAGGATCGGCGCTCGGATTGACTGGCGGGTCTCGCGGCGCTCGCCGCCCGGATCGAGCACCTCGGTGGGGTCGGAGACGACCCGGCCGCCGCTGCGGGCCACGGCGGCTGCCAGGTTGGCGACCCCTTCGGTCGAGCCGGCCGGGTGCGGCATCAGCTCGGGCGCGAACGGGAGCGTGAGCCGGCCGCTGGCGTCGGCGACCGGCGCGCCGGCCTGGGTGAACGAGGCCGAGAAGAGCAGGGCGCCCGACTCGACGTCGGGACGGAAGCTGGTCTCGTAGCGACCGGGCGCGGTCTCGGGAAAGGTCAGCGACCTCGTCGAGATCGCGCGACCATCGGTGCCGGCCGCGGTCACCTCGACGCGTCCGTCGAGCCCGCCCAGAAAACGATCGTCGCCGCCGACGGCATCGACGGTCAGCGTGACCCGATCGCCGCGGCGGGCGGCGCGGATGGGGAAGTGGCTGGCGGCGCGGCGGCGCATGGTGGTGCGCGCGAGCTGCGCCCAGAGCTTGTCGTAAGGGGGCCAGCGCGCCCACGCCGCGCCCCAGCGCGCGCCGAGATCGCTGGTCCAGGCGGTCACCGTCCCCAGGCCGACCTGCCAGCGCGCCAGCAGCGGCGTGCCGTCGCCCGTCGTCAGGAGGGTCTCGGCCTGGGCGCGCGGTCGGGTCACCACGTAACCGCCCAGCGGCGGTGCGCTCTCGATCGCGACGCCCGCCAGCGCGGCGGTCCGCTTGCCGACGCGAACCGCGGTCGGTCGTTCGACGATCGATTGGTCGCCGAGATCGGCCGTCTCGCGCGAGAAGATGCGCGGGATGCTGGCGGGATCTCGGGTCTCGTAAAACCGCCCGCCGCCGCGGGTGGCGATGCCCTTGAGCATGGTCTGATCGGCGCCCTCGCCGACGCCGATGGCGGAGATCGTGATCCGGGCGGCGCTGGCCGCGTCGACCAGGTCGGGGATCTCGTCGTACGGGGACTGTCCGTCGGAGAGCAGGATGATGTGTTTCTTGCGGGCCCGCACCGGCAGCAGCTCTTCCACAGCTTCGCGCAGGCCGGCGAGAATGTTGGTGCCGCCGCTCGCGGTGATGCGGCCGATATCGCCCAGGATGTGCTGGCGGTTCTCGGCCCGCTGCAGCGGGACCACCGCTTGCGCCTGGCTGTCAAAGACGATCACGGCGATTTGATCGGCGGGGGGCAGCGTTTCGGCGGTGGCGCGGGCCGCCTCTTTGGTGAGCTCCATCTTGGGGCCGCCCATCGAGCCAGATCGGTCGATCACCAGCGCCAGGGCCAGCGGCGCCTCTTCTTGCCGCTCGGGGAGGTCCAGGCGCACCGGCAGCAGCGTCTCGAGCGGCGTCTCGAGGTAGCCGCCCGGGCCGAAGCTCTGGGTTCCGCCGGTCACCAAGAGCCCGCCGCCGGCGCGGACGAAATTCTCGATTTCGACCAGCACGGCGTCGGCCAGCGCGGCCCGCGGAACGTCGGCCAAGATCAGCAGGTCGGCGGCGGCCAGCTTGGTCGCCGGTTCGGCGCCGAAGGCGCGCGCCGGCTGCACCTCGGCCGCGATGCGCTGGGCGGCGAGCGCGCGCGGCAGCGACGACGCGGCGCCGGGCGTCCCCTCCAGGACGAGAGCGCGCGCGTCCCGCTGCGGGGCGATCACCAGCACGCCGTCGTCGTTCTCGGGATGGCGATCGCCGGCCACGTCGAGGTGCGCGCGGAAGACGGTCCGCGCGGGCTCCGGGACGCGCGCGGTGAACGCGATCGTCGTCTCGCCCGCGGCCAGCGAAACGGTTCGCTCCGCGCGATCGACGGTGGCCTGACCGTCGGCTTGCAAGCGGAGGTCGGCCTGGGCGGCGCGATCGGAGAGTACGCGAACGTCGATCTGAAAAGGGACGCGCGGACGCACCTCGTCCGGCGCGCTCAACTCGGCGATCGCGGCGTCGCCGGCGTCGGGCGGCGGGAGGGGCAGCGCGAAAAGTGGCAGGCCGCGCTCCGCCAAGTGCCTGGCGGTTGCCGCCAGATCTCCGCGCGTCGGCAGACCGTCGGAGATGAGCAACAGTCGCGGCAGCCCCCCGGCGTCGACCAGACCGGCGCCCAGATCGACGGCCATCGCCAGATCGGTGCCGGCTCCGCCGGAGGTCGGGAAGCGTGCCAGCTCGGGTGGGGCACCGAGGCGATACGGGATCTCCTCTGGGCGTTCGGCGAAGCGAACCAGGCGTGGCGGGGGATCGCCGCGTCGGGCGGCCGCGCGGATCAGCGCGGTGGCGGCACGGCGTTCCAGATTGAGCCCGGCCTCGGACACGCTGTCCGAGACGTCGAGCAGCAGCGTGGCCGAGACCGCCTGCACCGGGCGCCGCAGCGTGGGCCCCGCCAATCCGGCCGCGACGCCCGCCAGCAACAGCGTTCGCAGCGCGCCCTGCAGGGCCAGTTGTCGGGGCGGAAAATCGGCCAGTGAGCGCCGGAGCGCCACCCAGAGCAGGGGCGTCGCGAACAGCAGCAGCAGCCAGGCCGGATGCTCGAATCCCAGCCGCGTACCGGCGCCGATCGCGCTCACGCGGTCCACCGGCGGTGGTAGCTGACCCATTCGAACAGCAGCAGCGCCACCGCCAGCGACAGCGCCGGCCAGTGGGCGGCCGGCGCGCGATGGCGATCGGGCCGATCGGGCGGCGGCAGTGGGTGATCGCCCAAGGTGAGTGTCGTCGCCGGCGTGGTGTCGGACTCGCGCGCGTCGCGGACGGTCTCGGTCTCGGTCGTCGCGCCCGAGCGGACCGCGCCGATCGGATCGCCGTCGCGGGTCACCCAGTCGAGCACGTTGGCGATCAGCAGCGGAAACGCCGGCCGCATCGGCAGATCGGAGCGGCGGGGATCGAACGCCAGCGCGGCGACGCGGAGGCCGGGGCGCTCGCGCGCGACGAACAGCGGCAACCCAAACGAGCCGGCCAGCGCGAGATCCCCTGCGCCCAGCGACAGTCGGTGCGCTTCCGCCACGTTGACGTCGGTCAGATCGAGCTGTCGCATGAGCGGATGCTCGCGCCGGAGCGAAGCCGGGTCGAGCACCGGATCTCGCACCGTCCCGCGTACCGCGAACGGGCTCCCCCGGCCCTCGGGGTTCAAATAGAGGAAGCGTCCGGCGGTGGGCGGCGCGCTGGGCGTCGCGCCATCGAAGATCACCAGATCGTAGCCCGGGGCCAGCGACAGGGCGCGGTCGACCCCCTCGGCCGCCAACCGATCGATGTGCACCGTTCGTCCCAGGCTCAGCAGCGCGCCGTCGAGGTAGAGATCGGCGCCGCCCACCCGCAGCACCCGACGGCGTGGCAGCGGCGGGATGGTGGCCCGCGCGCGATCATCGCCCGGCAGATCATCCACTTCAGATGATGGGTGGGTCAGCCGCGCTTCGAGCCGCGCCTCGGGCGCGAACAGGTCGGCGAGCACCACGCGCCGCCGCTCGCCGGGTCCGAGCTCGATCTTCCGCCGGTCGACGACGGTGCCGCCATTGACGATCTCCAGGCCCGCGGTCGCGGCGTTTGGCCCGAAGCTCTGAATGATGAGGGCCGTTTCCACCGCGCCGGGGTCGGCCGGGAGCCGCCGGGCGGCGAAGCCGAGGATGCCGACGTTGCGGGCGCGAACCCCGACCGGCGCGTAGCGCAGATCCAGCCCCGGCGGTGGCGGTTGCCGCGTCTCTCCGGGGGCGAAGCCACCGTCGCTGACGATCACCACGGTGGGCGCCGGCCGATCGCGCAGCACCGCCGCCGCAAAGGTCAACGCGCGCGAAAGATCGCCGGGCTCGTCGCTGGGCGACACCGTCGCAATCGCCTCGGCCAGGCGATGCGGATCGGCCTCGAAGCCGCTCTCTGCCACCGCTTCGGCCGCGAACGACGCCACCAGCGCGCGGTCCGCGGGCCGGAGCCCAGCGACGATCTCGGTCGCCCGCGCTTTGGCGGCACCGAGGCGCGTGCCGGGTTGGTCGCGCGCGGACATCGACGCCGAGCGATCGATGAGGACGACCAGGCTGCGCCCGGCGCGGTCGATGGCGACCGGCCGCGGATCACGCCCACCGATCCAGATCGCGCCGAAGACCGCCAGCGCGAGCGCCAGCGACAGCCAGTGCCGCCAGCGGCGCGCCCAGCGTACGGTCTGGGCCTCGCCGGCCAGGCCCAGCCACAGGGGGGCGAAGGCCACCACCACCCGCCGGCGCCGCGTGCGAATCAGGTAGAGCGCCGCGATCGCGGCGGTGCCGAGCGCACCGGCCAGCGCCCAGGCCGTGCCGGACGCCAGGGCCGAGAACAGCGCGCCCAGGCCTGTGCTTCCCACCGCGGCCGCCGATCAGCGCAACAGGCCGCCGGTTCGAAACATCCGCAGCACCACGGCCTCGAACGGTTCCGCCGAGGAGGTGGTGAAGCAGGGGATGGCCTGCGTGCGGCAATAGCTCTCGAGCTCGCGCAGCATCGCCGTGTGCCGGCGCGCGCAGGCGGCCAAGACCTTGGGCGATACGGTGAGCTCGCGCTCTTCACCGGTCTCGGCGTCGCGCAAGGTGAGATCGCCGCGCAGGATTGGCGCCAGCTCGTCGGGCGCGCTCACCTGGATCGCGACGGCCTGCAGGCGATGGCGGCGAATCACCTCCAGCGCCGCGCGCGCCCCGGCCGCGTCGTAGAAGTCGGAGATCAATATGGCCAGGCCGCGCCGCTCTGATCGGCGCGCCAGGCGCCCCGCGACCGCCGCGGCCAGCGAGGTGCGTCCGGTCGGCGTGACCGCATCGAGAAAACGCAAGATCGGCAGGATTCGGCCCTTACCGCGCGCCGGCGGCAGGCTGGACGTTTCGGCGCCGAACGCGGTCGGCGCGACGCGATCCAGATTGGCGAGGCCGATGTACGCCAGCGCCGCGGCGAGTTGGAGCGCCAGATCGAGCTTGGGCGGTACGCCGAACGCCATCGACGCGCTGGCATCGACCAGCAGATCGATCGACAGGTCCTGGTCCTCTTCGTAGCGGCGCAGCGCGAGGCGGCCGAGTCGCCCGTAGAGGTTCCAATCGAGGTGTCGAATATCGTCGCCGGCGGCGTAGTCGCGGTGATCGGCGAACTCCAGCCCGGCCCCCAGACGTCGGCTGCGGCGCCCACCGCGGTGCTGGCCGGCGGTGGTCCGACGGGCGGCCAGGGTCAGCGCCTCGAGCCGGCGCAGGAACCGCTCGTCGAAGCGGCCGCCGAGCGGCCCCGCGGCGGCCGGCCCATCGTCGGTGGCGGCCGCGCTCGCCGAAGCGGCCGGCGATGGAGCCGGGGATGGAACCACCGATGGAACCACCGACGGAACCACCGACGGAACCATTATGGCAGCTCCGGCAGCGCGTCCAGCAGGCGCCCGACGATCGTGTCGGACGAGATCCCTTCCGCCTCGCCGTCGAAGTTCAGCAAGACGCGGTGGCGCAGCGCGGGGAGGGCCACGCGCCGGACATCCTCGAAGGAAGGGGCGAAACGACCGGCCCGCAGCGCCTCGATCTTGGCGGCCAGGATGATGGCCTGCGCCCCGCGCGGCGAGCTGCCGTAGCGGACGAAGCGCTTCACCTCGGCGATCGGGCTCCGCGCCGGGTGCGTGCCCTCGATCAGGCGCACCACGTAATCCTGCACCGGGCGCGCGATCGGCACCTGGCGCACCAGCGCCCGCATCTCGAGCAGCCGCGCGCGTTCCAGGACCGGATGGATCGGCGCCAGGTCGGCTCCGGTGGTGCGATCGAGGATGTCGTGCAACTCGGCGCGCGCGGGGAGCTCGACCCGCAACTTGAACGTGAAGCGATCGAGCTGCGCCTCGGGCAAAGGGTAGGTCCCCTCCATCTCGATCGGGTTCTGGGTGGCCAGCACGAAGAACGGCGGCGGCAGCGGGTAGGTCTGTTTGCCGACGGTGACCGACTGCTCC
>DASRLC010000164.1:0-3560 GCA_035648655.1 Polyangia bacterium
GCCACGACAGCGAACGGCGAAGCGCACCGCGTCCTTCGCCATCAGCAGCATCCGCACCGTCCGCTTCGAGTGGCTGAACCGCGCCGCTCGTCTCGTCAGGCCGGCCGGCGCTCAGATCCTCCGCCTCGCCACCAACGCCGCTGTCCAAGCTGCCTTCACGCGCGCCGAGTCCGCCCTCGATCAGGCGGTGTAGAATGTCCCTTCAGGGTTAACGGCAGCATCCTGCTCCGGGCCGCCGAAGTTCCGCGCGAACAGCTGAGCCACGGACTGTCCACCGCTGCTCTGGATCCATGCCGAAAGCGCGTATGTGCCGTTCGGCAACCCCTTTGCGGTCTGCGTGATGCTCGCCTCGTACGAGACGGTGTCCGTGAGGCGCCATTTCCAGTGGCCTGTGTGGCCGCCCACGAGATTGGTGTATGGCGTGGCGCCGCCGCCCAGAGTCGTGGCCGTCGTCCAGCCCGCCGGCTGCGTCATTGTCACGCGGTCCGCCTCGAATGAAGGATTGAGCGCGTAGTTGTTGCCCGTGCCGACGCTCCATGTTCCGGTGACTGCATCGAGCGACCACTGGCTGAGAGATTGGAATTGCGGTGCAGTACCGACGAATGTCAACGGAACCCACTGGTTGTACCCTATGCCGTTGCCCGCGAAATCGCTCCAACGATCGCCGGCGAAGATCACCGTGGTTTGGGAGGTGCCCTGTACCGTGATGAAGAATCCTGTCTGGGTGACGTGCGAAAAATCCGCGTCGGTGTTGGCCATGACAGACTCCGCAGAGTACGGCCCAAGAATGTTCGTCGCGGAGATGACGTACGTGTGCGAGGCGTTCCATCCGTGCAGGTCAGACGAACTGAAGTAATAAACGCCCTGATACTTGAACATACAATTACCTTCGCGGCCCGGTCCATCAAAGATCCGCGTCGCCGCCTCGACGCTGAGAAAATCCGATAGCCTCAGCGGAGCAACATACAAATTGGACCTGCCGTCGGCGCTCGACAGGATGAGGTATGCCTGTCCGTCTTCGTCGGTGAAGACGGTCTGGTCTCCGGGCGCGTTGTTCGCGACGTTCGCGAGTGTGGTCTGGATGTGATCGAATGCGAAGGGTCCGGTAGGCGTGCTGCTTGTCGCGAAGAGCTCCTGACCCAAGGTCGCCGTTGAAGGAATATACTCCATGATCAGTATGTATTTTTTGGTGGTGGCGTTGTACACGACGCCCATTCGTCCGAACCAGTCGGACGCGGCGGAGCCCGGGACGTTGCTCTGAACGAGAACGATATTCTCGAATTTCCAGTGCACGAGATCGGACGATGAATAGCAAGTCACGCCGTCAAAGGTTGTGCCGGAGTTCTTGCCGGTCGGCTTAGCGGCGTAAGTGACGGCGCCCTCGTACTTGTTTCCGTACCAGTAGTACGTGCTCCCGACTTTGATAACGGTGCCGCTCTGCGAATAGATGGGGTTACCCGACGTGTCCATCCAGAAGACATCGTTCTGGATCAACGCCCCAGTCGAAGCTGGCGATCCGCCCGCTCCCGGACCACCAGCTACCCCTCCGACCCCATTTGTGCCTCCGCTATTTGTTCCGGCGGCGTCGCCTTTCCCCCCGGTGCCATTCGCGCCCGCGGCGTTCCCGCTCCCACCGACCCCGGAGCTCCCGATAGTACCAGCGCTTTCGCTTGAACCGGCGCTCCCGCCAACCCCGGCCCACCCGCTCGAACCGGCGCTTCCGCTCGAACCGGCGCCCCCGCTCGAAGCGGTACCCCCGGTAATGCCGGCCATCCCGCCCGTACCGCCCCGGCCTTCTCCAGTCCCAACAATTCCGCCTAATCCGCCTGAGGCGCCACCGCTACCGGTGCAGCCCGTACATGTCCCACAGGCCACAATACAGAATGGCACCAGCACGGCCGCGAGACGTCCCCCGGATCGCCTGACTGTCGGTCGCGCAATCATGGATCGCTGATTCCTCTTTAGACTAAAGGGGACGAAAGAGAAGCTCTGGTGCAGTCAGCCGACCACGGAGACGGTCGGATGCTGCGGCCGACGATCGTCGGAAGCCCCACCTACAGCCCCACTGCCAAGTATGGAACTTGTCGCGGATCTTTGGGGCCCGAGCTGACCGTTTCATAGACCCATGCCCATGTTGTCAAGCGTGCGCAGCGACCACAAAGGCGTAGCGATGATGCAGACCGCCGAGGGATCGGGATTCCAGCGATTCGGATTCCCTTTGGCGGCCGAGGAGGGGGGCGGCGTCGAGCGCCGTCGGGCGACTGCATCCGCAAGCCGCGATGGGGCCGGCCATGGCAGTAGGCCAGGTAGTGGTGGAGAACGCGCTCGACATGCTCCTAGTTCTTTGACGATGATGTGGTCGAAGCATCTCGACGCTTTCGAGCGCGGCCTCCTGCGCGCTGCGCTCGAGCGGACCGCCGGCAATAAATCGGCCGCCGCGCGCCTATGGGAATTACCCGCCGCCGGCTCTATTCGCGCCTCGAAAGCCTCGACGAGCCCGCAGAGGTTGAGGACGGCAGGTAGGGCGCGCGGTTCACGCGAAGTCCACCAGCGGTCGAATCAGAGTCTCGGAACCTTTGCCTCGCTTCGCGCGCGCACAGGGCCTGCATCGAGGACGAGCTCGTCATTCGCGCGAACCGGGAGGCGCGTCATCGACATGTGGTTCTCGCCCGCTCTCGGCCTCGACTTTGATTTGCTTTGCGTTTTGACCTGCTCGTCTTCCCGGGCCAGCGCTTGCTCATGAAGCTGCGCGGCGATCTTCGCGTCACCGCCGCCGCTCGAATCGGACGCTGGATCTGGATGCCGGCCTACGCTTCTCCAGCTTGCGTCCACGCATGGACGGAGTCTGGTGATTATACCGATCTCGACGGTGACGGTTGCTGACTCAGACGTAACCGAGGACAACATCTTCTCAAGTGTCGCCAAATTTCAACCGACGCTGTCGAGTGGGGGGAGATAGGATCATGCGAGTGGCAAGAACCAGGGCGACGAGTAGCGAGTGGCACAGTTATTACGAGCGGGCTGCTCGGGTAAGAGCCGTCGTGGGTGACCCGTTCAAACACCACGTCGAGCGCGTCAAAGCGCGGGAGCGCACGCTCTGGATAACAACTGGGTTGTTCATCGCCGTGGCGACTGCGGCGTTCGGCGTCCTCGCCCTGCAGTGACGAGCGAGTCAACGTGGACGCCCGACACTCAGCATCCTAACTTCGTCGGAACCGTCATCGGAGTTTGATCGCCAGTACGACCTCTCCACCAGGTCCTCCGCAGCGGGCTACTTGATCCTGCCCGACCTGCTCGACTGGTCGACCACCGAGACTACCGGACCTCCTTGAGACCAGCGTCGCTACACGCGGTGCGCCCGGGCTGACGTCAGATGCAGGTGCCGACCGGTGCCTCCGTCTGGCAGCGCGCAAATGCTCAGCTTAGAACCTATTTCGGTAGGACGTGAGCGCAAGGTAGACTCCGGCCTCGAACGAGTCAAAAAAATTGCGGTCCGCGCGATTTGGCCGACTTGTTGATGTCCATGACCTCGACGTCGAGCAAAGACCGCTGGCGAATTC
>DASRLC010000165.1:0-2097 GCA_035648655.1 Polyangia bacterium
GCGTCACATTATGGGATTGCGCATAACCGACCACATCGTCGGCGATGCTGTTCGCGCCCGACGGAGTGGTGACGGCTTCGCCACCGAGCGCCTCGGCGAGACGTAACGTATCGGCGACGCGGTCGCGCTCCTCCTCGGACAGCTGCAGGCTGCGCCGGCCCTCGACATAGAGCGCGATCCACGGCCCGTGCAGACGGTCGGCGAGGCGCTTGGCGTAGCGCACGAGGCCGGCTGAGCGCTGATCCTCGCTGACGCAGACCAGGATGCGCTCGCCCGCCGCCCACGGACCTTGGATGGCGTGGGCTTGCATTTCCGAGAGTAATTGTTCGTCCACCCGTTCGGCAGTGCGGCGCAACGCCAGTTCGCGTAGCGCCGTCAGATTGGCCGGCGAAAAGAAATGCTCGAGGGCGCGTTCGGCCTGTTTGGGAACGTAGACCTTGCCTTCCTTGAGCCGCTGGATCAGATCGCTGGGCGTAACATCGATGATCTCGACGGAATCGGCGCGATCGAACACTGCATCGGGCACCGTTTCGCGCACGCGTACATGGGTGATTTGCGCGACCACGTCATTGAGGCTTTCGATGTGCTGGATATTGACCGTCGTGTAAACGTCGATGCCATGGCTCATCAGCTCTTCGACGTCGAGGTAGCGCTTCGGGTGACGGCTGCCTTCGGCGTTGGTGTGAGCGAGTTCGTCGACCAGCACGATCTGCGGATGTCGGGTGATGATGGCGTCGAGGTCCATCTCGTGGAGCGGTTGTCCTTTATATTGGACGTTTCGACGCGGAATGACGTCGAGCCCGCTCAGTAACGCTTCGGTTTCAGCGCGGCCATGAGTTTCGACAATGCCGATGACGACGTCGTAGCCGTCTTTCTTGCGAGCGTGAGCCTGCTGCAGCATTTCGTAGGTTTTGCCGACGCCGGGCGCTGCGCCGACGAAGATGCGAAGCTTACCAACGCGCCGCTCCTCGCGGTGCGCCGCTTCAAGGAGCGCTTCCGGCGAAGGTCGAAGTTCGGAATCGCGCCGCTGATCCACCATCACCGATCGAATATCTCAAAGAGTCTGAAGCGAACCTATCCGGCGGCCAATTTATCGAGCGCGAGATTGAGCAGCAGAACATTCACGCGCGGCTCGCCCAGGAGCCCAAACAAGCGGTCTTCGCTGTGGTCCGCGACCAATTGGCGGACGCGATCTTCCGGCAGATTACGCGCCTTGGCAATACGGGGCACCTGGAAAAGCGCGGCCTCCGGCGAGATATCCGGATCGAGCCCGCTGGCCGACGTCGTAACCATATCGATCGGAACGGGGGCCGACGGATTCTCTTTCTTGAGAGCGTCCATGTCGCCTTGCACGCGGTCGATCAGCGCTTTGTTGGACGGTGCGAGGTTCGAGCCGCCCGAATTCAGGGCATTGTCCGGCGCGGGCACGGTCTTGGTTGCATCTTTAGGATCTGGCGCGGTCGTCGCCGAAGGCCGACTGTGGAAGTAGTTATCGCTCGTGAATGCCTGGCCGATCAGCGCGGAGCCGACGACTTTACCGTCGCGCTCGATCATGCTGCCTTGTGCCTGGTAGGGGAAGATGACTTCGGCAATTCCGGTCACCGCCAGCGGATAGGCCAGGCCGGTAATAAGAGTAAGGGCGACGAGAACGACGATCGCGGGACGGATTTCGCGCAACATGGCTTTTCTCCTTAAGCGAGATGCAAGGCGGTGACGACGACGTCGATCGCCTTGATCCCGATGAATGGAATGACGACACCGCCGACGCCATAGATCCAGAGATTGCGCAGCAGGAGGGCGCCGGCGCCGATCGGGCGATAACGCACACCCTTTAGCGACAGCGGAATGAGCGCAATAATGATCAGCGCGTTGAAGATGATCGCCGACAGAATGGCGCTCTGCGGCGTCGACAGCCTCATGATGTTTAGCGTCTGCAATTGCGGATAGAACGCGACGAACATCGCCGGAATAATCGCAAAATATTTAGCCACGTCATTGGCGATCGAGAAGGTGGTCAGCGCGCCGCGGGTCATCAGGAGCTGCTTGCCGATCTCGACGATCTCAATCAATTTAGTCGGATTGGAATCAAGGTCGACC
>DASRLC010000166.1:0-10793 GCA_035648655.1 Polyangia bacterium
GCCCTGCCTGGCGCTGTCGGGTTACCCTCCCACCGATGGGCGCGGGCCTGCATTCCATTGAAAATGCGCTGGCGGAGGCGATCCGCGACCCAGGGGCGCGCCCGGAGTTCCATCGACTGCTGCTCGACTCAGACGTCTACGTGGTGACGGCGAACTCTCAGGAGGAGCTGCGGAAGGGAAGCCTCGGGTCGGTGGCGCTGAAGCTGGTGCTCTATGAGAGCAGCGGCGAGATGATCGTGCCGTTCTACACATCTGCGGAGAAGCTCGAGGCGGTGCTGAAACAGCACCCTGGGTGGGTCAGGCTGAACGCGCGGGACTTCTTTCGCATCGTGAGCAAAGCAAAGAGCGTCCTGAACGCTGGCCACGCACAACAGTGGACGTTTTGCCCGTCGGACGTGGCGGCGCTCCTGGAGAGGCCAGTGGTCAACGCGGTGGTCCTTGATCCGATGGAGTCGGAGCTGCTCCCGCCCTCGCGTGACGCTGTACCCGAGACAGTGCTGGCCGCTCTGAGATCGTTCTATGCGAAGCACGCGGGAATTCGGGCGGCCTACGTACTCGTCGCGCGGGCGCGTGCCGCGGGATCGGATGACCAAGCCTTGGTCGTGATCGAAATGGACGTTGCGGAGGGGTTGTCGGAGGTCGTGGAGGGAACGCCGATCGTCCTCCAGCAGACCGAGGGGGCGCGACGCAACCTTTTCAACCTGGTCACCCTGGTGCCTGGCGAGATCACGCCCGTTCGAAAATTCATCGAGTCTGTGGCGCCGTCGCCGTTCTATCGACGCGCAGGTGAAGGCCTCGCGGCGGCGCGCGGACATCGAGATCGGACGCAACAGACTGAATCTAGCGGCCGGCCACCCGTGCAGCATGGCATCGAACGGCTATAGACTACTCCGCAGATGAACGTGCCGAGTGCGCTGGTCGATGAGAACGAGACAACTGATGTCATGTGCACGCGCTGCGGTAGGCGGATGACCTGCAGCATCTGCGAAGCCTGCGACCTCCACTGCCTCGAACGAGATGCCGTGAAATGTGCGCTCCTCGTCGTCCACGCGACTGCGCATCTCCGCGACGAGCGTTTCGCATCGGCTGTCGACCAGCTCTTGTGGGCGCTGCAGGCCCAAAAGGGGTTGACCGCCGAGGCGGCCGCCGAAAAGCTCCTCCGCCACTAGAAGGGGTCGCCTAGGGATCCTCGAAGCGGGGGGTTACACAGGTAGGATCGTCGTGCTTCACGTTGTCGACGTACCTTGAGACAGCCGTCGCGACGAGCGCTTCGGCCGGAGGCGGCGAGAACATGGTCAACGCGGTATTTGGGTCGCCCGAGAGCCAGTCGTCGAGCTGACTCGGATGGACGATGACAGGCATCCGGTCGTGGATCTTCGCGACGACGGCATTCGGTCGCGTGGTGAACACGGAGAACCTTGGGGGCGCTCCTGGAACCCTGGCCGGCTGTAGAAGGCCACCCAGCAGAACGAGGCTGTGTTCTCTGGCGTGGAACCAGACTGGCTCACCATCATTACCCGGCCACGCGTAAAAACCGTCGGTGACGACTGCGCAGCGGCCCGAATCGAAGACATCGCGAAATCGTCCGAACGTGAGGGTCTCGCTACGAATGTTCGTGAGCAGGCGCTTCGCAGCAGTCAGGTACTTCCACCTAGCTCGTCGGAGAACACGCCTGTCGGCGATGGACACGAGAACCCATGCGAGATCGCGCGGCGCGACGTTGTACCTGGGCTTGTAGAGCTCTTCGTCCTCAGCCGCGAACTCGGCTCCGACGGCTGCCGCGACATCCGCGAGTCGGCTTTTCCTCAGCGTGTAGCGCGCACACATCTATCCAGCGGTTATCGCCTGGCTCGGTTTCTTTCTTTACGTCGACGCCGGCCGCCAGCCGCCGCCTAGCCGTCTCCGTGGGCCCGCCGCCGCGGCGGCCGTGGGGCCTGCCCCCCCCAGATAACAAAATCGGTGGTTGGCCGAGAACCCCGGTGCAACGATTTCCGACGAAGGAGGATCCAGATGGGGACGGCGAAAACGAAGTTCGAGCAGGAGCTGTGTGAGGTCGACGATCTCGAAGAGACGCCAGAGAGTCGGGTGCTCGACGAAGCCCGTTGTCAGGCGTGCGGTATTCGCATGCCGCAATTCGATGGGCAGAGGGTGGCTTTCAACGCGACGGTGGCGTGCACCGCGAAGTGTTGGGAGTCGTTGGGCGGCCACGCTTGGGGTCCGCAGCCATTCGACGACGAGCCTACGATCGTCTGAGGCGGTAGCCTAAGGGGCCGGCCGCCCGCAGACGCCGGCACCCAAAGAGCGGGAGATCCTCCTTGCGTTTCCCCGCGGCCGAGATCGAATGCCGTTGTCCGCCGGTAAAAAGGCCGCGTCGGCCCGCGCGCCTTCCGATCGGTGATACGGTTGCGCTTATGAAGGCAGTCGCGGGTCTGATTGTCCTTGGGATCGTCGTCGCTCTCGCAATCGGTTCTTGCAGCGACAGCAACAGAGCGGACGCGACGGTCTACGGGTTTCTCGAGGACCTGAGGGCCGGCCATGACGGCCAGCGCTATTGGCTGGTCCCGTCACTCTCGAACAAATTACTTAACGTCAGCGAGACCGAGTTCGTGAACGCGCAGGGATGGGAACGAAAGACGGACGGGAAGGTGGCCGGCCGGTTCGTGCGCTATCGGGTCACGTCGACGAATCAGGCAGGCTCGCCCGTCAAGCTCCTGTGGGATTTCTGCACGGTTCTTACGAAGAGCGACGAGTATAAGATCGTCGATATGTCTCAAGCTGATGACGCGCATGTTGAGTCGTGCAAGCGGAACGTCGCGACGTTCATGCCGACCCCTTAGACGTCAGCTGCCGCGGGTCCGACCAAATGTAGCCCAGACGTGGCGCCGACCGGGCCTCAGTGAAGGTTGGGAAAAGCGTGGTCGCGTGCGCAGCGGCGACCCACCTTCGTCCTGGTCAGCGCTCCTGTCGCGTGGGTGACGGCGCCACCCACGGCGGGCACTCGATGGGGTGGCGGCCGCCGCCGCCGCTCATGATTGCCACCAGGCACGGCGCCGGCCGGCGTGAACCGGTGGCGCGGGCCGCAGTGGTGCGTCCGCCGCCGTTCTTGTAGATAAATTTGCCGTCCGGTCCGCGACAACTCGCGTCAACGGCTGGGCGGACGCGTCGTATCCACCAGCGAAGCGTCGGAGCGAGCGTTGCACAGGCAGGAACGAGGTCGCGCCATGATCACCCTCGCGGGCATCGCATCCGGGGGCCGATACGGGCAGAATCGCGCAGGAGCGATGAGCGAGCCGAAGCGCCACCACACGCTCCCGCAGTTCTACATGGAGAGGTTCGCAGTCGACGGGCGCGTCGACGTCGTCGACCGCGACGACCCCGCGAAGTTCTTCAACGCGAAGCCGCGCAACGTCCTCCGCGAGAAGCACTTCTACAGCGTCGAGACGGACGACGGGCGCGACGCCTCCCTCGAGAAGATGTTCGCGACCCAGGTCGAGGGCCCGGCGGCCGCGGCCTTCAAGCGCGTCTTCGACGATGGGTACTCGCTGGACGCTCCCGGCAGGCGCGCGGCCATCAGCCTGTTCCTCGCGTTCCAGTGCGTGCGCGGGCCCGGCACGCGGCGCGACCTCGTCCAGCAGCACGAGACCGCCGCGAAGGCGATCGCCGAGTTCGCTACGCCCGAGTCCCTCCGGAGCCACCTCGAGAAACGGGGGGAGACGATCACCGACGAGCAGATGGCGGACGTCGCCAAGTACGCGCACCTGGGGCAGTACGAGCTGATGGCCGAGCGCGCCGCCGAGCTGCACCTCGACATCCTAGTGAAGCACGCCCTAGAGATGGTGCCCTTCATCGCGCGGCGCACGTGGGTCGTCCTCGAGTTCGGCGCGCCCCTGCTCCTGACGTCCGACGAGCCGGTCGGCTACGTCGGGCAGGACATCGACGAGCCGGGCGACGCGCAGGGCGTCGCGGGGTCTCCGCAGCTCGTCTTCCCGATCGACCCGTGCCGGGCCCTCCTGATGATCCGACCGGACATGCCCGCCGAGTCGGGCCGGATCATGGCCGACCGACGTTCGGCGGACGTCGTGAACCGCCACGTGGCCTTCAACGCCACGCGGTCCCTAGTCAGGCGGCCTGGGACCGATCCGCTCGCCGGGCTGACGGTGCCGACGAAGGCGCCGGCGTCCTTCTCCATCGGCAACATGATCTTGTTCCAGCCCTTCTCCTCGGAAAAGGCGCGCGCGAGGGTCCGGGCGCAGGTCGAGCGCGGAGAGATGCCGTTCCGGGCCTTCCCCTTCGATCTCACCCCGCCCAAGCGTGGCGAGACTTAGGGCTGCCGGGGCTCGCCGCGGCGGGCCGGGCTACAGAACTCGATCGCCACCCGTTAGTCGCTGAACGCCGCTCCTCGCGGTCATCGCATAAGTATTTGTAATTATTAGTTATTTTTCCGATAATCCTGATTCTGTCAACTGACCGGTCGCTGCCGTACTGACGTAGACGGAGGCCGCGCCGAGAGTCGCGACGCGCCGACCGGTCCACTGCGGCCGACGTTCCGCAGAAAATTGGACAAGCGGCCAACCTGAACGCATGTATAGTTCTGCTGCTCGTACATGCCAGTCAAGCCGTCACCTGTGTTCTCGCGCATCGGAGCCAGTCGGTGGTCGAGAGGAAGTTGAGCGCGGCGAGCGAACGAGGATAGCCTGCGGTCGATGCCTCGGGGATTGCAGCGGTGTTTTGATGAGTGACGGTTCAACAATCGAGTGGACCGACGCGACCTGGAATCCCGTGCGGGGTTGCGTGAAGGTCAGTCCCGGGTGCAAGCACTGCTACGCGGAGACCTTCGCCGAAAGGTTTCGCGGGGTTCCCGGGCATCCGTACGAGCGGGGTTTCGATCCGCGTTTGATTCCAGAGAAGCTGACTGAGGTCTTCTCCTGGAACGGGCCACGCCTCGTCTTCGTGAACTCGATGTCCGACCTCTTCCAGGAAGCAGTTCCCGAGGCCTACGTAGCTCAGGTCGTTCGCATCATGCTTGAAGCGAACTGGCACACGTACCAGGTCCTCACGAAGCGGGCCGACCGTATGTTGGAGCTACTGAGCGGACCGCTGCGCAATGGGGCCCGGGCCGAACACATCTGGTGGGGGGTAAGCGTTGAAGACAGGAAGCACGGTCTACCCCGCGTTCGAGACCTACAGAGGGCGCCCGTCCAGGTTCGGTTCCTGTCGGTCGAGCCGCTCTTGGAGGACCTCGGCGAGCTGCCCTTGGATGGCATCCATTGGGTGATTGTCGGTGGCGAGAGCGGACCGCGTGCCCGGCCAATGGATCCTTCCTGGGTCCGTTCGATTAGGGATCAGTGCGCCGCTGCAGGAGTGCCTTTCTTCTTCAAACAGTGGGGCGGTGTTCTCAAGAAGCGCACCGGACGAGAGCTCGACGGTCGCACCTACGATGACATGCCACAAACGTTGAATCGTCCAGTCCCTGAACGAGCAGAACGCAGAGACATGGCGGGAAGTTGGGCTAGCCGCCAACAGGCGAAACAACGTTACGGGCTCTTGTCTACACGATAGACTGCCGGTCGTGGGGAGTGGCAGCAGGAAGGACGAGCGGTCTGGCTTCCTCTTCGAGATGGGTGCCCCAGCGCGGGTCGAACCAGAGGTAAAGCGTCCCCGGCATCCGATCTGGACTGAGAACAAAGCCAGACTGATCCAGAGGTACTTACACTACTTCGTGATGGTCACGAAGCACGGTACCTACATCGACGGCTTCGCCGGGCCGCAGGAGGACGGCAAGGACGAGATGTGGAGCGCGAAGCTCGTACTCGAGAACGAGCCCAGGTGGCTTCGGAACTTCTATCTGTTTGATGCTGACCCGAAGCAAGTCGAGAGTCTGAA
Source organism: Polyangia bacterium (assembly GCA_035648655.1). Taxonomy (GTDB): domain Bacteria; phylum Myxococcota_A; class Polyangia; order Fen-1088; family Fen-1088; genus JADGRB01. Next base: position 5,884 of record DASRLC010000166.1, read on the forward strand.
CACGCTCGTTTCTTCGCAGGCGCCTATGCCCAAGGGGCAAAAGCGTAATGTCCTCGTCACGCCGGGCGACTTCAACGAAGGTATCAAGCAGCTACTCGCCGATCGCCCGATCAAAGATCGTGAGGCAACCTTCTGCCTCTTGGATCAGAGGACCTTTGAGTGCAAGTGGCGTACTGCACAGCTGCTAGCCGAATACAAGCCTCCGGGGCAGCACAAGATCGAGCTGTTCTACTTCTTGCCCAATCATTGGCTCGATCGCTCACTCGCCGCGCTGACGAAGAATGTGCACATCGGGGCCGAGTGGTGGGGCCGCGACAATTGGGCAACCTTGCAGGGCATTCCTGGCCAGGACCGAGCCGGCCTCTTTGTGGAGAGATTCAAGAAGGATCTGGGCTACGCGTCCGCGAAGCCGTGGCCAATCATGGAGCGCGCGAACGGCGGCTCGGTGATGTACTACATGATTCACGCGACCGATCACCCCGATGCTCCAGCCCTGATGGCGAGGGCCTACGCGAAGGCCGTCACCCCTCTGGAACCGGTCGAGCAGCTAACGCTCGAAGGGCTCCTGAAGCCCGTCGAAGACGACGAGCTGACGAGCTCGTCGCCCGACGAGGAGGTACATGCCTCCGGCCACGGCGAGCCCGTTTGAGCCAGTGGCGGGGCGGCGAGGGCCTATTGCACCTCGGTAGAGCGAGGGGCAGGTCACACCTTCGCGCGCGATTCGGACACCGCCTTCACCAGCCGCGCCGCCTTAGGATCATAGACGTAGTTGGTTATCGTGCCGTCCTTGATGCGCTCGACGGCTTCGTCAACAACGAACAAGGGAACGAGGAACCATTCCTGCGGCTGCACGGGGTGACCGAAGCGGTCGCTGATGGTGATGTCCAGCCGCGCCGACGCAAACAGCCTGTGAAACAGGTTTTCCATCCGCGTGCGGTTTATGCCTGCCAGCTTGTAGGCGGCAACCACCTCGACCTTCGCCAGAAGATACGTGGCGTCATGCTCGGCATCCGCGATGCGGGTCTCGACCTTACTGCCAGTCACGCCGATCTTGTGGATCAGGTCGCGGTGCTGCGCGACATAGGGATGATCTGACAGCGAGCGCAGAACATAGATCGTGCCGCTCTCAACGTCGTCCGCCTCCAACGCGCCGCCGAAGGACAACTGCCCGCTCTCCGGCGAGACCAGCCGCCGACCGGCGGGGTCGTTGTAGAACGCACGCTGAAGCGAGCGCAGCAATAGATTGCTCTCGGTGCCGTTGGCGAAGACAGCCCGCAAACGACGATCCACTTCCCCCGCAGTCGTCTTCAACGGCTCGCCCACCTCGGCGATGTAGAGGATGACGCCGTCGAGGACGAAGAAGTCTCCGGCCTCAATCGCTCGCCGGCCCGCCTCGATGGGCTGGGCCTGGCGCAGGCCCGTCTTGAGGTCGGCCTCCACGCGCTCAAACAGCGGCTTGAACTTCTCGAAGTCCTCGCACGGCTTGCGGTCGGCGATCTCTTCGGCGGCGCGTTTGTCGGCGCTCGTGCGGACGTGGCGCAGGACGGTGATGTCATCGACGCTGCTCGTGCCTCCGAGTTCGGCAGCCAGCTGGTCCACATTGTAGTCGGACGCGGCCTCGGCGCTTCTCGTTGCACCAGCAAGCAACCCCTGATCATCCAGCGACGCTAGCAGGATGCGGCAGTTCGGTAGCGTGCGCAGGCGGTCAAGCCGCACGGCGTAGAGCCGCTCGAAGATGTCTCGGTCTTCTCTGTGCTGCGGGGCACGACCGTGTTTCTCGTAAAAGCGCTGGATTTCCTCGAACCCGGCGATAATGCGCTCCTCGCGTGGCGGGCGTCCCCCCTTGGCTTCCGGCGCGGCGAACTCGGAAAGTGCCGCCGCCAGTTCCTCGAGATCGGGGTCACTCATAGCGACCCTCTTTTCTGTAGCGCATGAACGCGGCCGCACCTTCGGCCATGCGGCGCTCCCACGCATCCTGCGAATCAAGCGCGGGCACCCGCCCGCGGTCCTTCTTGAATTGGACGGCGCGAACCGCAAGCTCCTTCGCTTCGTCTGGCGTCAGGCTCGCGCGTTTGGCGGAGATTGCCGCCGCGACCTGCTTCAGGCTGTCCTCGCTCATGGTCTTGGCGAGGATGGCGTAGGCTTTACCGAAGGGGTTGATGCGGTCGATCAGGTCGATGTCCAATTCGCGCACGTTCATCGCAAAGCGGCGCACCCCGTCAATCAGGGCCGTGTTTTGAGCAGTCTCGTCGCTTTCGCCGCCCGTCGCGTGCTGCTTCGCCTGCTGCGTTAGGGTGAGGGCAGCAATGGCATGCTGGCGCACACATTCCCGATCTTCCGCGTCAAGCTCAGGATACTTGTCCTTGATGATCTTGCCCAAGCGGATCTGCGTCAGCTCCTCCGGCACAAGTTCTTCGTCGAACAAGCCGCGCTCAATGGCGGTCTTGTCCTGAATGAAGGTGGCGATCACCTCGTTCAAGTCCTGCTGACAGATGCGCACGGCCTCCTTGCTCTTGGGTTCGGCGAGACCCTTGATTTCGATCTGCACCTGTCCGGTCTCGTGGTTGATACCCACGTTGGACTTTTCGGGGTCGTAGCCACCCTCGCCGTAGTCGAAGCCAGGCGTCGGGCCGCTGTCCGCGTTCTTGGGCCTGAACTCGAAGCGCGGAGCGAGAACCTGCTCCATCAAGAGGCTCGCGGCGATGGCCTTCAAGGTGTCGTTGACGGCCTCGGTCACGGCTTCCTCGGAGGCATCCGGCTCGGCGATCAGGTTAGTGAACCTCGCCCGAGTCTTGCCGGGCGCGTCGCGGGTCGCGCGACCGATGATCTGCACGATCTCGGTCAGGCTGGCGCGATAACCGACGGTGAGAGCATGCTCGCACCAGATCCAGTCGAAGCCTTCCTTCGCCATCCCGAGCGCGATGATGATGTCCACATAGTCCCGGTTGTGTTTCTGCGTCGGGTCTTTAAGCGCAGCGGATACGCGGTCGCGCTTTGCGCCGTCGTCATCGACAAGATCGGCGATGCGTAGCAGCCGCCCATCGGGCCGTGTGACAAGCTGGAAGCCCGTCGCGCCGTCGATACCCTGCCATTCGCCCAGCGCCTCGATGATGTGCTCCACCTCCCTCATTTTGTCCTTCGTGCTCTCGCGCGAATTGACGTTGGGAATGTGAATGATCGTCTTCTCGGAGGGGTCGAGGACATTAAGGATGTCGTCGACGTAAGACCCGCTGTAGAAGAAGTAGCCGATGTCGAGCTCCTTCAGGTACTCGTAGCCGTTGAGCTGTTCGTAGTACGTATAGGTGACCGTATCGAACTTGGCTTCGTCCGACGGTGCAAGCACTGCCTCGGCGTCGCCCCGGAAGTAGGAGCCCGTCATGGCGACGATGTGCGTGCGCCCCCGTGCGATGAATTGCCCGAGGTGCGTGCCAAGCCTGTTGTCGGGGCTAGCCGAAACGTGGTGGAACTCATCGACCGCGATGAGACGGTCGTCGAAGGCCTCCACGCCGAATGCATCGACGGCGAAACGGAACGTCGCGTGCGTGCAGACCAGCACCTTGTCGTCGCCGTCGAGAAATGCACCGAGCGACTTGACCTTGCCCCCGTTGTCGTTGCCGGGGGCGTTGCAGAGGTTCCACTTGGGTTCCACGTGCCAGTCGGCCCAGAAGCCACCCTTGGACAGCGGCTCGTTGTTGAAGCTGGCCCCGATGGACCTCTCAGGCACAACGATGATGGCCTGCTTCAAACCTTGATTCGTAAGCTTGTCGAGTGCGACGAACATGAGGGCGCGACTCTTGCCCGATGCGGGGGGCGACTTGATAAGGAGGTACTGTTCACCGCGCTTCTCGTAGGTTCGTTCCTGCATGGGCCGCATCCCGAAACTGTTGGCCTTGGTCGATGCGCCGTTGCGGGCGTACGTGACAGAGACGGACGGAACCGACTTGATCTTGTCGCTCATGCGCTGGCTCTCGCTTTGCGGGTCTTGCCCTTGGGTGGTGGCGCTGCGGCGGTCATCTTCGTGTATAGGTCAAACAGCTTCTCCAGCCGCTCGGTGTCATTCTTGAAGCGGCGACCGATGTAGATGCGCTCCAGCACTTCATCATTTCGATCGTGCGCAGCTCGCAGGTCGGCGGGCATCGCGTCGGGATCGTAGAGATCGGCGATGGTCGCCGGGAAGTGATGCTCGCGCGCGAGCAGGATATCCTCGGCGCAGCGTGTGAGATCAGATTTGTTCTTTTCTGTGAGTGTTGGAAGGGGAAAGGTGTTCCAGCCGAGGGTGTTCGAGTAGGAAAAGTCTGATCGCAATCGTCCGCAAATTGCCGCGATCCAAGCAAGATGCAGTCGAGAGGCGATGATAGACAGGCACCACAAGGGGCAGTTGCCCATATAAAAGGCTTTGTTGGTAGGGATCACACTCCCGTCCGCCAAGCCGACTGGAAAGTACTCTCGGTTTTCGGACGAGACGATGGGCACGAAAATCTTCGTCGCCTCGTTACCCTTGCGCTCTCTGAACTGGTGAGGTCGAGTAGCGAGCTTGTTCACCGCCCTGTCCTCGGTTGCTAGTCGATCCGTGCGAACCGCATCAATTCTGGAGGCAACGTCTGGAAAGCTGCGCGCCAATGCGACATCGTCGTCGCTGAGCCACAAACAATAGCGGGGCTCGCCGTTAATGAACTCGGTTGACCCGAGGAAGCTCTTGACAAGATTCGCAGGGAACCCTTCGCGAAGGAGTGCTTCCTTGTCCAACGGATCAAGAATGAGACCGGCGGACTTAGAGGGTGTCCTACAGGAGGATCGCGTGAAATCAACACGGAGCGAGGCGCCGGAGCATAAGGCGAGTCATACAAAGCTTGATGTCACTTTCACTCGACGCAATCGTTCGCTCGAATTCCTTTGCCAGAAGTCTGAAC
>DASRLC010000167.1:0-6508 GCA_035648655.1 Polyangia bacterium
GGCGTGCGCCGCGCGGGTGACCGCCAGGTGGTCGCTGCCGACGCCGTGGAACCCGAAGATCACCCAACCGCCACCGCCGCGGGCCGCCGCCGTGACCCGCGCGATGAGCGCGCTGCCGGTGCTGGTCATGAAGATCCCGGGGGTCATATAGAGGTCGACCGAAGGCTTGGCCACCACCGAGTCGACCCGTCGCGCGGCAGCGAACCTCTGCTTCACGGCCGGGATGAAGCTGACGTGGGCGTCGCCCACCGTGGTGACGCCACACGGATAGGCGAAGCTGAGCGGTCCCGTTTGCCCCAACGATCGCAGCAGCGCGACGCTGTCGTCCAGCTCGGCGTTCATGCGCGCCAGGTCATAGTCCTCGCTGGCCATTCCGGGCTTGACCCAGGTGTTGATGCGCGGGCAGGGGTGAATCATGGTGTGCGAGCCGAGCTCGTGACCTTGCGCCCTCAGCGCGGCCCAAGGCGCCGGATCCGGTCGCACGTCCTCGATGAAGAACGTGCCGGAGAGGCCATACTTGGCCAGGTCGGGCCCGGCGTTGTCGATTTGCGATCGCAGGCTGTCGTCGTAGGTCAACGACACCGCCACCCCACCGGCGCGAAACCCGGCACAGGTCGCGGCCGGGCCCGCGTTCGGCCCCGGCGCGGCGGCGGGAACCGGTTTTGCGCCGGGCCGCGGGGCGACGCTCGGGGTCGGCGCCGCCGCGCTCACACCCGCATTCGGGACGGGTGCCCCCGGCGTGGGATTGTCGCGGCCGTGCGCGCAGGCGGCGATCGCGCCAAGGGCCAGCGTCGCGCCAAAGCGGAGGGGGCGTGGCGGGTGCATGGGCCGACTGTTCTAGATCGAAACGCCCGCCAGCGGTGCGCGCAGATCAGCCCCTCAGTATGGTCGCACCGGCGTCGGGGCGGGCGGCTGGATCTGGGTGACCACTTGCTGAAAAGGAAACTGGAACACCGCGCCCGCCAATCGGACGTTGAACCAGACGTAGCCGGCCCTCAGATCAATCGGCAGGAAGACCAGGCCGGACGTCCCTTGGCCGGGGTCCAGCGTATTGCGGCGAAGGGCCTGGTTGGACCAGATCTGCCGCCGCACGCCGAAGCTCGCCTGGGCGCTGTCGTGGGTCGAGGCATCGCTCTGCATTGCATCGAGGGCCACCGCCGTGCGCAGGCCCGAGCCGTGGTGGTGGGCGCCGACGTCGCCGACCGCGCTCAGGATCACCAGCGTGCCGAGCAGCGCCTGGTCGTTGGCCGATTCGGCCACCTCCCGCGATTGCGCCACATCCAACGACGCCAGTACCTTTTCGGGATCGACGGCCGCCAAGGTGGGCATGCAAGAGGCGATCGCCTCGCCCAGGCAGTCGGTGAAGGTGAAGTCCGCGGGAGCGACCTCGATCCGCGCGGTGGTGTCGTTTTCGATCTCCACCCGCATCGCCAGCATCGGCCCATCCTGATACTCGAACGCGGTGCCCACGCGAATGTTGTTGTTCGTGGCTTGAACCGTGGCGCGGCCGCCGACCCATGTGATGTCGGTGGCCTTCGGATTCAGGCGTACCAAGGGGGCGGGGGTCGCGCACCCGAGGGTTGCCGAGGCGAGCAGGGACAGACAGCCCAGCGTCAACGGTGACGATCGCATGCGGCCGCACATCGCAACTTGTGTGCCAGCCGCGAAGGCCTCGATCGGGCGCGAGCTACCGCCTCTGGCATCGTCCGTCGGGCCGCGCCGACCCGCAGGTGCGTCGCGCGCGACACAGTGGGGCGAGGTCGTCGCGCCCATTTACTTTTTGTCGATCCGATCGAGCTTAGGCGTTTCGGGCACGCCATCGAAGAAGTCGACCACCCCGGTGGTGAGATTCAATTCCGAGCCGACGACCAGCAGATCATCGTCGTCGGCGAGGCGCTCGATCACCTCGGAGCCGTGGCGCAGGTGGTTCACCGACGCGCGCACGTTGGCGCGCACGGCTTCGTACGTGAGGCGCTCGCGATCGCGCGCCAGCTCGGTCCGCGCCAGGCCTTCGATGGCCGGCCGAATCCGGTTGACGATCGATTGCATGTTGCCGTGCTTGGCGCCGGCGGGGGCGGTGATGGCCTCCAGCGTGGCGGCGATCGCGCCGCAGTGGGTGTGCCCCATCACGACGACCAGTCGGGTGCCGAAGCGTTCGGCGGCGAATTCGACGCTGCCGATCTGGGAGGGGGCCACGATGTTGCCGGCGACCCGAATCACGAACAGATCGCCCAGGCCCTGGTCGAAGACGATCTCGGCCGGCGCGCGGCTGTCCGAGCAGCCGATCACGATGGCGACCGGCGACTGCGACGCCATGTCGCGGCGGCTGTGGCTCATGAGGGCATCCACGCTGCGCACGTTCTGGGCATAGCGGATGTTCCCTTCCCGCAGCCGGGTGAGCGCTTCGAGCGCCGTGAGCATCGGGGCGGGCGTCGTCATGGCTCGCGTATACCGCAAGAGGGCGGGGTGGATCCACGTTTCTCGTCGGGTGGGGATGAGAGCGGCCCGCGGGCACCGGCGGGCCGGTGGAAGGTGCCGAAGGCCAGGCGCGCCAGCCTCGCGATCGTTCGTTCGCGGGTCACCTCGTCGGCGGCAGACGCGTGAACCAAGACTACTGTGGGTCGCCGTAGATGTAGCCGCGGCCGCCGGTGGTCAGGTAGAGGCGGCCGAAGACCGCCTCGTCGCCGCCGACGTAGTTGCCCTGCAGCGAACCGAACTGGTGCTGGGCGTCGTTGAGGCGCATCCAGCTGGCGCCGGCGCCGTCGTCGCTGCGGTAGAAGCCGTACTGGCCGCCGACGGTGCCGATCAGATAAACCGCGGGGTGGGTCTGGCCGGTGGCGGCCATCCCGAAGCCGACGCCGCTGGCCGCGCTGGCGCTGGTGATCTGCGTGCGGGTGGCCCCAGCGCCGGTGAAGCGGTAGAGGTTTCCACCATTGGCCGCTACCCAGACCTCGCCGGCCTGCCCGAACACGGCACGCGGCGCGCCCTTGCCGGTGAAGGTGTTGGCGCTCGCGAAGGTCGCGCCGCCGTTGGTGCCGACGTACAGCGTTCCGCCGCTGGTGGCATAGAAAGTACCGGCGGTGACCCGATCGGCGGCCAGCAGGGCGCCCGAGGGCAACCCGCTGACGGCCGTCCAGCTCGCGCCGTTGTTGGTGGTGTAGGCGGCGGTGCCGCTCCCGCTGGCGGGTGAAACCACGAAGCGGCTGCCGTCGGCCGCCACCGCCACCGACTGCATCTTGTTGACGGTCGTGTACCCGGTCGCCGCGGCCGCGCAGGGGTTCCAGGTCAGGCCGTCGTCGCTGGAGTACGCGACGTCCGACGCGAGCTTGCCGCTGTTGCCGACCCGCACCACGAAGCTCGGGTTGTTCTCGGCGAAGTCGATCCCGTTGACGTTGGATTGGATCGGGTTGGTGTATTCGCCGGTGGTCGAACAGACGTCCAGGTTGGTGTTCCGCATGCCGCCCAGATCGCCGATCGCTCCCAGGAAGGCGCCGCTGACGGACGGCATCGCGTATTGGGGGACCGTCTCTTCTAGGCCCTGGTCGAGGAAGGTCCAGGTGACGCCCTGGCCGCTCTGCCCGGTCGCGCTGCCGAGGTTGCTGCTCACCCAGATCCCGGCGCCCGTGCCGTACATCGCATGGTTCGAGTCGAAGGGATCGAGCGCCACGGCCTCGACCCAGTTGGTGGCGCCGGTGCCGATCTGCGCCCCGGCCGAGAGCCAATAGGCGGCGCCATTGTCGTCGTAGGTCGAGCCCGCGGTCTTGCTGGAGGTGGGCGGCTGGGCGATCACGCTCCAGCTCGTTCCGCCGTTGGTGGTGGCCAGCACGCGATCCGGGTTGTACCAATCCAGCGTCGACACGATCACGTGCTGCGGGTTCTGCGCGTCGACGCTGATGCCGCCGGCCGTGCCGCCCCAGTTGGGCGCGGCCGGCGTCACGTTGGTCCAGGTGCCGCCGGCGAGCTTCCAGACCTGACCGCTCAGCGTGCCGCCGCCGACGTTATAGGGGCCGTAGTCGCTGGAGTAGGCCAGCCAGAGCGTGTCGTCGCTGCCGAGCGCGGCATGGTGGACCATCAGACCGGATGGTCCGCCGGCGACCATCGCCCAGCTGGTGCCGCCGTTGGTGGTCTCGTAGAGGTTGCTGCCGGCACTCTTCGTCGCGGCGGCCACGTAGATCGTCGTCGATCCGGCCGCGCTGCCGCCGGTCTTGTCGAAGACGATCACCGGTAGCCCGTAGGCCGAATCGCCGCTGGTCGGGAAGCCCGTTACCGCCGTCCAGGAGCTGCCGGAGTTGGTGCTCTTGTAGAGGCCATGGCTGCGGCTTCCGAACAGTAGATTGGCTGTGTTGTTGGGATCGATGGCCAGGCGCTCGCCCATCCCGCGGCCGGTCTCGTTCCCGCCCATCGGGACGCCGATGGTGTTGACGGTCCAGGTGGCGCCCTGGTTGGTCGAGCGCAAGATGACGCCGTTGCCGCTCGACTCGTACATGCCGCCGGCGGCGTAGACGACGTTCGGGTCGATGGGATCGGGCGCGATGCTCTCGCCGCCCAAATAGTTTCCCTGGGCGCTGGGATATCCGTCGGTGAGCGGAATCCACCGATTGCCCGTGCCGTCCCAGCGGTAGAAGCCGCCCACGTCGGTGCGGGCGTAGGCCAGGCCGCTTTGCACCTGGCTGAAGACGATGCCGCTGACGAATCCGCCGCCGCCGATCGCAACGTTCTTCCAGGCGTAAGGCCCGGTGGGGACGGCGCCTCCGGCGCCGGTTGTCCCCGACGAGCCGCCCGACGAGCCGCCGACCGAACCGACGCTGCCGCCCGACGTTCCGCTGATCCCGCCGACGGCGGCAGCCCCTCCCGCGGTTCCCGCTGTGCCGGCGGCGCCGGTCGAGCCGGCGGCACCCGTTCGACCGGCGGTGCCGGTTGCGCCGACTCCGGCTGCGCCCGCTGACGGGCCGGTGGACCCCGCACCGGACGACGAGCATGCCGATATCGCCATGGGGAGCCCGAGCCCGCAGACCATGAGCAGTCGCAGGCCCGCAGAAGGACAGGGCAAGCGGGAAGGCGAAGGCGAGGGCCAGGGGAAGCTAAAAGTCATCGTGTTCCTCGAGGATGAGGCCGGACGGAACTCTTCATTCGACAGTTCCGGGAGTGGGCCAAAATGGTTCATCCCGGCGGCGGAAGACGCCGCCGGCGGGCGTCCCCGGCCGGTAGGGGGCTGGCGACCCGGCCGGGGCGTGCCTACGATAAATGGATGAGCCGACCGATGGGTGTCGCCGGGCTGGTTTTGTCCTTGGCGTTGGGTGGCTGCGCGCACCATAGCGCCGCCGCCCGGCAGGTGATCACGGCCAACGACCCCTCGACGGAGCCGGACGTGCCGAGCAAACGCCGGGGGGTGATCGTCCCGAACGATCCCAAGCTGGGCATCTCCGGGGCGCAGGCCCCGTCGGGGACCGGAACCGAGGCCGGCCACGTCGACAATTCGATGGGCAAGAACGCCATCGGTGGCGCGGCTCCCTGAGGGCGCGCCACAGTCCCAGGGCTCTCGGTGCGCGGTCGTCGGACGGGTTTCAGGACGCTTCGACCACCTCGTGGACGAACCGCAGCTTCGCGATGGCGGTTTTCGACAGCACGAAGGGGTACGAATCGGCCAGTCCCATGCTGCGGTTCAAGCTGTTCATGGCGATCGTCAGCGGCACCCAGGCCCCCATCAGGTCGTCGAAGTCGTCGAAGTCCAGCCGGCGCGTGTGGCTCTCCGGCCGGCGCGCGCCGCCTTCGGGTTTGGGTCGCAGCGCGAGGCCGAAGCTGCGTGCCGTCTCCAGCGTGTCGACCATGTGCAGGTAATGGGCCCAGCTCTCGGCCCAGTCCTCCCAGGGGTGCATCGAGGCGTACGAGCTGACGAAGCGCAGCGGCCAATCGCCCGGCGCGCCGCGTTGATAGTGGGCGTTGACCGCTTCGGCATAGTCCGCGCTCTCGTCGCCGAACAGGTCGCGAAATCGATCTTTCCACGGGCTGCGGCTGATCAAGCGGTCCCAGTAGTAGTGGCCGATCTCGTGCCGAAAATGCCCCAGTAGGGTTCGATAGGTCTCGCCCAGCTCCTGGCGGGTCTTCTCGCGAAAAGGGGCGTCGGCCTCGGCGATATTGATGGTGATGAGGCCGTCGGTGTGCCCGGTGAATACTTTTTCGGTCCCCGGCTCGTCCTGCAGGAAGCGGAACGCCAGGCCGCAGTCGGGCAGCTCGACCCGAGATTCGATTGGCAGACCGAGCCCCATCAGCGTGTAGACCAGCCGCCGCTTGGCGATCTCCAGCTTGATCCAGCCGGCGCTCGCCGCCGGGTCGCCGAGGTTGGGGATCATCTCATTGAGGCGACAGGCCCGGCAGTAGCGATGGTCGTCCGTCTCGGGGATCGCCCAGTTGCAAGCGGCGTGATCGATCTGGTTGCCGCACCGCCGGTAGCGCACCCCCTTGGCGGCCGGCGCCGAACGCGCCGGGCTTCTTCGTCGCGCTGGCGCCG
>DASRLC010000168.1:0-2039 GCA_035648655.1 Polyangia bacterium
GTCCCGCCCGCCCCAGCCGCCGCCGAACCGGCGCTCCCCGTCGAACCGCCAACACCGGCCGTACCGGTGGTGCCGCCCCGTCCCACCGCGCCGGACGCGCCACCCGCGGCACTGCCGCCGTGCCCGCTGGCGCCGGTCATACCGCCCGAGCCCCCGGCCTTGCCCGAAGCTCCCGCCGCATTGGCGGCGCCCGCCGTACCAGCCTGGCCGCCCGCCGCGCCGCCGTCGGAAGACGGCTTGCCGGAGGAGCAGCCGGCAGCGATCGCGGCGACCAGCCCGGCGCGCAGAAGGCCCGAGCGGTTCACGGGTAGCCTTTGAGCCCGGCGACGACGATGGTGAACGTGGCGCCTTGCTTGTCTACGACCACCACCTTGTTGGTGGCGTCGTAGGACCAGGTATCGGCGCCGGTGACGCCGGTGGGCGCCTGCATGCTCTTCACCCTCAGCCGGTAAGCGGTGGCCTGCGCACCGGCCACGCTGATGGTCCCGCTGGTGGCGTCGATCCCGATCACCGCGTCCGTGTAGGCCGTGCCGTCGCCGGTTGGCCGGTGAAAGGTGAAGCTGCTCTTGCCTTCCGGGTAAATCGCGAGGGTGGTCTTGCCAGCAGAGGTCGTGTCGCCGTGCCCGGTAATCGCCGTCTTCACATCCAACGGAATGATGGCGCCCGCCTTGATGAAGATCGGGTACTGAGCCAGCGGCGCGCTGTACTGGGTGGTAGAGCCGCCGGCGTAGACCGTGGTTTCGTTCCAGTAGTCGATCCAGCTCGCTCCGGCCGGAAAGGTCACCGACTTGGTGGTGACGTTGGTCGTGATGACGGACGCGAAGATCTGATCACCGAGCAGATGTTGAGCGCGGGCGATGTCGGATTGGCGGATGACGGATTTGCCTGTCAAGTGCGCATCGACCTCGTAGCTGAAGTTGTAAGAGCCGAGCTCGCTGTGGAGCGTCGCGAAGTATTGGTAGATCGCGACGGTCTGGGCATCCCAGTACCAGGGCAGATGCTGGCTCAGTCCACCGTTGGTGCCGCCGTTTTCCATGAGCGGCGTCAGCGCCCCGAACTCGGCGTAGCGAATCAGCGAGTCCTTGCTGGGCGGATTCACGTAGCCGCCGACTTCGACCCCCGGCGCGCCGTACCCTATCTGGGCCGAGGTGTAGATGTCGCTCAATTGCGTGGCGATGCCGCCAAAGCCGCCGTCGTGGTCCCCGACCCATCCGACCGAACACTTCGAAAGATCGGATCCGATCAAGCCCTGGGCCGCCGAATACGGCCTCACCAAAACGATCCCGTTCGGATTGGTGGCGGTCGTATCGTCGAAGAAATCGGCCGAGAGGCGCTTCTTGAATTCCGTCGCCGAGATCGTTCCAGCCGCCGTCTTGATCGGGTCGCCGAAGTAATCGGCGCCTCGATCCAGCTTCCAGCCGTCGATCCCGTCGGCGAGCACGCCGCCGAGCAGGCCGTTCCACCAGGTGGCCGCCGCCGGATTGGTGACGTCAATCTGAATCCCCGTCCCCTTCCACCAGGTGCCATTGGCGTCACCGTTTACACCGTAGCCTTGGGTTTTGACGGTTTGATATTGCGGCGCATCGGTATCGACGATAGCCACCAGCCACATCACGACCTTGACGCCCTCGGCGTGAAACCCGGAGATCATGGCGTTCGGCGACGGATAGCGGGTCGTATCCCAGATCAACGTGTTGAAGGTGGTCTCCCAGGGGCTGTCGACGATGACCGCGCCCACGGGAATTTGACGGCTGATGTAACCGCTAATCACCGATTCAGTCGATTGCTGCGTGTTCGTATTGTCTTCCCAGGCCCACGGCTCGAATGCCCAGCGGGGCGTGACGGGCGGCGTGGTTCCAGGCACCGGTGGGGACGCGTCGGCCGTGCCTGCGTCGACGCTCGGGCTGCCGCCGATTCCGCGCGTACCGGCCGTCCCCGTGGTGCCGGCGACTCCGGACAGTCCGGCGGCCCCGCCCAGACCGCCGACCCCCGAGGTGCCGCCTTTACCGCCGCTACCGGAAGAGCCTCCGGTTCCCACC
>DASRLC010000169.1:0-11725 GCA_035648655.1 Polyangia bacterium
CATCTCGAGCGCGGTCCACGCCGATAACCCCGAGGTCGCCGCCGCCCGCGCGCGTGACATCCCGGTCATCCCGCGCGCCGAGATGCTCGGCGAGCTCATGCGCGTCAAAGACGGCGTCGCGGTCGCCGGCAGCCACGGCAAGACCACCACCACCACGATGATCGCGGTGATCCTGACCGAGGCCGGGCTCGATCCGACCGCCGTCATCGGCGGCCAGGCGCGCGCCTTCGGCTCCAACGCCCGCCTCGGCCAGGGCCAGATCCTGGTCGCCGAGGCCGACGAATCGGATGGCTCGTTCCGCCACCTGTTCCCGACCGTGGCCCTGGTGACCAACATCGACCGCGAGCACCTCGACCACTTCGGGACCGAGGCCGCCCTTTTCGACGCATTTTTAGACTTTGCGGAGAAGGTGCCGTTTTATGGATTGGTCGTGATCGGCGCCGACAACCCCACCGCGGCGCGCCTCGCGCCGCGCCTGACCAAGCGGCACACCACCTACGGCCTGGCGACCGGGGATTGGCGTGGCGAGATCCTGGAGGCCGGCCCGACCGGCACCCGCTTTCGCATTCGGGTGCGCAATCGCCTGCACGGCGAGGCGCGGGTCCGGATGCCCGGCGTCCACTACGCCGAAAACGCGCTGGGCGCGCTGTGCGTGGCCGATTTTCTGGGCGTGCCGTTCGCGCAAGCCGGCCAGGCGCTGGCCAATTTTCAGGGCGTCGACCGGCGTTTCTCGGTGCGGGGCGAGGCCGGCGGCGTGTTGGTGGTCGACGACTATGGGCATCACCCGACCGAGCTGGCGGCCACCATCGCGGCGGCGCGGCTGCACGGTCGGCGCTTGCTGGTCGCCTTCCAGCCCCACCGCTACACCCGCACGCGCGATCTGCTGGGTGACTTCGCGCCGGCGCTGGCCGGCGCGGCCGAGGTGATCCTGACCGACGTCTACCCAGCTGGCGAGTCCCCCATCCCGGGCGCCGACGCCCGCGCGCTGCTGGCCACCTTCCCGGGGGGCGCGGCGGTGCGCCACGTCGCGCGACCGGCGCTCACCGGCGCGCTGGTGGCGGCGGCGCGCCCCGGCGATCTGATCCTCTGCCTGGGCGCCGGAGACATCACCGCTGTGCCGGCCGAGCTGTTGGCGGCCCTCGGCCAGCGGGGAGACGCGCCCTGAACGGACGGGCGGCACAGGTGCAAGTGGCCGACCGGACGATCGCGGTCGAACGGACGCCGCCCCGGCGGGGCTTCTTTCGCCGGCGCAGCAACCGCCGAATCTTGGCGACGCGCCCGTCGATCGCGCCTTGGCTGGCCGACCTGCTGCGGAGTCTGGCGCGCAAGCTGATCTTCCTCGGCAAGGTGCTGGCGGTGGTGGCGTTCCTGGGCGGAGCCGCGCTGGCGGGTCGGCAGGCGATCCGACACGTGATCGCTTCGCCGCGCTTCGCCGTGCGCGACATCCGCGTCGGTCCCACGGCGCACGTGTCGGCCGACGATCTGCGCGCGCTGGCCGGGGTTCACCTGGGCGATCGTCTGCTGGCGGTCGACCCCGACCTGGTGGCCGCGCGCCTGACGGCGGACCCCTGGGTGGTGTCGGCCCGCGTGCGGCGAGAGCTCCCCTCGACGCTGGCCATCGAGGTGAGCGAGCGGCGCGCCGTCGCCAGCGCGCTCCTCGGCGCGCTCTACCTGCTCGACCCGGCCGGTCACCCCTTCAAACGCGCTACCTCCGAAGAGGCCGACGGGCTGACCGTCCTGACCGGCATCACCCGCGACAAGTACGCGGCCATGCGTCCGACCAGTGAGGCCGCCTTCCGAGAAGCGCTGGGCCTGCTGGCGGTCTATAGCGGTGACCGGGCCGCCGCGCCCGAGGCGCCCCCGATGGAGGGCCCCATTCAATCGCCGCGCCCCAAGCTGTCGGAGATCCACCTCGACGCGCGGACCGGTTTCACCGCCGTGCTCCTCGACGGTGGCGGTGAGATTCGCCTCGGCCGGGGCGAATGGGATCGCAAGCTGGCCGCGCTCGATCGCATCTTGGCGGCGCTCGGTCCGGGGGGACCGGCCGCGCTGACGACGGTCTTCCTCGACGGCGCCCCGTCGGAACGCGTCACGCTCCGACTCAAGCCCTCCACGGCCCAGGCGCCGCCGGTGGCGGCGAGCAAAAAATTTCGGGTCCCGGGCAAACGCGGCGAAGATTAGCGGCGCATGCCCAGGAGATCGTCCGACATCATCGTGGGTCTCGACATCGGGACCACCAAAATCGCCGCCGTCGTAGGCGAGATCGGACCCGACGGCCTCGACATCATCGGCGTCGGCACCCACCCCTCGCGCGGCCTGAAAAAGGGCGTGATCGTCAACATCGACTCGACCGTCGCGTCGATCAAACAGGCCGTCCTAGAGGCCGAGAGCATGTCCGGCTGCGAGATCTCGCAGGTCTACGTGGGCATCGCGGGCGGTCACATCAAGGGGGTCAATTCGACCGGAACGGTGGCCATCAAGGACAAAGAGGTCCGCGCCACCGACGTCGGCAAGGTGCTGGAGCTGGCGCGCGCCATCGCGCTGCCGGTCGACCGCCACATCGTCCACGTGCTCCCGCAGGAGTACAAGATCGACGGGCAGGACGGGGTCCGCGAGCCGCTCGGCATGTGCGGCGTGCGCCTGGAGGCGCGCGTTCACATCGTGACCGCCGCGGCCGCCGCCGCGCAGAACATCATCAAGTGCTGCACCCGCTGCGACCTCGAGGTGCTCGACATCGTGCTCGAGCCGCTGGCCTCGGGCGAAGCGGTCCTGGAGGACGACGAGAAGGGGTTGGGGGTCGCGCTCATCGACATCGGTGGCGGCACCACCGACATCGCCATCTTCACCGACGGCGCGGTCGCCCACACCAGCGTCATTCCGATCGGCGGCCACCAGCTGACCAGCGACATCGCCTTCGGCCTGCGCACGCCGCCCCACGAGGCCGAGAAGATCAAGATCCGCTCCGGCTGCGCGCTGTCGTCGATGGTCGGCGAGGACGAGACGCTGGAGGTGGCCTCGGTCGGCGGCCGCGCCCCGCGCGTGCTGTCGCGCCACACCCTCTGCCGCGACATCATCCAGCCCCGCATCGAGGAGATCCTTTCGTTCGTCAAGGCGGAGATTGTCCGCCTGGGCTGCGAGGATCTGCTGGCCTCGGGCGCCGTGCTGACCGGCGGCACCACGCAGATCGCCGGAATGACCGAGCTGGGCGAGGAGATCCTGGGGATCCCCGTGCGCCGTGGCGTGCCCAAAGGCGTCGGCGGCCTGGCCGAGGTGGTCCGCAACGCGACCTTCTCGACCGCCGTCGGCCTGGTCCAGTACGGCGTCGCGCGGCAGGACAGCACCCGCGTCACCGACGTTCCCCAGAAGCGCGGCCTCTTTTCCCGTCTGCGCCGCACGCTCTCGAGCGCGTTCTGAGCGTGCTTGCCAGCCCGACCACAAAAAAAGTGGTCAAAAATTAGCGTCGGGGCGCTGGTCATGGGATCGATAGTTTGAGGAGTCCCAATGCTCGAATTTGACGACGAAGCGCAGGGTCCCGGACGTCCCGTCATCAAGGTGGTCGGCGTGGGCGGTGGGGGCGGGAACGCATTGAACACGATGATCGAGGCCGGCGTCGAAGGCGTCGACTTCATCGTGGCCAACACCGACTGCCAGGTGCTGGAGGCCAGCTTGGCCGGCATCAAGGTGCACCTCGGCCGCAACCTGACCAAGGGTCTGGGCGCTGGCGCCAACCCGGAGATCGGGCGCGCCGCGGCGCTGGAGGACGCCTCGCGCGTCGCCGAGGCACTGACCGGCGCCGACATGGTGTTCGTGACCGCGGGGATGGGCGGCGGCACCGGCACCGGCGCGGCCCCGGTCATCGCGCAGATCGCGCGCGACTGCGGGGCGCTGACCGTCGGCGTGGTGACCAAGCCGTTCGCCTTCGAAGGCTCTCAGCGCAAGAAGAAGGCCGCCGCCGGCATCGCCGAGCTGGGAAAGGCCGTCGACGCGCTGATCGTCATCCCGAACGATCGCCTGGTGTCGCTGGCCGGCATGAAGATGACGCTCAAGGATGCCTTCGCGATGGTCGACAACGTCTGCCTGAACGCCGTGCGCGGCATCAGCGATCTGGTGATCGCGCCGGGCCTCATCAACGTCGACTTCGCCGACGTGCGGACCATCATGACGGGCATGGGCCGCGCGCTCATGGGCACCGGCATGGGGACCGGCGACAAGCGCGCCATCGAGGCGGCGCAGCAGGCCATCAGCTCGCCGCTGCTGGAGGACGTGTCGATCAACGGTGCGACCGGAATTCTGCTCAACATCACGGGCGGACCCGATCTGACGCTGGCCGAGATGAACGAGGCCTGCAGCCTGATCGCCGAGGCGGCCGACCCCGATGCCAACATCATCTTCGGTTCGGTGATCGACGCGCACGCGGGCGATCAGGTCCGCATCACGGTCATCGCGACCGGCTTCGCCGCGCACGCGCAAGACCAGCCGGCCCCCATGAACGTGCGCGGCTCGGTGGCGCGCGGGCGTGACGGCCAGATGGCGCTCCCGATGCAGCCTTCGGGCATGGCGCACGGGCAAACCGTATCGTCGCAACCGACCGCGCCCTGGACGTCGATCCCCACGCCGCGCGGCGGTTACACCGCGCCCGCGCCACGCCCCGGCGAGGCGAGCGAGACCATCAACATCGACGAGGACTTCTATCTGCACCTCGAACAGGTGCCCCCGGCCGGCATGGGGACGCCGGCACAGGCGGCGCCGTCGTCGGGATCGGAGTGGACGCCGGCCGAGCGACCGATCATCCGGCCGCCGACCTCCGGCACCGCGCCGCTGGTCCGGCGCGCCTCGCCACAACAGCCGCGCACGCCCGACGAGCTCGGCGTCGAAGAGTCGGAGTTCGACAAGCCGACCTACCTGCGCCGCGGCCTCTACGCGCCGGAGTAGCAACCCTGTACGCCGCGCCCCGATAAGGGGCGCATGGCGCTGCCCTCCCGGTCGTTTCATGCGCTCATCGACGGCGCGCTTCAGACGTTGTGGCCGGCGGTGTGTGCGGCCTGCGACCGGCCAGTGGCCGACCAGGTGCTGTTCTGCGCGCCCTGTAACCTGTCGATCAATCCGCTCTGCGGCGTCTGTCCGGGCTGCGCCCTGCCGATGTTTCAACCCGACGGTCGGGCGGCCGCCTGGACACTGGAAAATGACGCCCGACTCTGTCGCACTTGCCGGCGCGTCCCGTTCCCGTTCGCCGGCGCGACCGGCGGGTTCGAGTATGGTGAGGCGCTGGCGGAGGCGCTGATGCGGATGAAGCATGGCGGGCGCCGGTATCTGGCGCGGCGCCTGGCGCGCCTGCTGGTGCAACCGTTGGCCGAGGCGCTGGCGCGCGGGCGGTTTCAACCGAGCGACGCGGTGGTCGCGGTTCCGCTGCACGCGCACAAGCTCCGCCGGCGCGGCTTCAACCAGGCGCTCGAGTTGGCGCGCTGGGCGCTGGTGGGACTCTCCCGCGCGCCGTCGCTGTGCCCGGTGGACGACTTGCCCCGCCTGGAACGGCATCTGTTGCACCGGACGCGGCCCACGCGCGAGCTGGGGCACGCCGGACCGGCGGCCCGCCTGGCCGAGGTGGCGGGCGCCTTCCTGGTCAGCGACACCGCCCGCTTGCGGGGCCGGCGCGTCTTGCTGGTCGACGACGTCTTCACGACCGGCGCCACGTTCAGCGAGTGCGCCGCGGCCTTGCTGCAGGCCGGCGCGGCCAGGGTCCACGTGCTCGCGCTGGCCCGCGCCGTTTAGTCCTAAAACCCGAGCCCGAGCGAGATGACGAAGCCCTGGCCGTAGTTGGTGTGGGTCGAAACCACGCCGGTGGTCGGATCGGGTGGACCGAGCTCGCCGAAGGTGTTGAAGAAGTAACCCACCTCGCCGCGCATCTGCACCGAGGACAGCCGCCCGAGCAGGATCCCGGCGGTGGGCTGAAAGCTGAGCCCGCTGGCGCCCGCGCCGCCCAGGTTCATGTCGGCCCACCGCACCACGCCGCCGATGTAGGGCGTGAAGTCCTCTCGTAAGAAGGGGTAGTAGCCGCCGATCGCGGCGTCGACCAGCGTGGTCCCGTTGTGACCGCCGATGTCGAGCGAGATGTCGGCCATCCACGATCGCGCGTCGTAGAGCCAGAAGATCCCGCCCGCCGGCACCGCCGTGAACGAGCTGCCCGCCGAGCTGGTCGGCAGCAACGTGAAGAGGTGGACGCCGAACGACTTGTTGGCCTCACGGCGATTGAGCGTCTGGGTCTCCCGGTCGGTGACCGTCTCCAGCTCGGCGCTCTCGCGCACTGGCTTGCCCACCTGCATACCGTGAACGAGACGCTGGATTGCCACGTCCATCTCGTCGGGGCCGCCATTGATCAAGATGCTGTCCCAGTAGACGACCTGCGCCGTGGCCGCCGAGTACGATGTGAGCCGTATCCGCGCGGAGTTTCCGAAGTGGGCGATGCGCAGGACCACCGCGATCTCGGCGCCCAGTGCGCTGGCGGCTTGAGCCGCTTGCACAGGCGTCGGCTCGTCGGCCGTCGACGGTGGTGTCGCCGGTACCGGGGGCTCGACAACGGTGTACGTCCCCGCCCGCTGCAGATGATCCTTCAAGATGTCGCGGGCGGCCCGCAGCAGGTCGGGCGCAACGTTGTCGCCGGAGGGCGGAAACACCGCGACCACCTGCAGCCGGGGCGGCGGCGCGGCCTGCGCCACCGGCGCGACAACCAGGCAGGCGAGCGCGGCGGCGCCGATCGCGAAGAAACCGTGGACCCGGCGGGAAGCTGATTTCATGGCTTTTGTCCTCGTGTGCATGTCGGGGCGATGGATTTGCAAGACAGAGACCGCGCGCGGGCCGCGTGAAACGGCCCGCGACCTCAGGGAAACGACAGACGACGGTGAAATTCGGACACGGATGTCAGGGTCCGCACGGGCCGCCAAGCATTTTGGCAGTACGTCATTGTACGTCCTTTCCCGACGGGGGGATCGGTCGATCGGTGGAGCGAGGTGACGCAGCGGGCCCGGCCGGCGGCAGCGGGCCAATGGGGCTCAGTATCGGCGGCGGAGGCGCCGGGGCCGGTGGCGGCGTGACCCACGGATCATAGGACGGCGGCGCCGCGTACCCAGCCCTGCCCGGGACCGGCGCGTAGGGTCCCCCATACCCGGGCGGATAGGCCACAGTGGGCGTCTGCGCCGCGCGTTTGAGCATGTCGCTCTGGGCCTCCCGGCACTCGGCCGTCTTGCTGTAGCCGTAGATGGCCGAGGCCGCGAAGAGTGCGGCCTCGGTGCCGAAGACCGCCAGGTTGGCGCGGCTCGAAGACAGCCCCGAAGCGCCGCCGGCCACCCCTGGGATTGCGTCCACCGCTGCCGCGCCAGCCACCAGAAGATCTAGCGTCGGCAGCGCGCGGCTGGAACTGCAGTCGAAGTACGCCAGCTTTTGGTGATTGGGAGGCGGGCCATTGACGAAGGCCAGAGAACAGCCTGCCGGCACGACGGCGAGCCCGGCCAAAGCCTGAAGGACGGCGAACCTACCTACACCTCTACCAACCGACGACCTGGTCATCTAGAGGCACAACGTCAAGCAAACACAATGCCACTGAGAAAAAGGACCCTAAGAGGCCTCGCGTCTACCCTCGATCCCCGCGGCGGGCGACTACGGCGCCGTCAGGACCGCCAGTACCGCGTCGACGAGGTCGAAGTAGCTCTTGATCGCCGGGGTCGCGCCCACGTCGGAGGGGGCCACCACCAGACGCGCATGTCCGTTCTCGGCCACGAAGCGCGCCAAATTCGACGGGTAGAAGGATTCGACGATCACCAGCCGCACGTTGGACTTGCGCATCAGATCGATGAGCTGCGCCGTGTGGCTGGCGGTCGGCGGAATGCCGGGCTTCGATTCGATGTAGCCGACCTCCTGCATCCCGAGCCAGCCGGCCACGTACGACCAGCTCTTGTGGTAGGTGACGACCTTGATGCCGCGCAACGGGGCCGCGACCTTGGCCCATTCTTTCTCTTTGGCGTCGAGGCGGCGCTCGAAGACCGCCAGCGCGGCTTGGTAGGCGGCCGTTCCGGGCGAGTCGATCTCGGCGAAGCGCTGCGCCAGGAGCCGCGCGATCCCGCGCGCGTTCTTGGGCGGGATCCAGTAGTGCGGGTTGCCGAGCGGGTGGATGTCGCCCATCGCGCGCAGCTGATCGGCCGGGATGTTCGGTACGTCCTCCACCTTGATGGCGGTCGAAGCGTCGATGTTACCGACCTGCCCGCGCTGAATGCGCTCGTTGCGCGACTGCTGGACCAACGGCGGAAGCCAGCCGATCTCGAGATCGAGGCCCACGTAGACCAGGGCGTCCGCCCGGTTGAGCGTCAGCACCAGCGAGGGCTTGGCCTCGACGAAGTGGGGATCCTGGTAGCCGTGCGACAGCGAGGTCACCACCACGCGATCGCCGCCGATCTGCCGGCAGAGATCGGCCAACGTCTCGATCGAGGCGGCCACGCGCAGCTTGGCCTCGGCCGGCCGCGCGCCGGCGAGGGCGCCGGCGGCGAGCGCCACCAGAAATGGAATCTTGCGGATGGAACGCATGGGATCTCCGAGGCTAGAACGGGTGGGCGCCGTGGGCGCCGATGGAATATTCGGCCTGCAGGAAACCGACCGTCGTGTTCGGGACGCCGGGGCCGGCCAGCTCCTGGCCGTAGAGCCGGATCCGCGAAAACTCGCTGGGGGCAAAGGTCAGCGAGGCGGCGTAACCGTAGCGGCGCGGCAGGCGGGCGTCATCGGACGTTGCGACAGGCGTTCCCGGCGCGCCCACCAGATCGAACCGGCATCCCAGATAGAAGCGGCGCGCGAACTGCAACACGACGTCGCTGTAGCCGGCTCCCGTGGTCGGACCGCCTTCGGCCAGCACACGCACGAAGAACTCGGTGGTCCACTGCAGGCTCAGATAGGTCCGCGACACGTTCGGCGGCTTCCACTTGTAGTAGAGATCGCCGCCGTAGAGAAAGCTGCGCTGGGTTTCGACGGGCAGGCAGGTGGTCGTCGTGGCCAGGCAATTGAATGAACGGCCGGTCGCGAAGTTCAGGCCCAGGAAGATCGAGTGCGACTCGCCGGGCGCCCAGAACTGCTCCAGCTCTGCGGTGTAGGTCAGGTTGGAGGGACCAAGGCGCACGCCGCCGCCAAAGGTCGAAACACCGGGCGAGAGATCGTCCGCGTCCGGCTGGCCGATGCTGAAGGACTCGGCGTAGAGCGTCGCGAACCATGGAAGCGGCAGCAGCACCGACGCCTGCGCGCCGGGGCCGCGCAGCCCGTCTGGCCCGAAGAGCAGCGCGGTCATCAGCGGCCGGCGGGTGAAATTCTGCAGGTGCAGGTGCTGCGTGTTGTTGCGGCCGATCTGCGAGCGGAACGTCCCGGCCTTGATCTGGAGATTGAAGGGGAGCGAGGTGGTGACCAGGTAGGCCTCTTCGACCTCCAGCCCATTGAGGTTGGGCACGGTCAGGAACACCGCCCCTTCCAGGTACGGATCGATGGCCGCCTGGGCCGCGACCTCGACCTCTTGTACGCCGAACCCCTCGCGCGACTCGGAGGGATCATCGCCCGCCAGGCGCAGGCCCAGCGAATCGAACTGCCCCGTGTGCTGGCCGTAGTAACCGAAGGAGGTGTCGAGGATGAACGACAGCGCCGGGTTGAGCAGGCTGCTTCCGGGCGCGCGGGCGTTCTCCTGCACCGCCCAGCCGGCGGCGACCGCCGGCGCATTTCCCTCGGCCGAGACCGGCCCGGCCGTCGGTTCGGCGGGCGACGCGGGCGTGCCGCTCGCGGTGGGGGCGACGATCGGAGGCGCGCCGACAGCGGGCGCGACCTGCCCCGCGGGAGGGGACGCGCCTTTGGCCGCGGCATCGGCCGCCATGGCCTTTTCGAGCGCCGCCGGATCGATCTGCTGCAGTAAGAGACAAAATATCGCGCCCGTCATCTGACCTCCCGCAGGGGACTCTGCACGTTGTAGGCTTGGCCGTCGATGTCCAAGGTTACGAACGCCGCCGACGCCGTGAAGGTGTTGGCGCGCAACAAACGCGCGCGTCACGAATACCACGTCGACGAGACTTTGGAGGCGGGGATCGTGCTGGCCGGATCGGAGGTCAAATCGATCCGCGCCGGCAAGGTCACCCTCGTCGACGCCTTCGCCGACGTCGATCGCGGCGAAGCCTGGCTGCACCAGATGGACATCGGCGTCTACGCCTTCGCCCACGGGCGCAACCACGATCCCCGGCGCAAGCGCAAGCTGCTCCTGCACCGCAGTGAGATCGATCGGCTGGTCAGCAAGGTCCGCGAGAAGGGCTACACTTTGGTGCCGCTGTCGCTGTATGAGAAGAAAGGGATGGTCAAGGCCGAGCTGGCGCTCGTGCACGGCAAGCAGAGCTGGGACAAACGTGAAGATTCCAAGAAGCGGGAGAGTCAGCGTGAGATCGACCGGGCCATGGCCAGCCGCCGGCGCTAGCGCGTTGGCGCTCGGCCTCGCGCTGACGGCCGGCTGTGGGCGCGCGACGCTGACGGAGCTCGACGCGTCGAGACCCGCCGACGCCCACGAGACGCTTCCCGACGCCGCCGGCGACGCGCAGGTGATTGAAGGCGGCCAATGCACGACCACCATCGAGGCGCATCCCGACGAAGGGGCGACCCACATCTCCTGTATGGACGCCACCGACTACCTGACGTCGCCCCCCTCGTCGGGGAACCACTACACCTGCTGGGCGGCTTACCAGACCTACACCGCGCCGATCCCGTGGGGAAACCTGGTTCACTCGCTCGAGCACGGCGCGATCGTGATCGTCTACAACTGCCCCGACGGCTGCGACGACGACGTCGCCAACATCCAGAGCTTCATCGCGGGGCTGCCGCTCGACGCCGACTGCGCCCCGACGCTCGGCAAGGACCGGATCATCCTGATGCCCGACCCGACGCTGGTCGGCGTTCGTTTTGCCGCTTCGGCCTGGACCTGGACGCTGCGCGCAGATTGCTTCGATCCGGTGGCCTTCCGGCAGTTCTTCGACGACCACTACGATCACGGCCGCGAGGTGATCTGCTCCGACGGCTGGCAGCCGGACCAGCTCTGCAGCGACATCTGCCCTTAGCCGGAGCCTGGCGCTCAGCCGCCGAAGAGGCGCTCGATGAACAGGTGCAGGTCGGCCGGCGGGGCGTCGATGAAGCTGCGGCCGATCTGCGCGGCCAGGCGGGCCAGCACCGGGCCAGATTCCGCGACGCGATCGATCTCCTGCCGCGCGGCCGCGCGCGCCGCCGCCGGCGCCGGGCGCTGTCCGATGACCACCAGCGCCTCCAGCGCGACGAAGCGGCGGGTGCTGTCGCCGTCGGAGGTGATCAGCGTGCGGCCGAGCGTGTGGGGATCGAGCTGGCGCGACCAGACCAGCGCCAGCGCCGGCAGCGCCGCGCTGCGCACGTCGTAGGCCGGATCGCGAACCGCCCGTTCCAGATAGGGCGCCACCCGGGCCGGCTCCCGCTCGGCCAGACGGCCGAAGGCGTGGGCAGCGGCCGTTCGCAACGATTCGCTGCGCGAGCCGATCGCCTCGCCGAGCAGCCGAAAGCCGGTCTCGCCCGGATCGGGCAGCTCGCCAATGCCGGCCACCGCCGCTTCTCGGGCCGCCCGATCTCCGCCGTGAAGCATCGCTTCGAACGTCGGCAGCACGTCGCGGGCGCCGACGCCGGCGGCGCCCGCGACGTGCTGCCGACG
>DASRLC010000170.1:0-4731 GCA_035648655.1 Polyangia bacterium
CCAGATCTTCGACTTGACGCTGCCCCGCGCCTTGAGCAGCATGTCGACCAGCGCGCGGTCGTAGATCCCCTGCCCGAAGATCTCCGGCGTCACGCGGCTCTTGTAGAGCGTGCGCCCCTCTTCGATCTCGTCGCGCATGACGTCGAACAGGGTGTCCCGCTCGACGCCTTCGATGATCTTCTTCTCGTGATACATCGAGAGGTCCGAGGCGATGGCACGCGCCAGCTGTCGCGCGCGTTCGGGCTTGTCGATGAGGGCCATGGCCCGAGTGTAACTTAGGCGGGCCGGTTGTCTAAAGAGCTTCGAGCCCGCCGAGCCCATCGACCGGAAGCCGGGTCGACGTCACGTGGACGCCGACTTGGCCGCGATCGGTCACGTAGACCACCTCGCCCTCGACGGTCAGGGGCGTCTCCCCGCGCCGAAGCGGAAGCTCGAGGTGGATGACCTGCCCGGGCTGCTCGTCGGCCAGTGGGCTGTGCAGCAGCAGGCCGTCACCGGAGATGTTGGTGATGCGCCGCAGGTAGCGACCACCCTCCGACAGCTCGACCGCATAAAAGTCCGCCGGGACCCGCGTCCGGCCCCGCTTCTCTTCCACTTCCCGCCGCCAAATCCGTTTCGTATTCATGATTTCCACGCAAACCTACATCATCCTACCTCGCCGGTCAAATCGCACATGCTGCGTCGCGTAGAAAAGGTGACCTCCGCCACACTCTTAATTGACACCCTGCGGTTGAGCTTGGCACCGTGCCGACCTCACCCAGCAGAAGGAGATCCCATGAGACGAGGGCACTGGTTCGGAACGGCAGCGGTCGCGGCAGGTGTTTCGGTCGCGCTGCTCGGCGCGGCGATGGCGAAAAATGGGAAGGACGCCAAATGCGAGAAGGCCGCCAAGGTCAAGGACGACCCGGTCGAGCGGGGTCGCTACATCGTCTCCTTCGCCGGCTGCAACGACTGCCACACCCCCTGGGTGTTCAACAAAGATCTCGGAATGCCCGTGCCCGATCACACCCGCTTTCTGTCGGGCCATCCGGTGGGCGCGCCGGAGCCGCAAGCCAAAATCGATCCCAAGACCGATCTGGCGTTCATCGGCGCGACCTTCACGTCCTTCAAGCTCCCTTTCGGCACGGTCTACTCGGCGAACCTGACGCCCGACAAGGAGACCGGAATCGGCAACTGGACGGAGGAGATGTTCGTGAACGCCATGCGCAAGGGGCTACACCTCGGCGCGGCCGGGCGTCCGATCTTGCCGCCGATGCCGTGGGCCGAGTTCCGCAACATGACCGACGACGACCTCGAGGCGGTCTTCGCGTTCCTCAAGACCATCCCGGCTGTGCACAACCCGATCCCGGATCCCAAGGTTCCGAAGCCGGTGCTCGACGGCATGCTGCAGAACCTGCCCAAGGTGGTCGAAGCGCTCGACGCCATGCACAAGAAATAGCGCGACGTCCGAAGGCGGCGGGGTCAAAGCTTCATCGTGAGCTCGACCCGCGCCACGCCGCCGTCGGGGATGGTGACCTTGGTCGTCGTCCGCACGCCGGCGCCGGTGCCGTCGGCCGGCTCGTGCCAGAGCTCCAAGGTGTGCTCGCCGGGCGGCAGGTCCTTGATCGTGAAGTGGCCGGCGTCGTCGGTGACCGCGAAGTACGGATGGTCGAAAACGTAGATCCACCCGTTCATCCAGGTGTGCCCGGCGTCGCATTGCAGCTTCATGAGCCCCGCCTTGCGCATTGGGATGGGGAGCTTTTGTCCCTTGATCGGCATCGCGACGTTGAACACCGTCAGGCCGTCGGAGTTGGCATGGACGTTGTGCAGGACCGCGTCGTTGTTCATCAGGGACAGGGGCGTGCCGACCGTCAATGCCTGTACGTGCGGCGCGTAGCGGCACTTCCTCTGGTCGAGCACAGCCCCCTCGACCGGCGCCGGCTTCCCCGCGAAGCGCACGTCGTTGGCGAAGACCACCACGTTCCGCAGGCAGCCCGACTTGCCGACAACCACCGATTCGTTGGCCGCCTCGCGGCCGCACACGCTGCCGTCTTTCACCACCGGGTGCGGGGCGACCTTGGGCGCCGGCGTCGCGATGTGGATCGTGCCGGTCACCGCGCCGTTGGCGAAGGCCGGCGTCGGCGACGCCAGCAGCGCCGCACCGAGCGAGCCCCCCAGCCAGGCGGCGAAAGTTAAAAATGCGGAGCGCATCGCCTCCCATACCATGGGCGCCGGAACCGGATCTATTCCGCGGCGGCGGCGTGCTACGCTAGATCGTGAGGCACCGACGATGATTCGACGCGTTCTCGCACTCTCGATCCTGACTGGCACGCTGACCGCAGGGGTGACCGCGGCGCGGGCCGGAGACGCCCTTTACGAGATCGTCCAGAAGACGCCCAAGGTGGCGGTTGGGGCGACGGCGACCGCCAGCCTGACCATCAAGGCCAAGAGCGGCTGGCACGTCAACCCGGAAGCGCCGATCAATCTGGCGCTGACGCCGCCCGCCGGCCTGTCGGTCAAGAAGGCCAAGCTGACCCGGGCCGACCTGGCCGCCACCACCGTCGACAGCGCGCGCTTCGACATCGCGATCTCCGCCACCGCGGCCGGTAAGCAGAGCATCGCCGCCGAAGCCCGCTTCGTGATCTGCCAGGAGCAGGCCTGCAAACCGGTCAAAGAGACGCTCGCCCTGGCCGTCGAGGTCACCCCGGCTGCGGCAGCGGGCGGCGGTGCGAAGCACAAGAGCAAGAAGGTCGAGTAGCTTTCAGCGAAACTCGCGGACGATCTTCTCGACCTTGCGCGCCTGGGTCGGGGTCAGCGCGCCGACCACGGTCACCGACAGGTTCTCGGGGCGGAACACCCGCCGGGCGACGGCCTGGATGTCGCTCGGTCGCACGCGGGCCAGCGCGCGCGCCCGATTCTCCTGCGTGTCGGCGCGCCCGAACAGCTCGGTGCCGCCGAACCAGCTCGACAGGCCGTCGAGATCGTCGTAGCAGGCCTCGATGTCGGCCACGAAGCGCCGCTTGGTCTTGTCGAGCTCGTCCTCCGCCACCGGCTCGTCGCGAAACCTGCCCAGCATACCCAGCGCCTCGGTCACCAGCGCCGCCAGCTTGGGGTGCGCGCAGGCGGCGTCGATCTCCAGCAGCGCGGCGTCGTGGTACGAGTGCAACGTCCCCGCCACCGAGTAGGCCAGGCCCTTCTGATCGCAGATCTGATAGTGCAGCCGGGTCGACATTCCGTCGTCGAGCACCCGCACCAACGCCCGCAGCGCGTGGTAGGCCGGATCGGTCTCGGGCAGCGCGTGAAACAGGATGTGGACCTGGGTCTGCGCCGACTCGTTGTGCACGGTCCGAAAGCGCGGACCGGGACCGGCGGCCTTGGGCAACGGCGGCTTGCGGCGCGCGCCGCGCGGCACGCGCGCGAAGGCGTGGCGGCTCTGCTTGTAGACCGTCTTGGCCGCGACCGGCCCCGCCACGGTCAACACCATGTTGGCGGCGCCGTAAAAGCGCCGAAAATGCCGGCGCACGTCGGCCACCGAGAACCGCCGCACGTTGCCGAGCGGCCCGGTGATCGGATAGCCGAGCGGATGATCGCCCCAAGCCAGCTTGCGCGACTGATCGTCGACGTTGACGTTGCGCCCGCGGTCGTCGAGGTCTTCGAGAATTTCTTCGACGACGATCTTGCGCTCGAGCTCGATGTCGCGAAACTCCGGCGCGCCGAAGAGATCGCCCAGGATCTCCATGCCGCTCTGGATGTACCGCGGGTGCAGCGCGATCTGATAGAGCGAGTAGTCGCGCCCGGTCTCGGCGTAGAGCGTGCCGCCCAGCTCCTCGATCGCGCGGTTGAGCGCCATCGACGACGGGTAGAGCGCCGAGCCGCGAAACAACATGTGCTCGAGAAAGTGCGACAGGCCGTTGGTCTTCCGCTCTTCGTAGCGGGAACCGGCGCGCACATAGAGGCAGACGGTGGCGCTGTGCAGGTGCGGCGTCTCGACGGCCACCACCCGCAGCCCGTTCGGCAATAGCGTACGGCTGACTCGGTACGGCGGCTTACCGAATGCGATGGTGTTGTTGGAGAGGCTCATTTTTTTTCGAATTTACAGAACATCCGCAGTGGTGAAGCGAGAACGAAACATGCGTTTGCTACGATGGTCGTGTTCGGTGGGGATGGGCGGGATGGGGCTCGCGACGGTGTGAGAGTTCGGGGGGGCCGACCTCTCACACCGGCCGCGCCCCGGGTTGGGTACCCGGGCAGAGCGCAGCGGCCGGCGTGAACGGCCCGCGCAGGACCCTCGACGCGAAAAGCGCTTCGACTGTCGCTGGTTTTCTTCCCCAAGTTTTTGCCTGCGCTATCCTGTGCCGCCCTAGGCGGGTAGCTCAGTGGTAGAGCAGGGTCTTTACACGGCTCGGGTCGCAGGTTCAATCCCTGTCCCGCCTACTGCTTGATGCGCGAACACGGAGATCCTCGGTCTCCAGCGTGGCGTCGAGGTCGAAACCGCCAGTGATCTTGAACGCGCCGCCTTCGAGCGGCATGAGCACCAAGGGCGGCATGAAGCGTTTGAGGAGCGCGCGAGCGCGGTCCTGATCGGACTCGAGAAGCGCAAGGAGCTCCGACAGGAAGCCTTCGATCACCTTCGGATGCGGCAGCACCCTCGGCCGGTTCTCCCGCGTCGCCGCTTCAAGCTCCCCGCGCACCCGGGCGAGATTCGCTTCGTCTTCCTTCAACCGCTCGAGGAGCGCTGCGGAGAATCCGATC
>DASRLC010000171.1:0-23068 GCA_035648655.1 Polyangia bacterium
GGTGAGTGACGAAGAGATCTTCCTGCTCGTCGCCGCGCTTTCCCAATGCCATGGCCGCATCGTGCACGACCCGAGATCCGCCGTCGATCTTGATCAGGTGTTCAGGTCACCGCGGGACATTGTCCACAGGCTGCTAGAGCCCGCACGACGTGCATATCGCCTACCTCGATGAATCGGGTGTTGTCGAAGCCGCTGGAACGAGTCACTTCGTTTTAGTCGCCGTCGCGATCCCCGCCGCGACGTGGAAAAGCAAAGACCTCCAACTCTCGAAGATCAAGCAAGCGCATCGGCTCGCCGGCCAGGAAATTCATACGGCTTTCTTAATGCGCCGATACCCGGAACAGGAGCGCATACCGCCTTCAGGCCCAAGACTTCGGAATGCTGGTTCACGACCAGAACCAGACGGCATCGAAGAACCTGACCGCGTTGATGCGATCATTTCATTCGCAGGGCACCACGTATTCAAAGATTCCGCTTATCATCGAGACACCGCTCTTCGTCGACTCCGAACTCACGTCGATGGTGCAGGCGGCTGACTTGGTTGGCTATGCGCTGCGCCGATTCATTGAGAACAAAGAGACCGACCTTTTCGAGCGCATCTACCCTCGATTTGATCGTCGCGGACAGACGCTAGTCGGCTTGCGCCACTACACGGGCAAAAGTCCGTGCTCATGCCGGATCTGTATCGACCACCAGAGAAGCTAGCCTTCTCCCCAAGTCGCTAGTACCCAGATAGTACCCGCGACCGTCCACCCGACGACGCCGATCATCGGCTGCCCCGTCAAATTCTCGAACAATTCCCAGTGCCGGGCGTGGGGCTCGAACCCACAAGCCGCTTTCGCGGCAACGGATTTTAAGTCCGTCGCGTTTACCATTTCGCCACCCCGGCTTGCTGAATACGTGATGGCGAGTTTATCCGGCTTTCTCGGCGACCGTCGCCGATTGCGGCCCCCGCACTACACGTCGACCTTGAAGCCGAGATCGACGTCGCATGCCGCCTGCCCGCCGCGAATGCCCCAATTCTCGCGCGGGAGCTCTCGAAGGAGGATCTTCACGTGGTCGCGCGGAATCCCGAACGGCTCGAGATTGGCGACGATGGCTCGATAGAGATTCCTCTTGGCGTCGAGCGAACGGCCGGCAAAGGCGTCGATGCCGATGTGCGTGTAAGAGTCGGGCTTCTGACACGCAGGCGGGCAGGCGAAGCGGTGCGGCTCATGAACAACGAGCCGGACGTTCCGATCGCCGGGCATTATCTCGAAGGCCTCACGAAGCGCCACATGAACGGCCTCGATGATCGCCGTCTCCTGCTCCGGTGAATAGCTCTTCCGGACCTCGATGAGCACGCTCGGCACTTTCGACTCCAGCAGCCACCATATCATTCGTGCTACGTCTGATGGCGGAGGCGATCGATGGGCAACCCAGTTTGCGTGGTGGTCGGGGTCGGGCCGGGGAATGGCGCGGCCTTGGCGCGGCGGTTTCACGCCGAGGGATACGCGGTGGCGCTCCTGGCCCGGTCGACCGAGCTGAGCGCGGCGCTGGAGAAGGGGCTCGCCGGCTCGCGGGCCTTTGCCTGCGACGTGGCCGACCCGGCGTCGGTGGAACGAACGTTCTCGACGATCGCCGCCGAGATGGGGCCCGTCGAGGTGCTGGTCTACAACGCGGGGAGCGGCGTGTGGGGCACCATCGAGGACGTCAGCGCGCAGGACTTCGAGCAGTCTTGGCGCGTGAACACCCTCGGCGCGTTCCTGGCGTCGAAATGCGTGGTGGGCCCGATGAAGAAGGCTGGACGCGGCAGCATCGTTTTCATCGGGGCTACGGCGTCGCGGCGCGGGAACGTCAAGACCGCGGCCTTCGCGCCCGCCAAGGCGGCCCAGCGCAGCTTGGCCGAATCGATGGCCCGATATCTGTGGCCCGCCGGAGTCCACGTGGCGATCGTGATCCTCGACGGCGTCGTCGATCTGCCGCGCACCCGCAAGATGATGCCGGACAAGCCGGACAGCTTCTTCGTCAAACCCGACGAGGTCGCCGAAGCGGTCTTTCAGGTCACCCGGCAGAAGCGGTCGGTCTGGTCGTTCGAGGTCGAGGCGCGGCCTTTCGGCGAGACCTGGTGAGACGGCGACCGGCGGCGCCGCGCGGCTCACAAAGTGAGCACCCAGGACTCGCGGACGTGGCGCGGATCGTCGGACGGGGACAGCTTGCGCTGGATGACGAAGCCTTCGCCGACGAAGAAGCGCTCGGCGGATTCCCAGTCGGCGAACTTGTTGCCCTCGACGTTGTGCTGGTCGAGGAAGGCCTGGGCGCGGGCGCTGAGTGGCGCACGGACTTCGGCCGGGCCACGCACGTAGACGTCGGCGGTCAGCCAGGCGCCGCCGTAGGCGCGCAAGGTCTTTCGAATGTTGGCCGCCAGGCGGCTCTTCTCGGTCGCGTCCAGGTAGACCAGCAGGCCTTCATTGACGATCGCCAGCGGACCGGGTGTCAGGCGGGCCGCCAATTCGGTGAAGGCGACCGGATCGAGCGCGTCCAACGGCAACACCTCGAGCCGGCCAACCGGAGGCGCCGCCTGCAGACGGCCCACCAGATCGGCTTTGAGCGCCGCCATCTCCGGCAGATCGGTG
This sequence comes from Polyangia bacterium, assembly GCA_035648655.1. Lineage (GTDB taxonomy): Bacteria > Myxococcota_A > Polyangia > Fen-1088 > Fen-1088 > JADGRB01. The sequence goes on from DASRLC010000171.1 coordinate 2,616, forward strand.
TCCAGGTAGTGAACGTTCGGATCGCGTCCGGTCAAATCGAGGCCGCGGAACGAAAGCCCGGCGCCGAGCTCCAAGATGCGGGTCAGGCCGCTGTCGGCCAGCAGCGTATCGAGGCTGCGGTAACGGCTTTCGAAGTGTTGCAGCCGCAGCCCGCTGATCGGCTCGCGGTTCATGGCCCCGAGCTCCGTTTCCAGCCCTGCGGAGCCGAACACCAGCGCCGCCGCCTGCCGGGCGAAGGGGATGGCGGTCTGCGATTTCATCAGCAGCAGCGAACGGGCCGAAGGGCTGATGGTCGTGAAATCTCGCGCCGCCGTCATCGCCGGCAAGCTTAGCAGCCGCCGGCGATCCGCCCTTCCTTTGCCCGCGACCAAGCTCAGCTGGGCATGATCAGGCAAGCGATCGTGATGGCCGCGATGGACACGGCCAGGCACCAGATCGCCGTCACCACGGTCTTGCGACGTTGTCGGTAGCGGAGCAGCCGCGCGCCGGTGAGGCTGGCCTCACGCGCCAGGGTGAAACGCCGGGTCCAGGACGGATAGTGGACGACCGGAGGGCGGACCGGCCGGGCCTTGGGCGACTCAAGATTCGAATAGCTCGACCACATCTCGCTGATACCTCGCAACGCGACCTGCTGAGCGAATACAAAGGTTGTGCCAGGTCTCCCGACGGCTCATCACGCCGGGTACCCGGGTCGATTTGCAACCGGGCGCGCGCGGCGAGGTCGCCGCGCCGTAACGCCGCCTTGGACCCTGTTTCGAGATCGTGGCCAGCGCCATCTGAAGCCCGGCTCGCGACGGCGCGCGCCGGCCCGCCGAACCAAGGCCACAGGCGTTCCTCAGAAGCGTCGACAAAACCCCAGCGGGCGCCGGCCGTAGCGGGTCAGATTCTGTTCCAAGGTGCCCGGGGGCGAGTGTTGGTAGAAGGCCTGATAGATCGTGCCCGCCCACGGAACGCGGGCCACCGGACCAAAGGCGACCGATGCATTGCCGAGGACGGTCAGTGCCGTCAGCGCCATCAGCAAGACCCGCTTGGGGCGCGGCAGCGCACCGGCGCCACCGATTGCGCGCGCGCCGTAGATCAGCAGCGCCACGAAGATCGGTTGATAGAGGCGCGGAATGAAATCGCCGCGCATCTGCCAGCGCCCTGCATAGGGTGGCGCCAGATTGTTGAAGAGGAACACCGCCCCAACGGCCGCCATCACGGACCCCTCGACCAGCGTCGGACGCTGCCGGGTGATGGCGACGACCGCCAGAAAAAGCACCGGCAGGAACACCAGGTTGCTGAACACGAAGTTGGCCAGCAAGACCGACGGAAAGTCGGCCAGGCTGCGCAGCCAGACGCCGACCGTCGGCGGATGCAGGTACGCCCGCAGAACCATCCCGTAGATGGCGGTGTTGCCGTTCGACAGCGGGGCGTGAAAGACCAGCTTGAGCAGCAGCAGCGAACCGACCGGCGCCAGCGCCATCCCGACCAGCGCGACCGGCAAGTCGGCAAAACGCCGGCGCCGCACCAAGAGCAGGACCGCCGCCAGCCCGAAGTAGGGCGCCAGATCGTAGGCCGTGAAGAGCAGCCCCATCGCGGCCGCGGGACCTATCATCTGTCGCCAACCGCGCCGCTCGTCGATCCGCGCCAACAAGATGACGAGCCCGATGGAGGCCGGCACGATGGCGGCATAGGCGTAGGGCAGCGCCGCCCAGTAGGTGATCCCCGGGTAGACGGCCAGCAGCCAGGTCCCGGCGATCGCGGCCGGCTCGCCCCAGCGCCGCCGCAGGTGCAGCGCCAACAGCCAGAGCGCCGTGACCTGGCAGAGCAGGCTGGCCACGAAGCCGCCCGCCTCGAAGCCGCCGACCTTCATGGACGGATACGCCCAGAGCGGGAAGAGCAGGCGCCGCAGGACCAGGCTGTGCTGCCAGCGATTGGGCGGCTGGCCGTCGAGCATCTGGAAGACGCCCTCGTGGTGGGGATGGTCGACGTTGACCAGATAGCCGCAAGGCGCCGTGACGACCGGGTAGGCGAAGGTCGCGGCGTAGGGCGCCATCGTTCCCGACGACAGCCAGACGGCCAGCGCGAGCACGGCGCTGGCGCTGGCCAGATGGGCGCGAAATCTCATCCGTTGCCCGCATGACACCGTACCGCGTCGAGCGCGCCCCACGCCAGCGATGTGACGGCCGAATGCCCGGGCCGAACTTGGCCGACGGACCATAATTGAGGATGGCGAGCTTCGGGCACGTCGCGGTCGGGCTTCTCACCGGTCGCCTGCACGGCGGCGGGGCGCGAGCGGCCGGCCGCCGCGCGGCGGCTCCCCTCGGCGCGCTGTTCCTGTTCATGACGCTGTCGATGCTGCCCGACGCGGACGTATTTCTGGTGGCGCTGGGCGCCTCGGATGGCGGCCCGCTCGGTCATCGGGGCGCCTCGCACTCGTTTTCCTTCGCGTTGGTCGGAGCTTTGGTCTGCGCGCTGGTGGCCCGGCGGGTCGGCTGGCCCGTGATGCGAACGGCGCTGGCGGGCGGGCTGGCGCTGGCGAGCCATGCCGTGCTCGACGCGCTGGGCGCCGGCGGTCGCGGCCTGATGTTGTTTTGGCCGCTTTCGCTCACGCGTTTTCATTCGCCTTGGCGGATCTTCCCGGATGCCCCGCGCGGCTTGAAGCTCTTGTCACAGGCCGGCCTCTTCGAGCTGGTCGCCGAGCTGGTGATCTTCTCGCCGCTGACGCTGTACGCGCTGTGGCCGCAGATCCGCACGCGACGACAGCGCCGCCCCAGCCTGCAGCTCATCGAGAGCCACGGCGGTGCGGCTCCCGCGCCGGCGCGACCGGCGTCCGAGCAGGATCCCGGCCTGCGCTCGAGCGGCTGACCGAATCTTGGAATCGGCTGCGTGGGGGATCCGCAGCCGTCCCAAATCGGGTAACCTCCCGGCCATGATCTTCGGCAAGGAGCGGGAGGCCGTGCGGAACGCAACGCGCGCGATCCGCGATCTGATGCTGCGCCCTGGGCGCGAGATCGGGCTGGGGGGAAATTTCACCGGAGGTCTAGGGGCGATGGCGATGTTGGCGGCGGGCAACCTCCGCCAGCTGCCCGACATGGCGGTGCGCCTGCCGAGCACGCTGCGCGATCTGGGCGAGCGGATGACGGCCATCCCGGGCGCGCGGCGGCGGGCGCCCGCGCTGGCCTTCGCGGCGCAGGCGCTGGCGGGCAGCGTGCGCCACGGCGCCACCATGCGCGAGCGTTACCTGAACCTGCTGGCAGCCGCGATGGACGAGACCACCGCGGCCAAGGTCCACCCGGCGTTCCTGAGCATCCTGCGCCAACTCACCGCCGACGAGGTGCGCCTGGTGGGTCTGTTTCAGCACGACGGGCCCTACCCGCTGCTCACGGTCGGCGCACGCTACAAGTTCGGCGGCACCCTCTCGACGGAGTTGCGCTACTTCAACCGCCTGGGCGAGCAGGCCGGCTGCGAGAACCTTTCGCGCGTGCCGCTTTACATCGACAATCTGTGCCGGCTGGGGCTGACCGAGCTGCGGCCGGTCCGGATCGCCGACGACACGCGGATGTTTCGCGCGCTCGAGGAGAGCCCCGAGGTGCAGGCCGCGATCGCGCGCGCCGAGGCCCGCCAAGCGCCGCCTCTGGAGGCCCCGGGGCCCGACGACGACGCCGGTAACGTGGTGGTCGCCGATCTTCAGCGCAAGGCGCTCTACGTGACGGCGTTCGGACGCCAGTTCTACGAGGCCTGCGAATACCGCCCCGAGCCCGGAGCCCGCTGACCCTCGGTCGAGATCGCCATGGAAGCCGGCCCCCCTTCCCCGACTCCCGAACGCGAGCCGCTATCGCTGGCGGATATCCGCGACGTCTGGGCATTGCTGACGCCCAGCGATCGGATCCAGGCGTTTCTGCTCTTGCCACGCGACGACGCGGAGGATTTCTTCTTCTCGATCGCCGCCCACGACCAGGCGGAAGTGGTGCTGGGGATGCCCGCCCGCGAGCAGCGATCCTGGGTGCGGCTGTTGCCGCCCGACGACGCGGCCGATCTGATTCAGGCGGCGCCGCCCGAGAAGCGTGACGCGCTGCTGGCGCTGCTCGATGAGCCGACCCGCCGCGAGGTGACCGCGCTCCTGGCCTATTCCGAAGACAACGCCGGCGGGCTGATGAACCCGCGTTACATCCGGCTGCGGCCCGAGATGACCGTCGACGAGGCGATCAGCTACGTGCGCAAGCAGATGCGCGAGCAGCCGCGGACCATCTACTACGGCTACGTGCTGGACGGCGAGCAGCGCCTCTTGGGGGTGGTCTCGTTCCGCGAGCTCTTCACGGCCACCGTCCGCACCCGGGTCGCCGAGATCATGACCCGGCAGGTGACCACCATCCCCGAGCAGATGGATCAGGAGGTGGTCAGCCTCAAGTTCGGCCAGAGCCACCTGGTGGCCCTGCCGGTCGTCGACGTCGATGGCCACATGAAGGGGATCGTGACCGTCGACGACGTGGTCGACGTCGTGCGGGAAGAGGCCACCGAGGACATGCAGAAGGTCGGCGGCGTCGAGGCCCTCGATGCGCCGTACCTGCAGATCGACATGCGCCGGATGATCCGCAAGCGGGTCGGCTGGCTGAGCGTCTTGTTCCTGGGCGAGATGTTGACCGCCAGCGCGATGGGCTTCTTCGAAAAGGAGATCGCGCGGGCGGTGGTGCTGGCACTGTTCATCCCACTCATCATCTCGAGCGGCGGCAATTCGGGCTCGCAGGCTACCACGCTGGTCATCCGGGCCATGGCGCTGGGCGAGGTCAAGCTGCGCGACTGGTGGCGGGTGGTGCGGCGCGAGTTCGTGGCCGGCATCGGCCTGGGGATCGTTCTGGCGACGATCGGATTTTTGCGGATCGTGACCTGGGAAGGGCTCTTCCACACCTACGGCCCGCAGTACCTGGGCGTGGCGGCGACCGTCGCTTGCAGCCTGGTCGGCGTCGTGCTGTGGGGGACGCTGGCCGGCTCGATGCTCCCGTTCATCTTGCGGCGCTTCGGCTTCGACCCCGCGAGCGCGTCGGCCCCCTTCGTAGCGACGTTGGTCGATGTGAGCGGGTTGGTCATCTATTTCACCGTGGCCGCCACGATCCTGCGGGGGAAGCTGCTCTGAGACCGCTCCCGACCTGCCGGCGGCGGGCGGGAGAAGTCTGGCGCGCCGTCGTGCTGGCGTCTTTTGCCGGCGCCTGTGGCCGCGCGGTGAAGACGGCCGCCCCCACCCCCAATGAGCTGGGGGCCGACGAGATCATCGACACCGGCTGCCCGCCGCTGGCGCCCATCTCGGGGTTTCTGGGCCGGGCCGACGGCGCGCTGCTGCTGGACGGCACCATCGCCTTCCGGTCGACCGGCACCAACCTCTACTACCTGCAGCAGTTGCTGTCTTACGCCCAGCAGGATCAGGATCCCCAGGCGCTGGCGGCCGCGCGCGAGGTGCTCGACGATCTGGTCTGCCTGTCGCTGCCGGTGGCACGCATCTGGGGGTTCAACGACTCGAAGGACACCTCGTCGATCCGCCGCAGCCCCGCCGAAGGATTCCGGGAAGAAGGCCTACGCGGGCTCGACCAGGCGATCTGGGAGGCGCGCCGCCGCGGCATCCGCCTGGTGGTGCCGCTGGTCAACAACTGGGGCGAGTACGGCGGGCTACCCGCCTACGCGGCCTGGGCCTCCCAGCTCTACGGCAGCCCGGTCGATCGGGACGCCTTCTTCAGCGATGAACAGATGAAGCAGTGGTGGAAGGACTACGCCTTCATGCTCATGAACCGGATCAACACCTTCACCGGCGTGGCCTACCGCGACGAGCCGGCGATCCTGGCTTGGGAGATCGGCAACGAGCTGCGCTGCACGAGCTGCGCCGGGACCACCCGCCTGCCCGACACCATCGCCGAGCTGGCGACCTTCCTGAAACAGATCGCACCCAACCAGCTGGTGGCCGACGGCGGCGACGGATTCGACGACGACGAGAGGCCGTACGTCGGTCTCACCAACTACTACGCCGTGCGGGGGGACGAAGGCTGCAGCTTCTCGAAGCTCGCGCGCATCGACGCGCTCGACATGCTCTCGTACCATTTCTATCCCAGCAACTACGGCTTTTCGACCCCCCGCGACGCCGAGATCTGGATCGAGCGGCACCAGGCGTTGGCGACGGTCACCGGCAAGGTGGCCTACCTCGGCGAGTGCGGGTTCGCCGCGCCCGACGCCGAGCGCGCCCAGAGCTACGACGCCTGGCTGCGGCACCTCTTCGACCAATCGGGCGGGCAACTGGGTCTGTTTTGGCAGCTCTCGCCGGCCGGTCGCCTCAACAACGACGGGTTCGCGGTCTACTCGCGGCGCGACAACGCGACGGCTTGGATCCTGGGTCGGTGGGGGAAGGAGATTCATTGAGCTTCTCCCCGATGGCCCGCCAGGTCGGACGCGCCATTTTTCTGGATGCCGCCGCACGAATCTCGGTATGGTGGCACCGGTCATGAACCGCAAGCCGCCCGAGGATCTGGCCGTCGAGCTCGTCCGGCTCGAGCGCCAGAATGCGACCCTCCGCCGCGAGGTGGCCCGGCTGGCGGTCTTCCGCGCGATGGCCTACCGCGATCCGCTGACGGGGCTTTGGAACCGTCGCTTCTTCGAAGAGCGCTTGCGCGAGGAGCTGAGCCGATCGCAGCGGGCCGGCGCCGGCCGCAGGTTCTCGGTCATGATCGTCGACGTCGACGACTTCAAGCGCGTCAACGATCAGCACGGGCACGCCGCCGGCGACGCGGTCCTCAAAGAGGTGGGCGAGTTCCTGATCGCACACCTGCGCAACCACGACGTGGCCTGTCGAACCGGCGGCGACGAGTTCGGGATCCTATTGCCCGATCTGTCGGCCGAGGATTGCGGTCACCTGCTCGCCCGGCTGCGGGCCGCCCGGGCAGGCGCCAACGTCGCGCGCGAGATCCCGATCTCGCTCAGCCTGGGGACCGCCAGCTGGCCCGAGGCGGGCGACTCGGTGGACGCCCTGCTCGGCCACGCCGACCAGGCCATGTACGCCGCCAAGCGCGGCCGCAAATCGCGGGAGCGCCAGGCCGTCGCGATGCCCCGCAGCGCGACCGGGCGCGCGAGCCAGCGCCGCACCACCACCCGCCGCTCCCGCGTTCCCGCCTCAGCGGTCTGAGCACCTCGGATCGCGTGGGTCCCGACCGGGCTCTTCGCGGGAGGTCTCGAGTGCCCTTGCAGGGTCCCTTTCTCGTTGTTCAGACTTCGAGCAGGACGCGCTCCGGGTCTTCGACGCACTCCTTGATCCGGATCAGGAACTGGACCGCTTCGCGCCCGTCGACCAGCCGGTGGTCGTATGACAGCGCCATGTACATCATCGGGCGCACCACCACCGCGTCGCCGATCGCGATCGGCCGCTTCTGGATGGCGTGCAGCCCCAAGATTCCGCTCTGCGGCGGGTTCAAGATCGGCGTCGAGAGCAGCGAGCCGTAGACGCCGCCGTTGGAGATGGTGAAGGTGCCCCCCTCGAGCTCCTTGAGCGTGAGCTTGTTGTCGCGCGCCCGCGCGGCCAGGCCGGCGATGGTCATCTCGATCTCGCCGAACGACAGCCGATCGGCGTCGCGCACGATGGGGACCACCAGCCCCTTGCCGCCGCCCACGGCCACCCCGATATCGTAGTGATCCTTGTAGACGATGTCGGCGCCGCGAACCTCGGCGTTGACGGCCGGAAAGCTCTTGAGCGCCTCGATGGCCGCCTTCACGAAGAACGACATGAAGCCCAGCTTGATGCCGTGCTGCTTGACGAAGCGCTCCTGGTGACGCTCGCGCAGACCGAGCACGCTGGTCATGTCCACCTCGTTGAAGGTGGTCAGGATGGCGGAGGTGTGCTGGGCCTCGACCAAGCGGCGGGCCACCGTCTTGCGCAGCGGCGACATCGGAACCACCCGCTCGCGCGCGGCGTCGGTGGCCGGGCGGATGGCGGTGGGCGCCTCGATGGTGAGCGACGCCGGCGCGCGCTCCTGCTTCTGCTCGCCGAGCGCGCGCACCACGTCCTCTTTCGAGATCCGACCGCCGCGGCCGGAGCCTTTAACCTCGTCGGCCGGCAGGCCGCTCTCGGCCATCGCGCGGCGGGCCGAGGGCGCCGCCCGCAGCGTGCTCTCGCCGGCCGATCCGCGCACCGGTTCGGTGGCGCGCGGTTTGGCGTCCTCGCGCGCGCTGGCCTGGCGCCCGTTGCTGGCCTTGGCCGGCGGCGGCGCGGCGGCCGCCAAACCGGCCGTCGCGTGCGCGGCCAGCTCGTCAATCTCGGCGATCGCCTCGCCCACCGCCACCGTGTCGCCGGCCTTGCGCAGGATCTTGCGCAGCACGCCGGCGCCCGGCGAGGGGACCTCCAACGTCGCCTTCTCGCTCTCGACCTCGACCAGCGGCTCGTCGGCGGTGACCTCGTCCCCCTCGGCCCGCTTCCAGGCCCCCAAAGTAGCTTCCCGCACCGACTCACCGAGCGCGGGGACCCGCAATACCAGCGCCATCAGACCGCCCCTTTCCCGAACGCTTCCGCCACCAGACGCGTCTGCTCGCGGGTGTGTCGCTTGGCCGATCCGGTGGCCGGGCTGGCCGACAGCGGCCGCGTCACGTTCGACCAGGGGAACGATCCGGCCAGCAGCGACGGCAGCTCGCGGTTCACATAGGCCCACGCACCCATGTTCTTGGGCTCCTCTTGGACCCAGACCACCGGCGTGCCGGGCGCGAAGACCGACAGCGTCTCGAGCAGGTCATCCTTGTGCAGCGGGTAGAGCTGCTCGATGCGCACGATGGCCACGTCGTCGTAGCTGCGCGCTTCGCGGGCCGCGATGAGGTCGTAATAGATCTTGCCGGTGCAGAGCAAAACCCGCTTGACACGCGCCGGATCCTTGATTTGCGCGTCGGGGATGACGTGTTGAAACCCGCGCTCGGTGAAGTCGGCCACCGACGAGGTCGCGGCCGGGTGCCGCAGCAGGCTCTTGGGCGACATGATGATGAGCGGCTTGCGGTACGGGCGCAGCACCTGGCGGCGCAACGCGTGGAAGTATTGCGCCGGAGTGGTCAGGTTGCAGACCTGCATGTTGTCGTTGACGCAGAGGTTGAGGAACCGATCGAGCCGGGCGTTCGAGTGCTCGGGCCCCTGCCCCTCCATGCCGTGCGGCAACAGCAGCACCAGGCCGCTCACCCGGTGCCACTTGGCCTCGGACGAGCACAAGAACTGATCGATGATCACCTGGGCGGCGTTCACGAAGTCGCCGAACTGGGCTTCCCAGATCGTGAGCCCCTCGGGCATGTCCAGGCTGTAACCGAAGTCGAAGCCCAGCACGCCCCCTTCGGAGAGCGGGCTGTCGCGGACCTCGAACACCCCCTGCTTGGGCGCCACGTGCGAAAGAGGGGTGTACTCGTGGCCATCGTTATAGTCGCTGAGCACCGCATGGCGGTGGCTGAAGGTCCCGCGACGCGAGTCCTGTCCGGACAGGCGCACGCGCGTTCCACCCGCCAGCAGCGTCCCGAAGGCCAGCGCCTCGCCCATCCCCCAGTCGATGGCTTTCTCACCAGCACCCATCGCGGCCCGCGCCTCGACGATCAGCTTCTGCAACTTGGGGTGGACGTTGAAGTCCGCCGGCAGGGTCACCAGCGCGCGCGTGACGTCCTTGATGGCGGACGCCGGCACGGTGGTCGGAACCTCGGGCACCGAGCAGTCGGCGCCGCCTTTGATGCCGGCCCAGGCGCCCGCGAAGGTGCTGGGCCGCGGCGGCGCATCGGTGCGGGTCGCGATCTCGAGCTCGGCGTCCAGGTCACGCCGCTTGGTGGCCGCGATTTCGTCGGTCTCCTCGGCGGTGATGCGCGCGGCGCCGTCGGGCGCGGGGGTCGCCGCGTCGTACGCCAGGTAGGCCGTCCGGATCGACGGCTTGGCGGCTATGGCGCGGTACATGACCGGCTGGGTGTACGAAGGCTCGTCGCCCTCGTTGTGGCCGAGCTTGCGGTAGCACCACAGCTCGATGAGCGTGTCCCGGTGGAATTGCTGCCGGAAGTCGACCGCCAGATCGACCGCCTGGCAGATGGCCTCGGGATCCTCGCCGTTGACGTGGAAGATCGGGATCTGCAGCATTCGCGCGACGTCGGTGGCGTAGGTGGTCGACTTGCCGCTGGTGGGCGAGGTCGTAAAGCCGACCTGGTTGTTGACCACGATGTGAACCGTGCCGCCCACCCGGTAGCCGTCCAGCTCGGACATATTGAGCGCCTCGGCCACGATCCCCTGGCCCGCGAACGCCGCGTCGCCGTGGATCAGGATCGGCAGGCAGCGCGTGCGGCCGCTGTCGGCCAGCCGGTCCTGCTTGGCCCGCACGCGACCTTGTACGACCGTGTTGACCCACTCGAGGTGGCTGGGGTTGAAGGTCAGCGAGACGTGCACCTTGTGCTCGTCGGTCCCCTGCCCGAAGACCCGATCGATCGAGAAGCCCAGGTGGTATTTGACGTCGCCGGCGCCGCTGGTGTCGCTGGGGTCGATGTTGTCGAGCTTGTCCTGAAACTCGGCGAAGATCTGCGAGGCGGGCTTGCGGAGCGCGTTGGCCAGCACGTTGAGCCGCCCGCGGTGCGCCATGCCGATCACGATCTCGCCGACGCTGGAGCGGGCCGCGCGCTCGAAAAGGCGCTCGAGAAGCGGGATGAGGCTCTCGGCCCCTTCCAGTGAGAACCGCTTCGAGCCCAAGAACTTGTTCTGCAGGAACTGCTCGAACACCTCGGCGCCGATCACCTGCCGGAAGATCCGCATCCGGTCGGGGCGCGTCAGCGCCACCCGGTTGCGGGTGCTCTCCATCCGCCCTTGCAGCCAGGCCCGCAGCTCGCGATCGTGCAGGTGGGCGACCTGGACGCCGATCTTGCGGCAGTAGGTCTCGCGCAACAGATCGACCAGGTCGCGCAGCGTGGTCCGGTCGGGACCGGCCACATTCTCGCTGCTGAAGACCAGATCCAGATCCTCTTCCGCCAGGCCGTAGTCCTCGAGCGCGATCTGCGGCCCGCCGCGCTTGACCAGGCCGAGCGGATCGAGATCGGCGAACAGGTGGCCGAGATCGCGGTAGGCCTCGACCAGGCGCTGCACGCGCTCGGACAGCAAGCGCACCGAGGTGCGGCCGGCAATCGGGGTAACCGATGCGATCGGCGCCGCGCCGAAGATGCTGCGCGGAAAAGCCGTCGGGGGAATCAGCGTCGCCTTGTGGGCGCCGGCGCCGTTCGGCTCGCCGCCCGCGTCCAGCCGTTCGAAGACCCGGCGCCAGGCCGCATCGACGCTCGAGGGATCCTCGAGAAATTGAAAGTAGAGATCTTCGGCGAACGCCAGGTTCGAAATCGCCAGCGTTTCGAGCCCCGGGCCGCGAGCGTCCTCGGCCGCCTCGGCGATCAGATCCCCGGCGCCGTGCGCCGCACCCGAGCCGTTGAGATTCACTTCCAACATATTCGGCATCGCCTCTGCCGTCTGTAGGGACAAAAGGCGCTTAAGTGTACGTTATTGCTATGCCGACGGCGGCGAAAAGCACGCACTTTCGCTTTGTCTGGCCTCTGGCAGCACCCGCGCCACAGCGACGACAGCCCCACGTGAGACCGCCGTCGCCGCCTGCGCGGCGCTTACCGCTTCGAGCGAATGGCCAATGTCGAGCTGCCGACGGGCCAGAAGCCCGTGCGCCCGCTAAACCGCGTCTTTGGCGGCTTTGACCGGGCGAGCCCGGACGATCTTGCGGGCCGGCTTGGCCTTGAAGACGGTCGGCTCTTTGGTGAAGGGGTTGATGCCCTTGCGCTCTTTGGTGGCGGGCTTCTTGATCACCACGAACTTGGCGAAACCGGGGACCAGGAAGATTCCAGTCTTCTTGAGCTCCTTATAGCCAATGGTGGCGAGCGACTCGAGGACGCCCTTGACGTCCTTCCGGGTCAGCTTCCCGTCGTTCTCTTCGGCCAACTTGGAAATAAGGTCTGACTTCGACAGCGGCTTGCCCATTCGATCGATCTCCTCTGGTTACCGGCGGGGCCGGGGAAAAGTTCCGGCATTGTGGGTTAAACGCCTGGAAGTTGGAAGCGAAAAGCTTCGGGGATATCCCAACAGCCCCGGCGCCTCGCTTTCGGCGTACAGGCGGACCGCTAGGCCGCTGTCCCGATCGGTGAAGACGCGGGTGTGCAGCGGCAAAGCCCCATCGGCGACGATCAAGAGGTCGAGCGGACCGGATCCCCGGGGGCGTTCAATCTGGAGCGGCGCCACCCCCAGATCCTTGCGGCCCCAGAACACATGCGCCTTCCAGTGCGCGTCCACCGAGAGCTTGATCGTGACTTTGTCGCGCCCGCCACCTGCGGTGGCAGGGGCGGGACCGCGATCGTCGTCGACGTCATCGTCGACGACGGTGGCCGGCCGGCCGTGGGCCGCTGCCGTGGTCGGGTGGCCGGTGGCGCGGGGCGCCGTCGGCCGATGGTTGGAATCCCCGTCGCAACCGACCAGCGCCGCCCACGCGGCGGCGACCGCGACCAGCCTGCGATCAAATGCACCCCGGCCGGTCACGGCCCGTCCCCCGCGCGCGACTCGGGCGAATCGGACACGCCCGGTGGCTTCGCCGACACGTACTTCACGCCCGGCTTCGGGACATAGCCCGAGACGGGCTTTTGCAGCTCGCCCTTGATCCGCCCCTCGAGCACATCGACCGGCAGCGGCGGTTCCAGCTCGTAGTAGAAACCGCGGCTCGGCAGCCGCATCTCGTAGACCTCTCCCTGCCAATAAAAAGTCCGCCGAAATCCCAGCGGGACCGAGCCGATCGCGCGCATGTGCCGGTGGCCCAGCACGAAGCTGAAGAGCCGCATCGCGAGCTGGTTGTAGAGCCGGTGGCAGCCGTGCGAGAAGCGGCCTCGCAGCGACATGTAATCGAACGACCCGTGCGTGCGGATGCCGTTGTCGAAGAAGGTCGGGCCGGCTTCTCCCTGCCGCATCTCCTCGTGGATCGCGGCCGCCAGCCCGTAGGCCGACAGATAGCCGGGGCCCGTCTCGTCGTAGTTGGTGACGTGGACGTAGGTCCCGTTGACCTTCTTCTCCTTCACCATCGAGGACAGCGGCGAGGTCGGGGGGGGGATCCAGACCGGCGCCGCCACGATGTGCCGCCAGACGCGCGGGCCGACGTCCGACCCCTTCCAGCGGTAATACTCCTGCCCGTCGGAGGCCAACTCGGCGCGCCAGCCCCCGACGGTGGTCCGCCAGCGCACCAGCGGCACCCGCTCGCCGCGCCACTTGACGAAGAGGGTGAAGGTCGGAAAGCGCTCGCGCGGCTGGGGCAGGCGTGCGCCGGACGCGTCGTAGGGGAAGTCGTACCAGACGTCGCCGCGGTCGATCTCGGCCGAGAGGTCCATCGCGCCGCTGTAATATTCGGGCGGCGTCGGCAGGCGGACCGCCACCCGCAGCGTCGCGAAGTCCTGGCGGGGATGTCGCGCAAAGAACGCCAACGCGTCGTCGGCCGACGCGATCCCGAGACGGGCCAGCGTGGCGTCCAGCGACGGCGTCGCCAGATCGGGCACCCGGTGCCGCGTGCCGTCGACGCCGAGGTAGGTCGGCGTGCTCGGGTCCGAGGGCGAATCGCCCACACTGCCGTCCTCGACGAAGCCGCCGGCGTGCATGGCCCGTTCGGTGAGGACGCGGCGGAGCGCCAAGAAATCGTTCTCCAGCGGCGAGCGCGCCAGCGCCTCCAGCGTGCCACGGCGGATGTCGGCCTGATCCATCACCGCCTGCTTCTGCTGAAAATCCAGCATCGCGGCGCGCATCGCGGTGTCGTAGCTGCCGGTCTTGTGCTTGGCGGGGCTGAGCAGCCCTTCGCAGATCAAACGTTTTTCGGCCTCGCTGAAAGCCTCGCGCTCGGACTGCAGCCGAAGCTGCTCTGTGACGTCCTTGGCGAAGCGCGGCTGGGCCTCGGCCAACGCTTCCAGCGTCGTCACATTGGCCGCCGCGCGCGCCGCCTCCAACCGTGCGCCGCGCGCGGTTGCTCGGGCCAGCTCCTTCTGCTCGGTGCTGGCGCCCCAGGTGCGAATCTCATCGACAGCCAGCAGCTTTTCGGGATCGAACGCCGACGCGCAGGTCGGCCGCGCGTCGCGCAGGAAGCGGTGTCGCAACACCGAGAGCGTCGGGGGAATCCCGTAGAGCTCCAGGTAATTTCGCTCGCCGCCCGAGAGCGGCTGTCCGTCCCCGTCGGTGCGATCCGACGCCAGGCCGGTGTAGATGGCGCGGTAGGGATTGGAAAGCGTCGTGTGCTGCGGCCCGACCCGATCGTCGAAAACCGAGGGGGCCCATCCGTCGGAGAGATCGACCAGCGTGAGCCCGCGCGCGCGCGCCGCGTCGGCGTCGACCACCCTCTCTTGGCCGTCGCCGAATTGAACCTGAATGGCGCGCCGCTCCGGCGGAATGTCCGGCGCGGCCGGCAATGCGTCGGGATCCGGACCCGACGGCCGTTTCGGCTGGCTGGCCACCGCGGGCCTCGGCACCGAAGTCGACGCGCGTTCGATCGCGCGCGCGTTTTCCGACGGGGACGGCGGCGGCGCGGGTGTCGGCGCGCGGCGACACGCGGGCGCGCAGAGCAGCAACATTCCAAAACCGTGGACCGCGCGGCGAATCCGAATTCTCCCGGGCGCCGTACCCGGAACGCGGCGCCGCCGCGTGGCCTGCGGCGCCGCAAGAGTTGGCCCATAAATGTGCCGAGATTTTTCCAAACGGCCTGTCCGGCTCCAGCGTTCGTGCGTACTATACGCGGCATGAAAAGGACACTCCTCACCACCGTCACGGCCACGCTGCTCTTGGCCATCGTCGGCCCGGCGGCCCGGGCGACGGAGGTCGGTTATTCACGCAAGTTCGGCCTGGGGATTCAGCTCGGCGATCCGACTGGCCTATCGGCCAAGCTGTGGGTCTCGCCGACCAACGCGCTCGACTTCGGCCTAGGGTTTCAGACCTACGGCTACGGGACCTGCTACACGGATCAGAACGGCAATCAGGTCTGTGGAAACTTCGGACACGACAACGGCAGCTTCAACATGGACTACCTCTGGCAGTCCAACATCATCCGGGGAACCGCGCAGCTCGACTGGCACGTCGGCGGCGGCGGGCGCCTCGTCTGGTGGGGTGGCTGTCAGAACAACTGCGTGGCGATCGCGGCGCGCGCGCCGATCGGCCTCGACCTGATGTTCACCAACCCGAACTTCATCGAGGTGTTCTTCGAGCTGGCGCCGTCGATCTGGATCGTGCCTGGGATCGACTTCGGCATCGACGGCGACCTCGGCGCCCGGTTCTATTTTTAAAAAAGGAACCCTGAGAGGGTTCCTTAGACCTCCCGCGATGGGCTCGGGCCGGCGCAGCCGTCCCTCCCCCGACGCGATCGACCGGGCGTTGGCACTCTGTTGGCTCTCTAACGTTCGCGACGATGAGTCATAAGCGAACACGACCGACAGGTCATGGGCGGACGGGCCAACGCGATCGAATCAGTCTTCGTAGGTTTCGAGCTCGGCGAGGTCGATCTCGCCGGTGCGTTCGGTCGCGACGGGCAGCGGTTCGGGGATGCTGCCCAGATCGTCGGGGGAGATCGGTAAGGGCGTGGCGTCGTAGCTCTCGGCTTCGGCGCGCGGCGGCTCGACCACGCCGCTCTGCGATCGCGTCTTCCAGCGCGCCAGCGCCCGATCCAGCTCTTCGTACGGGATCATGAACGTCAATATACCTCAGAACCCTGGAAGGGTTCCGAACCTCCTGCCAAGGGCTCGGGCCGGCGAAGCCGTCCCCCCCCGCGCCTCAATGTATCAGCTTCTTATAGTGGATCCGATGGGGCTGGTCGGCGGCGGCGCCGAGGCGGCGGCGGCGATCGGCCTCGTAGTCCTGGTAGTTGCCCTCGAACCAGACCGCCTGGCTGTCGCCCTCGAAGGCCAGGATGTGGGTGGCCACGCGATCGAGGAACCAGCGATCGTGGCTGATCACCACCGCGCACCCGGCGAACGCCAGCAGGCCGTCCTCGAGCGCCCGCAGCGTATCGACATCGAGATCGTTGGTCGGCTCGTCGAGCAGCAGCACATTGCCGCCCGAGCGCAGCACCTTGGCCAGATGGACGCGGTTGCGCTCGCCGCCCGAGAGATCCTTGACCCGCTTCTGCTGGTCGGTCCCCTTGAAGTTGAACCCGGCGACATAGGCGCGGGCCGGGACCTTGCGCTTGCCGATCTCCAGATACTCGGCCCCTTGCGCGATCTCGTCGAAGGCGGTCTTGCCGCCGTCGAGCGTGTCGCGGCTCTGATCGACGTAGGCCAATTTGACGGTCTCACCGATCCGCAGCGTGCCGCCGTCCGGCTTCTCCTGCCCGGTGATCATGCGAAACAGCGTGGTCTTGCCGGCGCCGTTGGCGCCGATGATTCCGACGATCCCGCCGCGCGGCAGGTTGAAGCTCAGATCCTCGATCAGCACCTTGTCGCCGTAGGCCTTGCGCAGGTGCTCGGCCTTGACCACCACGTCGCCCAGGCGGGGGCCCGGCCGGATGCTGATCTCGATGGTCTCCTCGCGCTTCTGCTGCTCTTCGGCCAGCAGCTCCTCGTAGGCCGCCAGGCGGGCCTTGGACTTGGCCTGCCGCGCGCGCGGTGAGGCCCGCACCCACTCGAGCTCGCGCGCCAGCGTCCGCTGCCGGGCCGATTCGGTCTTCTCCTCCGACTCGAGCCGCTTGCCCTTTTGCTCCAACCACGACGAGTAGTTTCCCTCCCAAGGGATCCCGGCCCCGCGATCGAGCTCCAGGATCCAGCCCGCCACGTTGTCGAGAAAGTAGCGATCGTGCGTGACCGCCACGATGGTCCCCGGGAACTCGTGCAGGTGGTGCTCGAGCCAGGCCACGCTCTCGGCGTCCAGATGGTTGGTCGGCTCGTCGATGAGCAGCAGGTCCGGTCGCTCGAGCAGGACGCGGCAGAGCGCGACGCGCCGCCGCTCGCCGCCCGAGAGTTTGGTGACGTCCGCCTCGGGCGGCGGCAACCGGAGCGCGTCCATCGCGATCTCCAGCGTGCGATCCAGGTCCCAACCGCTGGCCGCTTCGATGGCGTCCTGCAGCTTGCCCTGCTCCTCGAGCAGCTTGTCCATCTCGGCCGGCGACATGTCCTCGCCCAGCTTGAGGTTCACCTCGTCGAACCGCGTGAGGAGACCTTTGGTCCGCGCCACCGCCTCCTCGACGTTCTCGAGCACGTTCTTCTTGGGATCGAGGGTCGGCTCCTGCGGCAGATATCCGATCCGGATCCCGTCGGCCGGCTTGGCGTCGCCGAAGAAGTCCTTGTCGACGCCGGCCATGATCCGCAGCAGCGTCGATTTCCCGGCGCCGTTCGATCCCAGCACGCCGATCTTGGCGCCCGGATAGAACGACAGATAGATCCCTTTGAGGACCTCCTTGTTGGGCGGGTGGACCCGCCGGAGGTTCTGCATCGTGTAGATGTATTGGTGCGCCATCGCGGCGGCAGTCTAGCAGCGACCGCATGGCGGAGCGCGAGCTTTGCTCGCCGGGGGAGCGAGAGCTTTAGACCACCCCACGCGCGCAGACGCGCGCGGGGACCCCGGGCTCGCGCGAGCCCGTCGCGGGGGGCGCGGGACCCTCCCAGGGTCCCGATTAGATTAACGCGTGGGGAGCGAGAGCTTTGCTCGCGTGAGCCCGTCGCGGGGGGCGCGGGACCCTCCCAGGGTCCCGATCAGATTAACGCGTGGGGGAGCTTTGCCTCCTAATAGCCATCTGCCCATCATTTCGGAGGGCTGCCTACCAATTCGCTCCGAGGAGGCGGTAAGCTCGGTCCGTGCGGACGGCGGTGGTCCTGGCGCTCCTCTTGGCTCCCCTTGGGCTTGCTGGGTGCCCCTCGGGCACCTGCGAAGGGGGCTGCGTCTGCGCCGCAAGCGAGTCTCAGTGCTCCGCCCTGGCATGCGAACGGGTGTACACGCGGCAGCCTAACGGATCGCTCAAGTACGACGGCTGTACGAACGGACCGAGCGGCATCGACGTCATAGACGCCGGTCTCATCTTGGACGCCAGCTCGCAGTAGGGGACCGTCGGCGCGGGTAGTGGGTCAGTTTGAATTCGGGAGCCGCGGGAGGCCGATCCGCGACGGAGCTATTTCGGATCCTTGGCGAATAACACCTTCATCCCAAGCTGACTCTCAAAATCCTCAGGTCGCTTACAGACGAGGCCAGCCTTAGCTGCCAGCCCCGGACATGGGCGCCTCCAGCGTTACCAGGATTGCGTCGTACCGGATGGCGCACGCGAGAATCAAGGCGTCATATCGCAGATAATTCAGGAAGAGGCCCGTCGACTTCTGTTCATTCTTGATCACCTGCTCAGGGAACTTCTCTGAGCACGCGAGGGCTGCCCGAAGATCGAAGGCGACGACCAGGACGTTCGGCACCGAAGGCGGTGGTAACGCAGGAAAGTCAGTGCTACGGGTCGTTTCCGTAATCGTAGGAGCGGCGATCAAGATCTGACGTTTAGCTGCCAGCATTGCATCCCAGAAGTCTCTACAGACACTCGCCCTTGGGTCTTGTGGCTTTTGGCCAAGGGCGCGAATCAGAACGCCCGTGTCGATCAGTGCCCTCGCCGGAAGTTTTTCAGGATTGATCACGCCGTCCGAGTGCCTCCGATATGTCCTTCACGTCGTCCCAATACTTGGCGTGCGGTTTGAACCACGCTCGCCAAGCCGCCCCGGAGTCCTGATCGGAGATCGGCTCAAATCCCTCTAGCTCGCAAAAGGATACTCGCCCATCGACTGTCCTCGTAACTCTCACGACGATCTCGACGTCCTTATAAAGGTACGGCGCCAGCGCTATCGCCTCAGCATGCGAGATGTCGATCGAGAACGGATACCTATCGAGAAGACCCTTGAATCGAACCCGCGGGTCGGCTCCCCCGACCCGCTGAATGTTGGCTCTCATTGTTTCGACGGCGGTCGGCAGGTCGGACGTAGGCTTCGTTTCTGGAATGAACAGATCTTGAACCCACGGTCCGACGATCACCTTCGCCTTAAAGTCCTTCGGGAATGCCCGGAGAGACTCCTGAACCCGCGCGACATTGGCCCCGAGGCCTCGGGGGGCTCGATCTCCGGAAAGGTACGGCGCCGAAGCCCCGGCAAGCACACGAGCGTAATCGATATCATCGGGCACTACCTGAATCGCGACGCACTTGTCGATGATGTTCAGACCATGGAATGAAATCGGCGCTTCCTCGTCACCCGCCATGCGGACTAACAGATCGAGATACGCAGAGGCGAACCCCAGTAGCTTGGCAGAGTCCACCGATGCCGGACGAACATCGGGTCCATCCAGTTCCAGGAGAAAATCGTTCACCCCGACTGGCACCCCCATAGTGACCGGATCGTACCATTTTTCCCCAATAAATCGACGGGAAGCCGTCCAGATGTGGAGAAGCGCGGGCGGCCGCCATCCGCCCCCAAGGGCTCTCCGCCGCCGACTCACGCGCCAAGAAGAAGCTCTAACGGAAGTTCCTGCGGAACCTTCCCGCGGAACTTTCCCTCGCTTCCGACGGAACAAACCAGCGCGATATCACGCCCTTTTGGGTTACATCCGATGGCGAGGTGCCGTGATGATTCTCTGACAAAGAAAAAGGTCCCGAGCGCGCCAACGCTGGGACCTTTCGCGAGCCAGCCGGAGAGCGTCGCCGCCTTCCGGATGCCCATCTACCTAACGGATTGATGGTGCCACCTGGCGATCCGCGGCGCAAGGGCCTTTTCGGAAGAAAGGATGAACAATTGGATGACGCCCTTCATCGTTCGTCTCAATCGGCCGGACTGGAAACTTTCGGACGCAGTGACTGAGAAATTCAATTGCCAGTCGGTCTATGGCCGATACGTGAAGGAGGGATACGCTCACTATACTTACGAGCTGTTTTGCGTCTTCCCCCGCGAAGGGTCCCGGCGGACAACGAGAAGATGGGCGTCCTGGACAAGATTCAAGGGCTCGCTCACGGATTCATCGGCGGCAAGGACTCCGAAGACGCGCCCGAACCAGTCGAGCGTTAGTGGCGTCCGGGACGGCCGGGTCCGCCCAAACTAGGTCACCTGCCTAGCATTTCCGTCCCCTGCCTACCGTTTCGGGCGGGAAAGGGGATTGGGAGGCAAAGCCCCTCCCAAGGTCCCGATCAGATCGTTTCAAAGCGCCAGGACGACCACGCCGGCCGAGACCAGCAGGCCGCCCACCAGGACGCCGCGCGCCGGGCGTTCGCCGAGGATCGCCCAGGCGTAGGCGACGGTGAAAGCGGCCGCCAGGCTGGCCAGCGGCGAGACCACCGCCAGCGGCGCGCTCCGAGCGCCGAGCACGATGCAGACCGAGCCGGCGGTCTCGAAGAAACCGGCCAAGAACACCGGCAGCCAGGCGCGGCCGCGGGGAAGTGCCAGGTTGATCCGAAAGCCAATCGCCAGCGGCAATGCCAGCACCAGGTCGGCCACGTAGACCG
>DASRLC010000172.1:0-6252 GCA_035648655.1 Polyangia bacterium
CCCTCCGAGCGCTCGAGGGCGGCCAGCCGAGCGATCAACTTTCGCCGGAGCTCGTCGGCGCCGTCGTCGGGCGTGGCGTCGAGGAGCGCGCGGACTATCGCGCGCCACGCGAAGTAGGAGGTGGATCTCTCGGCCAGCTCCCCTTCGCCGACCAGGCACCGAATGCCGAGCTCGGCTGCCCGCGCGCGGACCTGGCGGATCAGGCTGGACTTGCCCATCCCCGCCTCTCCGACGATCCACCCGATGCCGCCACGATGGCGCGCCGCCTCGGCGAGCACTTCCGACAGCGCGGCGATCTCGAGGTCGCGGCCTTGGAGCCGCTCCGCCGGCGCCTCGGCCCCGTCGGGATCGCTGACCACCACCGTCTCGACCGGCTCCGAGAACCCTTTGAGCGAGAGCGTCTCTCCGGCGACCAACCGGTGGCGGGCCAGCCGATGGGTGGGCAGCGGGAGACCCGCCACCAATCCGTCCGCCGACGCGTCCATGAGACGCGCGGCCAGGTTCATGGTGGGGCCGATGGTGACGTACTGTCGGCGGACGTCGTTTCCGATGACGCCGCAGAACACGCGGCCCGACGCGAAGCCCATGCTGGCCCGCAACCCGAGCGCGCTCAAACGCCTCCGCAGGCCGAGGCCGAACGCGACGGCCCGCTCCGGATCGTCGCCGTGCGCGTGGCGGGAATCGCCCAGGACCAACACGAAGACCAGGCCGACGCCGTCGATGAGCAGGCGGCCGCTGGCCGCCGATCCGGTCCCGATCGATTGGTGCAGGGCCAGCACCACGCGCTGGTATTCGTCGACCGCACGCGGCCTGCCTTCGTCGAGGCCGTGCACGCGCGTGAAGAGGACGTTGACCTGGCGCAGCTCCGGGGTCCAAGGCCGCTCGTTGCGGGCCTCGTCCAGGATCTGCGGGGGCAAGAGCCCCCACCACCAGGCCCCGTCCGTTTCCGCCCGGAAAGCGGCGTCCGCAATCTCCGGGAGGTGCCCGCCGCCGGCGTCCGGAGCTGGTTCCCGGGACGCCCGCTCGGGCGTGCCCACGACGACCTCGCCGGGGCGAGCCCGTGCGGCGGCGCCGCAGGCCCCCCGGAGGGCCGGTCCGCCCACCAACAGCTCCCAGCGCTGAAACCAACCGCCCGTCCGGGCCAACCAGATCGAGCCGGGCGCGACGCCCAGGTGCAGGGCTACGCGGTAGGCGGGATCGGTCGCTCGATCGGACAGAGCCGCCAGTGCCCGCGCGCAGTGCCGCGCCCGATTCAGCGCCGATTGGTCCGCTGCCAGGAAGCAGGCCGACAAGGCGTCGCCCGCGATCGCGATGACCTCTCCGCCGTGGGCCGCCACCACGTCCAAGTAACGGCTGAATTCGTCGTTCAAGAGCGCCGACAAATGGCCCAATCCCTCGTCACCGGCCTCGCACAATCGCGCCGCGATCCGCGTGTAGCCGGAGATGTCGGCGAACAACACCGCCCCCTCGAGGGTGCGGGCGGTCGCGCTTTCGGCGCCGGCACCGAGCCGCTCCAGAAGTTGCCACGGCAGCAGGCTCTGCAGGCGCTGGTTTGGCGGAATCTGCGCGGCCGACATGGCGTCAATCCTTTTAGCTCATCGCAGTATGGACATGCTAGGTTCGCGAAAATGGGCGTGGTGGTGGGCGATTCACCCGATGCGGTGGTCGAGGGCGGGGGCGACGGACAGCTCGGATCGACCGACGAATTCGACGCCATCGTCATCGGGACTGGGTTTGGGGGCGCCGTCACGGCCTGTCGGCTGGCGCAAGCCGGGCTCCGGATCTGCGTGCTCGAGCGGGGTCGCCGTTACGCACTGTCGGATCTCCCCGCGCTGCCCAAGGCGGGCGAGACGCTTCCCGATCCGCGGCGCTGGACCTGGCAGGGGAGCCAGGGGCTGTGGGACCTCCGCAATCTGCAGGGGGTGGCGGTGGCGCAGGCGGCCGGATACGGGGGCGGCTCGCTGGTATACGCCAACGTCCATCTCCGCCCGCCGCCCGAGGTCTTCGGCGACGGCTGGCCGGCGGCCTGCCGGGGCCGCGCCTGGTTGGATCCCCACTACGATCTCGCGGCCTACATGCTGGACGTTCGGCCCCTGCCCGAGGCCTGGCGGACCAGCGGCAAGGCCGGCGCCATGGCGGACGCGTTTCGGGGCGCGGCCCGCGGCCAGAGCCAAAACGTCTTCTTCCCACCGCTGGCCATCCGCTTCCCGGAGCGGCCCGAAGCGCCCTGGTCGGAGCCGCCGGCGCCGCCGCTCGACGAGAGCAGCCTGCCGACCAATCAATACGGCCGGCCGCAGGGCGACTGTCGCCGCTGCGGCGCCTGCGACGTGGGCTGCCGCTACGGGGCCAAGAACACGCTCGATCGAAACTATCTGGCGAAGGCCGAGAAGACCGAGCGGGTCGAGGTTCGGACGCTCGCCGAGGCGCTGACGATCTCGCGCGCGGCTGGGGGCGGGTATCGGATCGTCTACCTCGATCACCTGCTCGAGAGCCGCGCCAGTGTGTCCGCGAAGTATCTCTTCGTTTGTGGCGGGGCCGTCAACACCACCGAGCTGCTGCTGCGAAGCCAAGACCAGGCCCGGGACAGTCCCGATCGGGATCCGTCGCTGGGCGCGGGTCTGCCGGGATCGATAGCCGGCCTCGGCCACGACTATTTCGTAAACGCCGACGCGCTGGCCATGGTGCTCGACACCAAGGTGGTGGTCGAGCCCAGCGCGGGCCCGGTCATCACCTCCGCCCTCATCCACGCTGAGCCCACGTCCGAGGGCTCGGCACCCCTGCGGCGAACCGCTTCGGGACAGGCGCTGCCACGCCGGCCTTGGTTTCTCATCGAGGACGGTGGTTATCCCCCGGCCATTGCCTGGTGGTACGCCGCGGTGGCCAGCCCGATCTTCCTCGGGCGCAACCAATTCGATCCGACCACCGACGGGGCGAAAGGGCTGACCGATCCAACCGGGTTGCCGCCGTTCGCGCGTCCCGATCGTTATCCGGCCTTGCTGGACGGGGTGTACGCCGCCCTGCGCCGCCAGGAGCTGCCGGATGTTCTTCCCGGCGAGCTGAAACGCGCCGGTCGGGCCCTCCAAAAAAAGATCGACCGGCTCCGCGATGGCGAAGTGAGCGCTTTGGCAGATGCCGTGCGCGACGCCATCCTTACCGCTTCTCCGCCGTTTCGGCTGTTGGCTTGGCTGGGGCTCGATCGGGTCGGTTGGCTACAGCGGGCACTGCGTCGATGGGCCGTCTGGCTGATGGGGGCCGACCAAGCCGGCCTGTTGGCGAGCACCCTCGCGGTGGCGCGCCAACGCTATGGGGTGGACGATCCAGCCAGCCTCCCGGCGCGGATCGCCCGCACGCTGATCGGCGACCGCTATCCGGTCGAGACGGGAACGCCGGCACCGCACGACGCCGGCGGCTCCGACGCGGGCGGCGCACCTCCCACGCCCACCACGCCGCAAGGCCGCCGCGCGCTGTTGCTGGCGATGGGGCGCGACGATCTCCCGGCGCGCATCCAGCTGTCGTCGGGGCGGCTGGAGGTGGCGTTTCCCAGCGGCGGTTTTCCCACCCTGACCGAAGAGGAGCGGGTCATGCGCGACGTGGCCGACGGTCTGGGCGGCACGCTGCGGACCAGCCCGCTGTGGGCGTTCGCGCGGCAACCCATCACCGCCCACAGCCACGGCGGTTGCAGCCTGGGGGTCGTCACCGACGACCACGGCGAGGTGAAAGGTCATCCCAACCTGTTCATCAACGACGGCGCGCTGTTGCCCAGGCCGGTGGGGGTGAATCCCTCCGGGACCATCGCCGCGCTGGCCGAACGCAACGTGGCCGAGTTCGTGCGGCGCCGGCTCGGGGTCGACGCGCTCCCCTGGCAAGCCGACCTCGACGCCTCCGTCGCGTGGGCGGCGGCGGCCCGGCGGGCAGGGGTCGCGCTCGAACCGCCGGTGCCGGTTCCCGTGACGCCGAACCACGGTCCGATCGGCGTGTCGTTCAAGGAGGCCATGGCCGGCTATCTCGCCCCCTGCGCCGGTCCGGGACAGCTCCCCAATCCGAAAGTGGCGCGGATCCCGCTGGCACCGTTCCTGTCGGCGGAGGGGACCGGGAAGGCGAAGGACGGCCGCGCCGGCTTCGAGTGCCGCGCCACGGTTCTCGACGTGGGCGCGTTCCTCGACGATCCGCGGCGCACCATGGCCATCGAAGGGACGCTGAGCCTACCGGCGGGCGCCTGGAGCCCCGCGCCGGTGAGCGTGGCGATCGACGGCGGGGCGTTGCACTTGCTGGTCGACGAGACCCCCGACCGACGGATGATGCTGTATCGGTTGCCGTTCGACCTGAATGGCCGGCACTGGACGTTGATCGGACACAAGGAGATCCAGAACGATCCGGGGTTCGACGCCTGGCTCGACACCTCGACGCTCTATGTGGAGATTTACGAGGGCCGGGTCGCGCCGTCGGCCGCCCACGCGCTGCCGGCATTGGCCCGCGGGATTCTGCGGCTCGGACTCAAAGACTTCCTCGACAACCAGCTCAAAGAAATGAGCGTCGAGGGGACCGACGATCCCGCGCGCGTGATCTGGACGCTCGGTAGCTTCACGCTCTTCTTCCTGGGAGAGCTGCAGGGAATCTACGCCCCCGAGGTTCAGCGATTTGTCAGTCTGTTCGGCAGCGCCGATTGGCGCCCTCAGGCCAGGCCCGGGACCACCGCGCCGCGGGTGGGCTCGACGCGCTTTCTGAGGGGGCTGTGATAGCGACCTCCGCCGCGCCCTGTCCGGCCGGGATGCCCGGGGGCGCCCGGCTCGAGTGCATCCCTCTGCTATTCCCGGGCGACGCGCGTCTGTTTTTGCGGCGCGCGATCGGGCCCCGCGCCGGCAAGCCGGTGCTGCTCATCCACGGGGCCAGCGCGGCCGGTGACACCTTCTTGGTCCCGGCCGGGGCCAGTGTGGTCGACTTCCTGGTCGAAAAGGGATTCGACGTTTGGATCCTGGATTGGCGGACCAGCTTTCACGTCACGGCGGCCGAGCCCGCGCTGGCCAACCAGTCGGCCGACCATGCCGCGGCCGTCGATCTGCCGGCGGCACTGGAGGCGATCCGC
Organism: Polyangia bacterium; assembly: GCA_035648655.1. Taxonomy (GTDB): domain Bacteria; phylum Myxococcota_A; class Polyangia; order Fen-1088; family Fen-1088; genus JADGRB01. Next base: position 5,084 of record DASRLC010000172.1, read on the forward strand.
ACCACACGGCACGCCGAGAAGACCGCGTATCGGCCGACCTCCGTGATCGCGCATTGCATGGGGGCCGCCTGTCTCTCGATGGGCATCGGCGCCGGGTTGGTGACCCGCGCCGGGCACGAGGTCGACCGCGTCCTGCTGTCGTCGATCGGCCTCTTTTACGAGGTGAGCTGGGACGGTTGGGCCAAGGTGCAGGATCGCGTACTGGAGCGGGTCTTCGCCCAAAATCCCGGACTGCAAACGGTCAGCCCGCTGGTCTCGAAGGCCGCACCCTGGCCGGCCGCGCTCGAAGAGGTCTTCGCCCTGTGGCCCGCCGCCTGGGGGCCGCCCTGGGAAGAGGACTTCTTTCAACGTCTGGCCTTTCTCTTTGGCCAGCCTTTTCTGGTCAGCAACCTGCACCCCGACGTGACCCGCGAGGTGATCCGCGGACAGTTCGGCGCCATCCCCTTTTCCTTTTATCGTCACACCGCGCAGCAGGTGCTGCGTGGATTCGCGGGCAAGTTGGATGCCGAGGCCGCCCTGCCGATCGCGACACCGAACGGAGAGATCTCGACGGTCTTGTCTCAGACCTACCTGAATCCCGCGCGCTTCGCGCCCTTCGACCTCACGCTGCTGACCGGCGCCGGCAATCCGCTCTGGCACCGCGACTCGGTCGACCGGATGGGGGAGTGGTTGCGGCGCCAGCCAACCCAGTCGGTCACCAAGCACGTGCTCGACGGATACGGCCATCAAGATCTTTGGTGGGGGCGCCACAGCGCCCGCGACGTGTTCCCGCTGGTTTTCCGCGCCGTTTGTTAAAAAAAGGACCCTGAGAGGGTCCTTTAGAACCCCCGCGCCGAGCGCCGCCGTGCGAAGCCCGTCGTCGCTCACGCGACTAAAAAAGGACCCTGGGGTGGGTTAGAACCCCCGCGACGAGCGCCGCCGTGCGAAGCCCGTCGTCGCTCACGCGGCTGCTGGTTCCGCCGCAGCGATCAGCCGGCGTCGGCCGAGGCTTGCAGGGCGGCCAGATTGGTCACGACCAGGTAGCCCGCCTCTTTGACGATCACGTTGGTCTTCTCCAGACGGCGGAGGTGTTTGTTGACGCTCTCGCGGGTGACGCCCAGCCGCCGCGCGAGATCCTCCTGCGAGATCTTCTGGCTGATCCGACGGCGCGCTGGCCCCACGTTCTGGCC
>DASRLC010000173.1:0-3993 GCA_035648655.1 Polyangia bacterium
CAGGACGGCCGCGCCCAGCTCATGAACTTCGGGATCGAGACCGTCGAGGGGGGCTCGACCGCCTCGGTGACCCGCGCCAAGACCATCACGGTCGGCGGCGAGACGGTCGACGACGCGCCGGTGATGAGCATCATGAGCGACCCGACCGACGATCTGCTCAACCAAATTGGCCTCGAGATCGACCCGTCCGGCAAGAACCTGATCGACGGCCTGCTGGGCGGCAGCTTCTTGCGCAACTTCCTGGTCACCATCGACTACCCAAACGGACAGCTCCACCTGCAGCGCTACAACACCGAGACCTGGGTCGACGAGTTCCAGCGGATCGGCATCGACATCGCCCCGCTGCCCGACAGCGACAAGCACTGGTACGCGATCGACGTCGTCTATCCCGGCACCGACGCCGCAACACAGGGCCTGGTGGCGGGCGACGAGATCATCTCCGTCGACGGCACATCGCTGGACGGGCTCGGCTGGTTGGCCGCCGACAAACTGCTCGACGGCACGGTCGGCACCAGCAAGACCATCGTCTACAGCGTCACCGACACTTCGGCGCCGCAGACGGTCTCGGTCCTGGTCGACGACCTCATTCCGAATCCGCAGTGATCGCGCCGGCTGGCGCGCTTCGGTCGTGTCCCGGCCGCCGCGGGACAAAGTTTGCGCTAGACTCGGTTCGCCATGAGAACAGCGTTCAAAAGCTCGAACCCAGCCCTCTCTTCCAAGTCGTTCGGCGGCTTCGTCGGCGCGGGCGCGCGCGGCGGCGATCCGGCGATGTCGGCCACCCAAAACACCGGAGCGATGACGATGCAGGGGACGGTCGACAAGACCGCCATCCTGCTGGCGGTCGTGATCTTCACGGCCATCTGGCCCTGGCGGCTCTTCTTCGAATCGCGCAACCCCGAGCTGCTGCTCCCCTGGCTGGGGATCGGCGCGATCGGCGGCTTCGTGGTCGCCATGATCACCATCTTCAAGAAGACCTGGGCCCCGGCCACCGCGCCGATCTACGCCGCCTGCGAGGGGCTGGTGTTGGGGAGCACTTCGGCGCTGTTCGAGCTGCAATACCCGGGGATTGTCCTGCGATCGGTGGCGCTGACCTTCGGCGTGCTGCTGACGCTGCTGGTCGCCTATCGCAGCGGCGCCATCCGCGCGACGCCAGGCTTCCGCCGCGGCGTCATCGCCGCCACCGGGGCGATCGTGCTGGTTTACATCGGGTCGTTCGTGCTGGGCCTGTTCGGCGTCAACCTGGGCTTCCTCAATTCGTCGGGACCGCTCGGGATCGGGATCAGCTTGGTGGTGGTCGGGGTCGCGGCGCTGAACCTGGTGCTGGACTTCGACTTCATCGAACAGGGCGCCAAGGCCGGCGCGCCGAAGTACATGGAGTGGTACGGCGCCTTCGGCCTGTTGGTCACGTTGGTCTGGCTCTACCTCGAGATCCTGCGCCTGCTGGCCAAGCTCAACAATCGCCGCTGACGCTGTCGCCCGCGACATCCGGCAGCCGATCTTTTACGTGCCCCGTACCCTGGTCGTCTCGGCCTTCGAGCCGGAGATCGCGCCCCTGCGCCGCCGGCTGGCCGGTCGGCGCGAGGTCCACACCGTCACGGTCGGGATCGGAGCGGTCGACGCCGCCATCGGTGCCACGCGGGCCATTGCCGCCTACCGTCCCGGCCGCGTGATCTTCGTCGGCACGGCAGGCGTCTATTCGCGCGGGCGGGCCGCGATCCCGGTCGGCGGTGTCGCCGTCGCCGGTCGGATCCAAGCTGTCTCCACCGCGGTGCTGCGGGGCGACGGCTATCTGCCCGCGCCGTTCGTCCACCGGTGCGATGCCTCCGCCGCGCTCACAGCCGCGCTGACCGCCGCGCTCGGCGATCCCGGCCGCGCCCCGCTGTCGGTCGCCTGTCCATTGGCGATCACCCGAACCGCGGCGCTCGGGCGTTTGATAGTTGAGGGCACCGGCGCGGACCTAGAGAGCCTGGAGCTCTTCGCGGTGGCCCGCGCGGCGCTCGCCGCGGGCGTGGAGCTCGGCGCCGTGCTCGGTGTGGCGAACCGGGTCGGACCAGGCGGACACCGCGAATGGTTGAAACACCACCGGGCGGTCTCGCGCTCAGCTTGCGACCTGATCTACCGGGTCCTGTCGGCTGTCACTGGACGCCGCGCGTCGGCGGGCCCGACGTCGGGGTGAGACTTTCACCATACCTGTGCACAATAGACATACCTCCTTGACCATTTCCGGATTATGGTGAGGTCCGTAAAAGGAGGATCGAAGTGTTTCAGGCATCTGAGGGTGGATCCGTGTCGGTGGGGCGGCGGAAATTTCAGTCCAATACGGGGGCGACGCCAACGCCGGCGCCGCTGAGCAAATTGGAAGCTGCGCCGCGGCCGGTGCGCGGGTATGGGACCGATCGGATCTCGAGGATTGAGAGGATCGCCGGTATGACGCCGATCTCCTCTCCGGCCGTGTCGAGCCGTGAGGTCGTTCTATCGAAGACCAGCCTGGTGGGCATCTGCCTCATCACCTTCGCCTGCGGGATCGTCACCACCGTGATGGTCGACCGCGCGCGCAGCCGGACGGTCGACCAGCTCGCGGCGCGCGAGCCGGATCCGAGCTTCACCCGGCCGACCTCCGCGCCGACGCCGATCGCACCGCCACCGACCGCCACGGCGACCGCGACGGCGGCATCCGCGACGGCCAGCGTGGCCGCCGCCGCCGATCCGTTGGTGGTGCAGATGCCAAATCTGGACGAGGCCAGCAAGACGCGAACGATTCACGCCGTCCCGATCGCGCCACTTCGACCGCGGGTGGCCGAAACGCCAGTCGCCGCGCCGAAGAGTAAAACGCCGGCGGCCGTCGCTCCGTCCCCCGTGACCATAAAAGTCAAGCCGGCTGTGGTCGCTCCAGTGCCCGTGAGGGCGAAGACGGCTGTGGCCGCGCCGGTGCCCGTCAGGGCGAAGACGGCTGTGGTTGCAACCGCGGTGCCGCTGCCGACCAAGACCAAGACTCCGCCCAGGCCCGCGTTGGCTGCAGCCGCGTCGAAGCCGGCCATCTCGGCCGGCTCTGCGCCTGCCAAGCCCAAGGCGGCCAGCCTGAAGGCGGGCAGCCCGAAAGCGGCCATTCCGAAAGCTGCCGGTCCAAAGAAGGCCAAGCCGGCCACCGACAGCAGCGATCCCGCCAACGGTTGGGTCGACCCCTTCACGCTGTAAAACGCCCCCCGCGCGCGCCGGAAAGCCGCGGGCTCACGGCGCCCAGTCGATCGCGGTCTCGCCGGGCAGCAAGCCGGCCGCGCGCGCCTCTTCGAACAGAACCCCCATCGCCCGGCGCGCGTCGTCCGCCATAGCCTGCGTGTCGTGGTTCGCGTAAAGGCTTAAATAGTGATCGATAAGTGCCTTGTCTGACAGAGCTTTATCTCCTCGATCTTCGGAGGCGATCTGGGCGATGAGCTGGGGGCGGTGATCCATCGCCCAGGCGATGCTGGCGCGCAGCAGGCCCGAGACGCGCGCGACCATGGGCGCCCCCAACGCACGGCGAATGACGTTCACGCCCAGAGGCAGCGGCAGCCCGGTTTTGGCCAACCAAAACACGCCCAAATCGACCACCAGTTGCAGGCCACGCGCCGGGTACAGCAGCCGCCCTTCGTGGATCAGCAGCGCCGCGTCCACCTCGCCGCTCTCGAGCGCCTCGAAGATTCGGCCGAAGGGCGCGATCGGGATCTCGACGCCAATGGCCTGTGGCGCGATCAGGCGCAGCACCATCCAGGCGGTGGTGGTGGTCCCGGGGATCCCGACCCGCAAGCCGTTCAGGCCGGCGGGTTGCAGCGGCCCTCTCGCCACGACGACCGGACCGTATCCGCGCCCCACCGAGGCACCGTGGGGCAATAGTTGATAGGCGCGCGCGATGGCCGGATAGACGCCGAGGGAAACCGCCACCACGTCGGCGGCGCCATCGATGGCCAACCGGTTGAGCGCCGCAGTGTGCTCGCGCCGGTGGGTGAAGGTCAGTCC
>DASRLC010000174.1:0-2065 GCA_035648655.1 Polyangia bacterium
CCATTCCTTGGACTGGAAACTGGCCGGGGCGTTCGCCAGCAGCTCGGGCGAGAAGACCTTCATCCGGATCGCGGCATGCGGGCACACCAGAGTGCACTTGGCGCAGTCGATGCAGATCGTGGGATCCCAATGCGGAAGCTCCTCGGCGATGTCGCGCCGCTCCCATTGGGACGTCGCCAGCGGGAACGCGCCGTCCACGGGCAGCGCCGAGACCGGAAGGAAATCGCCGCGCCCCGCGAGCATCTCGGCCGTGACGTGCTGGACGAAGGGCGGCGCCTCGGGCGGCACCACAGGTCGGACGTGCACGTTGCCGTTCGTTCGCGCGGGCACGGTCACCTCGTGGAGCTCGGCGAGAGCAAGGTCGACCGCCGCGTAGTTCCGATCCAGCACCGCCGCGCCGCGCTTCGCATACGTGCGCTCGATCGCGGCCTTGATGGCGGCGATCGCCTGGTCTTGCGGAAGGACGCGCGCGAGCGCGAAGTAGCAGGCCTGGAGGACGGTGTTGACTCGGCCCGGCAGGCCCGCGTCGCGAGCGACCCGGCTGGCGTCGATCACGTAGAAGCGCAAGCGCTTGTCGATGATCTGGGTCTGCACCTCGACCGGGATCCGGTTCCAGACCTCCTCCGGCCCGAAGGGGCTGTTGAGCAGGAACGTCCCGCCGTTGGCCGCACGGCCCAGGACATCCACCTTTTCGAGGAAGCCGAACTGGTGGCAGGCGACGAAGCTCGCCCGCTGGACCAGATACGTGGATTTGATCGGCCGCGGACCGAACCGAAGGTGCGACGTGGTCACCGATCCCGACTTCTTCGAGTCGAGGACGAAGTAGCCCTGTGCGAAGAGGTCGGTCTGCTCGCCGATGATCTTCACGGTGTTGCGGGTAGCGCCCACGGTGCCGTCCGAGCCCAGGCCATAGAACATCGCGGTGGCGACGTCCGCAGGCTCGGTGGCGAATCCGGGATGGACTTCGAGGCTCAGGTGGGTGACGTCGTCCACGATCCCTACCGTGAACTCGCGTCTCGGCGTGGCGGCGGCGAGCTCTTCGAACACCGCGGCCGCCATGGCGGGCGTGAACTCCTTGGATGCGAGGCCATACCTTCCGCCGATAACGAGGGGCGGCTCGGGCCGGGAGGCGAGGGCGACGACGACGTCCTGGAACAGAGGCTCGCCCGTGGCTCCGGGTTCCTTCGTGCGATCGAGCACGGCGATCCGGCGCACCGTCGACGGCAGCGCCGCGACAAAGGCGGCGGCGGCGAACGGCCGGAACAGATGGACGTTCAAAAGTCCGACCCGCTCGCCGCGGGCGAGAAGCGCTTCCACTGCTTCCTGCGCCGCGCCAACGCCTGAGCCCATGAGGATCACAACACGGTCGGCCTCGGGGTGACCTATGTAGTCGAAGATCCGGTAGCGCCTTCCCGTCAGCTGTGCGAACCGCTCCATGGCGGCGCTGACGATTCCGGGCACAGCCGCGTAGTACGTGTTTGCCGCTTCGCGAGCCTGGAAGAAGACGTCCGGGTTCTGGGCTGAGCCGCGGAGGACCGGGTGGTCGGGCGACAGCGCTCGCATGCGATGCGTCGTGACCAGGTCATCGGGCACCATCGCGCGGAGGTCCTCGTCGTCGAGCGGGACGATCTTGTTGACCTCGTGCGAGGTTCGAAAGCCATCAAAGAAGTGCAGAAATGGAATTCGGGACTCGAGGGTGGCTCGGTGTGCAATGAGCGCGAGGTCCTGCGCCTCCTGCACCGAGGACGAAGACAGCATTGCGAACCCAGAAGCGCGCACCGCCATCACGTCGCTGTGGTCGCCGAAGATCGAGAGGGCGTGTGTCGCGACGGTCCTGGCCGCGACATGAAAGACGGCCGGGGTCAGCTCGCCGGCGATCTTGAACATATTGGGGAGCATCAGCAACAGCCCCTGTGAGGCGGTAAAAGTGGTGCAGAGTGCTCCGGCCATCAGGGCCCCGTGCAGGGCGCCCGCCGCTCCGGCCTCGCTCTGCATCTCCATGACTTCGGGAACCGTGCCCCAGAGATTTGGTTGACCTGCGGCCGACCAGGCGTCCGCGAGTTCG
>DASRLC010000175.1:0-9541 GCA_035648655.1 Polyangia bacterium
ACCGGCAGCACCGGCAGCACCGGCAGCACCGGCAGCACCGGATGGACTGCCGGTGCTGTCGCCGACACCGCGTGGGGATGCGCGACCGGGGTCGCCACGCCCGTCTCGCTGGGTCGGCCGATGGCCAGCGCCACCCCTCCGACCAAAGCGACGGTCGCCGCCAGGACCAACGGCCAGCGCCGCAGGCCAGGCCGCGCCACCACCGCGACCTGCCCGTCGGCCACCGGCGCTCCCCCGACGTTCTGATCGCCGGCCAGCAGGCGCTCGAGATCGCGTTCCAGCTCCGCCATGGTCTGATAGCGGCGGCTGCGATCTTTGTCCATCGCGCGCATCACCACCGCCTCGACGGCATCGGGAATGCCCAGCTCGGGCCGCAGCTGCGACGGCGGCATCGGTTCGTGGGTCAAAACCTGCGAGATGATCTGCAGGTAGTTGTTGGCGCGGAACGGCACCTCGCCCGTCAGGCACTCGTACAGCAGCACCCCGAGCGCCCAGATGTCGACCCGGTGGTCGAGATCCTCGCTGCCGCGGGCCTGCTCGGGCGACATGTAAAGCGGCGTTCCCAGCAGCAGGCCGGTGTGCGTGAGCCGATATGTCTCGGGCCCTTCGTCGCCGCCCGGCTTGACCGCCTTCGAGATCCCGAAATCGACCACCTTGACGAAGTCAGCGTCCCCGCGCTGGACCAGGTAGATGTTCTCGGGCTTGACGTCGCGGTGAAAGATTCCTTTGGCGTGGGCGGCGCCGAGCGCGCTGGCCACCTGGCGCCCGATGCGTAGGCTGCGCTCGATCGGCAACGGCGCCTCGCGCATCGCGAGGCTGGCCAGCGACTCACCGTCGAGGAACTCCATGACGACGAACGAGCGGCCGTCGTCGGTGGTCCCGAAGTCGGTGACATCGACGATGTTCTCGTGGCCGATCGAGCTGGCCAGCCGGGCTTCTTGCAACAGGCGCTCGACGAAGTCGCGCTGCGCGTGAAACTTCTCGAGCAGCACCTTGACCGCCACCCGCTTGCCGATGAGCGCATGCTTGGCCTCGTAGACGGCGCCCATGCCCCCCTCGCCGATGCGCCGGAGCACCTCGTAACGGCCCGCCAACACGACGCCCAGGAGCGAATCGAAGCGTTCTTCAGGTTGCGGTTGCGGTTGCGCTTGCGCTTGCGCTTGGGGTTGGGGTTGGGCTTGCGGCTGCGCCTTGGTGGCCGCGGCGGCCCCAGACGCGCCGGCCGCCGGCCCTTCCGGAACCGTCGGCGCGCTCCCCATGACCATCCCCATCCCCTTTTTGGACGCCGTCAAAAGCTGCCCGTCGCGCGGGCAGATCTCGGTCCCGGGCGGATACTCGTTTCGGCAGATCGGACAGCTCACCACGCGCACCGTCGAGTCTACACGACGGGGCGGGGGCTGCTCGGTCGTCCGACGCGGGCATTCACCGCCGGCCCGCGGTCCTCCGCGGCGCTTGACAGATCGGGCGGCTTTTTTCCAGAGTCACCGAAATGCCCAGTCCGGAACGCGCCTTCATCTTCGACCTCGACGGAACCCTGGCCGACACCATGCCGGCGCACTTCGTGGCCTGGACCCGCGTCGCGAATCGCCACGGCCTGACCTTTCCCGAGGCGCGGTTCTACGCGCTCGGCGGCGTCCCCACCGCCAAGATCGCCGCCATGTTGATCGCGGAGGCCGGCCTGGACCTCGATCCGCTGACCGTGTCTCACGAGAAGGAAGAGGCCTACTTCGACTGGCTGGCGAGGGGTGCCGGCGTGGTGGCGATCGAACCGGTGTTGGCGCTGGCCCGGCGGCACCGCAACGAAGGCCCACTGGCCATCGCTTCGGGCGGCGTCCGGCGGATCGTGATGCGCACGCTGGAGACGCTCGAGATCGTCGACTGGTTCGCGGCGATCGTGGCCGCCGAGGACACCGCCCGGCACAAACCGGACCCCGACGTGTTTCTGGAGGCGGCCCGGCGCGTGCACGCCGCACCGGCCACCTGCACGGTCTACGAAGACACCGACATCGGCCTCGAGGCGGCGCGCCGCGCCGGTATGGTCGGCGTCGACGTGCGCCCGCTCATCAAGCTTTCGCTTTGATTCCGCCAATTCCGAGGGGCCCGTTGGCGGGCTATCCGGAACCGTCGGGCGGCTTCTGGGCGAAGGTGGAGATGCCCAATCCGACGGGCAGCCGCAGGAAATCCTCGAATCGGAGAAGAGGCACGAGCCGTTCGAAGATGCGGAGCTGCCGCCGCGAGAGCCGCTCGCTGCGCAGGAGACGGCCGTTCAGGATCCATCCGAGCAGCCCAAAAAAATTCATGTAGGCGGGGATCTCCGGGCGTAACCCAGCGCCCGAAAGCAACGCCGTCAGACTGTCTGGCGTATAGCGGCGATAGTGGCCGAGGGCGCGATCGAGCGATCCGTAGGCGAAGGGACAGGCGGGGACGTAGAGCACCAACTTGCCGCCGGGATTGAGCAAGCCGGCCAGCGTCGCGGTGGCGGCCCGATCATCCGCGATGTGTTCGATGACGTTCACCACCACGATCGTGTCGAAGCGGCGGTTCGCGATCTCCGGTGGCGGGGGGAGAGCAAGGTCGTAGTGGGTAACGGTGACCCGACTGTCGGTGGCAAAGCCGCGACGGAGCTCGGCCAGGTAGTGGGGCTCCACGTCTGAAAATATCGCGCGGGTGGCTTGGTCGACGATCAGCCGACTGAGATTGCCGATCCCGCTCCCTATCTCGAGCACCTCGCCGCGGATGTTGGGCGCGAGCTTCGAGTAAATCCAACCATTGAGGCGCGGGGTTTCGGCAAGGGCCTCCAGGATTCTGCCACCGATGAAAGACCCCCGAACCGGTCCGCCATCGCGGGCCGCGGTCACTGTGGGTTTGCTCGCCGCGCCCCGTACTTGAGGATGCAATAGAGCGCCCGCACGCCGTCCTTCCATCCAATCTTTTTTCCTTCGGCGTAGGTGCGGCCGCGGTAGCTGACGGGCACCTCGTAGATGCGCAGTCGCATCTTGGCCACTTTCGCGGTCAGCTCCGGCTCGATCCCGAAACGATCCTCCTCGACGTCGATCCTCTTGATCACGTCGGCACGAAACGCCTTATAGCAAGTCTCCATGTCGGTGATGTTGAGATCGTTGAGCATGTTCGACGCCAACGTGAGACCGCGATTGAGGACCATGTGCCAAAAATACAGGGCCCGCCGCGGCGACCCGAAGAACCGCGAACCGAAGACCACATCGGCGAATCCATCCTGGATAGGCTGGATGAGTTGAAGAATCTCCCGTGGATCGTATTCCAGATCGGCGTCCTGGATGACGACGATGTCGCCGGTGACCGCGGCGAAGCCGGCCCGCAATGCCGCGCCCTTGCCCATATTGTGCGGTTGCAGCAAGACCTTCAGTTGGTTGACCCCGCCGCGATTGGTCGAACGCAGCAACTGCTCGAATCCTTCGTCGCGAAGCTGGATCAGCACATCGCGGCTGCCATCGGTCGACGCGTCGTCGACGATGACCAGCTCCTTGGGCACGTCGAGCGCAACCACGCGCTCCACGATCTCTCGCAGGGTCGCGATCTCGTTGTAGACGGGAATGACGATCGACAGTTTCACTGCTGCGCGAACTACCATGCGCTCCGACGGGCGGTCAATCCGGCAAGCCGAGGGGGCCAGCAACGGTCGTCTCCGTTCCGATGCGCAGACCGTCACCCAAGAGCTGCGTCGGGGCGATGCGGGTGATCGCGCCGCGGTGGAGGGTGTCGAAGGGGGCGTTTGAAGGTGACCGGTGGCGATCCAAGCGGACCAGTGGGTGGCGGCCGGCCGAGCCGCAGCCAAAGAGGCGGAGTCGGCCTTTTTCGACCATGGGATCGCTGACGATGCGGAAGAGGGTCTCGTCGTCGGGGCCAGAGGTGAGGCGGTCGTCGGCCCCGTCGGGATCCCGGGCGCGCAGGACCAGATGCGCGTAGTCGACGCGGGCGCCGTGGCGGATGGGGGCGGCGTCGTGGCACCAGTCGCGCTCGCGGACCAGCGCCGGACAGGGGCCGCTCCAGAAACAGGGGGCGACGACCCGCAGCCCGGCGGCCAGCACCTGGTCTCGCACCGCCAGCAGCTCGCGCGAGGTCTGGCGGAGGGCCGGCTCGAGGACGATGAGCCGGCCGCGCCTCGAGAGGAGCGCCCCGGCCCAGGCGAGCACCCGCCGCGCGCGCAGGTCGACCCGCTCGGCGGGCGGGCGATCGACGTAGAGCTCGTTCAGGAGGTGCGCCGCGACGATCAGATCGAAGCGTTGCCCATCGACGGCGGGCAGCTCCGCCGCCAGATCGGCGCGCACGGTGTCGGGTCCGGACACGAGATCGACCTCCACCACGGGCAACGCCGCACCGAAGCGGGCGCGCAGGGTCCGGCCCACCGCGCCGGTCCCGGCGCCCAGATCGATCGCGCGCGAAGGCGGCGGCGCGATCCGCAGTGGAGAGACCGCGGCCGGCGGGGGCACCACGCTGTCTGCCCCGGTGCCGCGTGGACCGTAGATCTCGTCGAGGATGCGGGCCAGCGCGGCCTCGGTGCGCGGGGCGATCTCCCGGGCATACTCTTCGCGCAAGCTGGGGGTGGCCAGATAGGGCGTGCCGATCAGCTTGCGCTCACCGACCAGACCCGCATGGACCGATTGAACCGCCGAGCCGCGCGGCGGTCTCACCCGCCCGCGGGGCATCGCCCTATCCCTTTCCGAAGATGTCTTTGAAGCTCACGACCACCAGCACACCCAGCAGCAGCACCACGCCGGCCGTGTGCACGGCGGTCTCGATGCGGGGGTTGATGCGCTTGCGCATGATCGATTCAATCGCCAGGAACAAAGCCCGCGCACCGTCGAGCCCCGGAATCGGCAGCAGATTGAAAAGCCCGAGGTAAACCGAAAGCACGATCAAGATCCCGAGAAAATCGGCCACCCCGCGGTCGGCGGCCTTGGCGATCTGTTTGGTGATGCCGATCGGTCCCGACAGATCCCCGTGCACGCGGCCACGGATCATGTCGAAGAGGTTGCCCAAGATCCCGATCGACGCGTAGTACGGATAGACCACCGCCTCCTTGACCGCCGCGCCGACACCCACCGGCGTCCGTTCGTCGATCGCGCCGATCTGGATGCCGACCTGGTAGACACTCGATTTTTTGTCCGGCCTGACGGTGAAGGTCGCCGGCCGACCGTTGCGCAAGACCTCGATGGCGACCGGCGCGCCCTGCGCCGCCTGGATGACATCGCTTATCGGGTGGTCGGCGTTGACCGGCTGGCCGTTGGCCGCCACCAGCACGTCGCCCGCCTCGAGCCCAGCCATCGCGGCCGGACGCCCGGCCATCGGTTCGATGATCTTCTGCGTCTTCGACGGCATGCCAAAGTGCAGCAGCACGATCAACATCAGCACGAACGCGGTGAGGTAATTGGCGGCGGGCCCGGCGACGATGGTGGCCAGGCGCATCCAGCGCGGGCGGTTCGGATAAACCATCGGATCTTTGTCGTCGAATTCCTCGTTGGGGTTCATGCCCGTGATCTGCACGAAGCCACCCAGCGGAATAGGCGCGATCTGGAACGTCGTCCCGCCGCGCTTGAACCCGAGCAAGGTGGGTCCGAAGCCGATCGAGAAACGCTCGACGCGCATCCCGCACAGACGGGCCACGATGAAATGTCCCCCCTCGTGTAGGACGATCAGGAGGCCGAGGCCGACGATGGCGATGACGATGGACAACATCGGGGGGAGGTTAGCACGGTCGCCGTCGGGGGGCCCCGGCGCTGGCCCGACGTCTCCAGGCGGAGACGATCAGGCGCCGGCTCAGGCAGCCAAAAAGCGCAACACGGGACGCAGGAGAAACGGCGTCTGACGCCGCGGGCGCGAGCCCACGACATCGATCCCCAGCTCTTGCGCGCGCCGCTCGAACACCGCCTCGAAGAGCAGGCCGGGCCCGCTGGCGCGAACGATAATCGGCAGAGCCGACAGACGGCGTGCCACCACATATCTCCCGCGGAGGACGACCGCATCGCGGCCGGCCGCGATCCGCGACAGCGCCCAGCCGAGCGGCGCCAGCGAGATCGAGCGACCGGCGTCGAGCAGCACCACCACTTCGCCCCGCGCCTCTGAAGAGCCGCGCAGAAACGGACGACCCGCGGACCCGCGGCCGAGCACGCGAAGCTCAGGAATCGAGCGGACCAGGATATTGACGATCGAAAAGCTGTTGTCGGACGAGCCGGCGTTCACGGCCAAAATCTCGAACGAGCGCCCGAGACGGCCGAGGTGTGCGGCCACCGTCCGGATGGCATGGCCGATCGAGTCTTCATGATCGCCGACGGCGATCACCACCGAGATCGACGGCTCCGAATAGACGCGCTGCGACAAGGGGGCGGTACGCATCGATCATAGTGACAGCATGGAGCGTGCCGAATCGTCTCGGACAGTAATTTCAGTGTCTTAGATCCCAGAGAATGGTCGATGTGCGAACCGGATTGCGCGGCTGGGACCGCCAACGTGCGAATTCGGTTACACGGCGTTGACGTTTCGGTTACGCCCCGAAAGCTGGTCCGCGAGCGCCCGAGCGAGCCGTTCGACGTCATCGAAAATCACGACCGGGATGCCGATCGCCCTGGCCTCGCGGGTGGCGATCGGCGTCCCTTCGGTGCGCCCATTGGCCAGCCGGATCGACGGCTGCACGTAGACATCGGCGGCGCGCAACCAGGCGGCGACCTCGGCGCGCGGCACGAATCCCGGCAAGCGCAGGGAGACCGACGCGGCCGCTGCCAGACGCTCGAGGCGATCCCGTTCGGGACCGTCGCCCAGGATCACCACCTGGGGCTGGTCCCCGCCTCCCCCGGCCGAGAGGCGCGCGCAGGCGCGCAGCAGACGTCCGTGCCCTTTGATGGGAACCAGCCGCCCGACGGCCAGGATCGTGGGCGCCGTCAGACCGAAGCGCCGGCGAAGCGCGCCGTCGGGGCCGGCCCGCGCCGAAAACAGCGCCGCCGGCAGCGGCAGCGACTCGACCGTGCCAACGGACTCGCCGCAGAGGAACGCAAAGCGATCCCGCAGCGCTTGGCTCACGAAGCGAAGCTGGGTGCCATCTCGTGCCAGGCGGCGGGCGATGGCCCGCCCGAGTGGAATTCGTTCCAGCAGCGCGACGTCGCCGGAGTGGGCATAGGCCGACCGCGTTCGGGTCGGCGCCGCCGCCGATCCGGCCAGCGCGCATGGAACCAACCAGTGCGATTCGACCGCGTCCCATTCGGCCGCCCGGGCCCGCGCGCGCGTCGCCAGCTCGGCCGAGAACCGCGCCGCCTCCCACCAGGCCGCGCCGCCCCACTCGAGCATCTCGGGCGCGCCCGCGCCGTAAAACAGCCTGGGGCCGCCGGGCACCCGCGTGATCAGGAGCCGGCCGTCGACCAGGGGCCCGCCGTCGCCCGCCGCCAGCACCTCGACCGAATGCCCCGCCGCCAACAGTGCGTGCACCCGATCGGCCACGAAGCTACCGGCGTAGTCCCCCGCATGGCGGGGGTACGACGTGGTCAGGAGGCCGACGCGCAAGACGCCGTCCCGATCTCGGCGCTCTCCGGCTGCGGCGCCGCCAAAGGACGATTCGAGGGTGGCAGGGATCCGGTGATCCCGGTGACCGGCACCCGACCGGCGATCGCCTGCGAACGGCGCGCGATCAAGCGGCGGGCCAAGGCGCGCACGAGGAGCCAGGCGATCGGCAGCGCCACGCGCGCGGGACGCAACCCGGATCGCCAGCGCGGCCCATAGACCGGACGAACCGGCACGTCGACCACCCGGGCGCCGGCGGCCGCCATCCGGGCCAGCAGATCGTTCGGGTAGCCGTAGCGCGGGAAGATTCGGTCCGTCCCGATCGCCAGCAGCGCCTGCCGAGACACGACGGTGTACCCACATTGCGAGTCACCCAGATGCCAATAACCCGAGGCGCCGCGGGTGAGAAGCGACAGGATCGCGCCGCCGATTCGGCGCACGGGCGGCATCTGTCGCCCGCCGTCGGGCCAGGCGAAACGGTTGCCCTTGGCGTAGTCGGCCTGGCCGCCGACCACCGGCGCCAAGAGGCCCGGCAGATCCGCCGGATCCATCTGGCCGTCGCCCGCCATGACGGCGATGGCCTCCGCGCCGAGTGCCAGCGCGCGCGCATAGCCGGTCGCGATCGCCGCGCCGACACCACGGTTCTCGGGATGGACGATGACCTCGACCTGGCGGCCGCCGCCCCGCCCGGCCGAACGCCGTGCCGAGCGTCGCCCGATGGCCGCCGTGGCGTCCGCGCTTCCGTCGTCGACGACGATCAGGTGATCGACGAACCCCGGCACCGATCGGATCGTCCCGGCGATCTTGTCGGCCTCGTTGCAGGCCGGCACCACCACGGCAACGACCCGCCCTCGGAACATCGCGCCAGCATTGGCCTTCACCCGCGCGCGGTCAACGGGAATAGCGTGGCGGGAGGGTTTGACAGGCACGGGGGCCGCACCTACGGTTGGCGGAGATGAAATCGGTGGCCGAGGGATCCGAAACGCTGCACGCCCGTCGCGTCGCCGCCTCGCAACAGTCGGCCGGGACAAGCGACGAGGCCATTTACCGCACGATAGAGCGCCGCCTCGGGGAGCTGGACGCCACCGGAGACGCGCTCGATTTCGGCGCCGGTATGGGGCAGCTCACCCTCCGCCTTCACGAGACAGGTCGATATCGCTCGGTGACGGGCGCGGATCTGTTCCCGCGCGCCGCCGATTTGCCGGCCGTGGTCTCGTGGATTGAAGGCGACCTGAATGACCGCCTCCCGATCCCGCCGGCCAGCTTCGACTTCGTGGTCGCCGCGGAGGTCATCGAGCACCTGGAGAATCCGCGTTCGGTCTGTCGCGAGCTCTTTCGTTTGTTGCGGCCGGGCGGTCATGTGCTGCTCTCGACCCCGAACAACGAGAGCTGGCGCGCGATCGTGGCCTTGCTGATGCGGGGTCACTTCGTCGCGTTCGGGGACACCTCGTACCCGGCGCACATCACCGCGCTGGTCCGGAAGGATCTCGAACGGACGCTTCTGGAGGCTGGCTTCGATTCTCCGACGTTCACGTTCACGGACGCCGGCGGTATCCCGGGTTTGCCGGCCCGCCAGTGGCAATCGGTGCTCGGGCGTCGCGCGCGCGGCTTGCGGTTCAGCGACAACGTGCTGGTCACCGCTCGGAAGGCGACTTCGTGAACCCGCTGGCGCGAGCGGCCAAGCTCGTCTCGGTGCTGGCGAGGAACCGGCCCAGCCAGAAGCCTCAGCTCTGGGAGGATCTCCCGCTGGCTCTCCGGCGCCGGTTGGCCTTCGAGCTCGGCCGCCGAAGGGACCGGGCCTGGCTCGATCGACCTCAGGTGGTCACACTGAGCGAAGTCGGACCTGGCCACCACGGCGCGCCGCTGAAGATCGAGCTCGTCCCGAGCGAGATGACCAACCAGGCGATGTTCCTGTATGGAACCTTCGAGATCTCGGAGACGCGCCTCGTACAGTCGCTGCTGCGCCCCGGCATGACGTTCGTCGACGTCGGCGCCAACATCGGCTACTACACGC
>DASRLC010000176.1:0-5012 GCA_035648655.1 Polyangia bacterium
CCCTCGAGCAGCCCGATGGTGGCCAAGCCCGCCGCGATGGCGACGGGATTTCCCGCGATGGTCGACCCGTGGCTTCCGGCCGGCCAGGTCATGATCTCGCTGGGCGCCATCAGCGCGCCGAGCGGCATGCCGGAGGCGATACCCTTGGCGACGAGCAGGAAATCGGGAACCACCCCGCTGTGCTCGGCCGCGAACATCCTGCCGGTGCGCCCCATCCCGCTCTGCACCTCGTCGAAGCAGAGGAGGATCCCGTGTAGGTGGGCCAGCGCCCGCAGGCCGGAGAGAAAATCCGGAGGCGGCACGATGTACCCGCCTTCGCCCAACACCGGCTCGACCACGATGGCGGCCACGTCCTGCGGAACGATCAACGTCGCGAACAGCTCCTCGACGCTGGACAGATCACCGTAGGTCGCGTGATAGACGCCCGGCAAGAGCGGCCCGAAGCCGCGCCGATACTTCGATTTGCTGGCCGTCAGCGAAAGGGCGCCGAGCGTCCGGCCATGAAAGCCGCCCCGAAAAGCAATGATTCCCGCGCGGCCGGTGTGCTGCCGCGCCAGCTTGATCGCCGCCTCGACCGCCTCGGTGCCCGAGTTGGTGAGGAAGGTCTGCCAGTGGTGCCCGTTGGGGCCGATCTTCTGCGCCAGCTGCCCCAGCCGCTCACAGATGGCGCCGTAGCCAGGGTAGTGAAAGTCGGTGCCGCAGATGTGGATCAGGATCTCGGCCTGGGCCGCGATGGCCTGCGCGACCGCCGGGTGACAGTGGCCCGTCGAGGCGGTGGCCACGCCGGCCTCGGCGTCGAGGTAGACGTTGCCGTCCACGTCCTCGACCATGCAGCCCGAGGCGCGCTTGACCATCAGCGGATAGCAGTGGATGAGCGACGGCGACAGATGGGGCAGGGCGCGGGCGATCATCTCCCGCGCCTGCGGTCCGGGCGGTGGCGTCTCGATCGAGATGTCTCGCGCCGCGAGCGCCTGTTTGGCCGCCCCCGCGCTCACTGGCACACCGTCCGGCTCTGCTCGCGCAGATAACAGAGCAGCGTGTAGTGGCCACCGATGTTCTTCCCGGTGGAGCCGCTCCCCTTCCACCCGCCGAATGGCTGCACCCCGGGCCAGGCGCCGGTGGTCGCGCCGGCCGCGCGGTTGACGTAAACCACGCCGGCCTCGATGCGCGCGAAGAAGGTGTCGATCTCTTCCTGGTCGCGCGAGAAGAGCCCAGCGGTCAGGCCGAACTTGGTGTCGTTCGCGGCGGCCAGCGCCTCATCGAGGCTGTCGACGGTTCGAACGGCCACCACCGGCACGAAGAGCTCCTCGCGCAAGAGCGCGTGGTCGGTGGGAAGACCGGCCAGCACCGTCGGACGGACGAAATATCCATGCGCCCGGGCGCCGTCGGTCAGCACGGCGCCGCCGGCGCGAATCACGCTGCCCCCGGCGTCTCTCGCCAACGCGACATAACGCTGATAATCCACGTAGCTCTGCTGGGTCGCGACCGGCCCCACGAAGACGCCTTTGCCCAGCGGATCGCCCGGGACGATGGCGTCGGCGGCGCGCGCCAGCCCGGCGATGAATTCGTCGGCCACCGCGCGGTGCACGAAGACCCGCGAGCAGGCCGAGCACTTGTGGCCGTTCATGCCGAACGCCGACCGCTGGACCCCCTGGACGGCCTGGCGCACGTCCGCGCTGGCCATCACCAGCGCCGGGTTCTTGCCCCCCATCTCGATCACGCAGGGCTTGGGGAAATCGTGCGCGAAGCGGCGATAGAGGTTGAACCCGACGTCGTACGATCCCGTGAAGGTCACGCCGGCCACGTCGGGGTGACTGGTCAGCCCGTCGCCGATGACGCGCCCGCTTCCGGGCAGACAGCTCAGCGCGCCGGGCGGCACGCCCGCCGCCTCGAAGATCTCCGTCAGCTTGACCGCCGACAGCGGCGTCTCCGACGAAGGCTTGCACACCACCGTGTTGCCGGTGACCAGCGCCGCCGCGATGGGCGCGCCCAGCAGCGCATACGGAAAATTCCAGGGCGCGATCACCGCCCACACGCCGTAGGGGCGCAGGACGCTGATGTTGGTGTCGGTCGGCGCCAAGCGATCCATCGGCCGGAGGTAACCGTCGTTGCGCCGCATCTCACCCGCGTAGTAGCTGAGCAGATCGGCGGTTTCCTCGATCTCGCCCAGCGCCTCGACACGGTTCTTCCCCATCTCGAGGATCAGCCAGACCGACAGCGCAAACTTCCGCTCGCGCACCAGGTCGGCGGCCCGCTCGACGATCGCGGCCCGCTCGCTCCACGGGCGTGCGCTCCAGGCCGGGAAGGCCGCCCGCGCCGCGGCCACGGCGTCGTTCAGATCCGTCTCGCCAGCGGCGGCCACCCGCGCCACCAGGGTGCGCGCATCGGTCGGGCAGCGGCTGTCGATGGTGCCCGGGCCCGCGCGGGTCTGGCCCGCGACGTGGAGCGGATGATTTCCGCCCAACTCGGCCTGCGCGCCGGCGATGGCGCCCTCGAACGCCGCGTCGATCGCGGGATCGTCGGCCGAGAGGCTGATGTAGGTCACCTTGCCGACCGAGCTCATGCCGATCTCACTGCGCGCACGCTCTTAGAATAGCGCCATACGATAGACGAAGACAGGCGTGCGCGATCGTTGACACCGCAATTTCGAATCCGTAGTCTGTCGACCTCCAATGGGCACTGGGATCGGGAGCGAGACGAGATGACGAAGGCGGAGCTCATCGAGCGCGTATATGGCGGCAAGTATCTGCCCCGCGATCTGACCAAGAAAACGGTGGCCCGGATCGTCAACGCCGTGTTCACCGAGATGGGCGACTACTTCATCCGGACCCGCGTCTCCCGCAACCAGGGTGCGCGCCTCACCTACCCGGGGTTCGGCACCTTCTCCAAGCGCCGCCGCCCACCGCGGATGGTGAAGAATCCGCAAACCGGCGCACCCATCACGATCCCGCAGCAGGAGACCATCATCTTCTCGCCGGGGCAGGAGCTGCGCTCGCTGCTCAACCGGAACGGAAAGTCCGCCGGCGGCAAATTCGACCACGAAAAGTCCGGCGCTACCCGCGCCCCCGTACCCGCCAAGCCCGCCGCCGCCGCGCGCTAGCCTCTTCGCGGACCCCCGCGTTACAGTAGTCTATGTTGTCTCCGGGCCAGGAGCTCTGCGATCTGCACATACACGTGGGAGCGGCCGTGGCCCCTCACATCCTCTGGTCGATCGCGCACGAGCAGGGGATCAAGCTCCCAGTGCATACCTTCTGGGAGTTTCGCGATCTGGTGACCGCCGACCCCCAGTCGGTCACTTCGCTGGGTGAGTACCTGGCCATTCTCGATCGGTGGACCGAGAAGATTCAGTCGTCGCCGGCGGCCATCGAGCGGTCGGTCTACGAGATCATCGGCAAGGAGTTTCGGTCCAGCAACGTGTCGCTCATCGAGCTGCGTTTCAACCCCATGAAGCGGAACCTGGGCGGCGAGCGGGACCTCGACCACATCATTCACGCGGCGCTGCGCGGGATGGATCGCGCCTGCCTGGATTACGGCATCCGCGCCGGCCTGATTTTCTGCCTGGCCCGCGAGTTCTCGCTGGAGCTGAACGAAATCCTGGTCAAGAAAGCGGTCAAATACAAATCACGCGGGGTGGTGGGGATCGATCTGGCGGGGCCCGAGGTCCACACGCTGGAGCTGGGCACGGAGGTGGCGGGATACCGCGATCTGTTCGCGCGGGCGCGGCATGCCGCGCTGGGGACGACCGTCCACACCGGCGAGACGCCGTACACGGCCGCCCCCGGGGTGCTGGCGGTGCTCAAGGAGCTGGCGCCGGCCCGCATTGGCCACGGCGTGGCGGCGGCCTACAGCGAGGAAGCGGTCCGCAAGCTGGCCGAGACCGGCACCGTGCTGGAGATCTGCCCCAGCTCGAACCTGCGCACACATGCCGTGGCCAACCTGGCCGAGCTCGGCACCGCGCTGCGCACCTTCGAGAACGCCGGCGTCCGGTACACCATCAACACCGACGGACCCTACCTGCTCAACACGCACCTGCGGCAAGAGTACGAGCTCTTGATCGACGCCAAGATTCTGTCGGACGCGGAAGCTGAGCGCAGCATCGAGGTCGCCCGCGCAGCGACCTTCATCCGGTAGTGATAGTTTTAGCGGCGTGAGATCGGGGGATCTGGCCCTAAGGGCCGCGATCGTCGCGTCCGCGATGGTCGCGTCCGCGGCCGTTGCGGGGCCGGCGCGCGCCGCCGACGATCCCTTCGCTTGGGCGCCGCCGCAGGCCCGTGCGGTGGTGCGCGGCCGGATGGCGGGAGAGCGCTTCGGCCTGCTTGGCCTGCAACAGGTCGAGGTGGAGGTCGACGATCTCTACGATGCGGCCAATCGGCAGGCGCTGGCGCTGGCGGAGCGCCGGATGGCGGAGGTGCCGGGCGTGCGGGCCGTGTTCGGGCCCGCCGAGCTCCTCGACATCACCGTCGACCGCGGCGGAAACCCCAGCGCGCGGCCGGTCCTGGACCGCGGCGACAGCGAGAGCGAAGGCGAGGCGGCGCGCCAACGGGTGGTGCGGCGGGCCGATGCGCTCGGCTGGTTCGTGACCGAGAATGGGCGGCGCGTCCGCTTCTACATCGATGCGGCCGATTGGCCGAGCGCACGGCCGCGCCTGATGGAGGCCCTCGTGTCCTCGGGCCTGGGGCTCGGGCCGACGGCGGGCGCGCCCCTCGAGACGCGCCCGCTCTGGCCCGATCCGCGGCGCCAAGGCGCGCGCTTCTTGCCGCTCATCTTCGCCGCCGGGTGGGCCTTCTTCGTGCTCTTGGCCGCCTCGCGCTCGCGCCTGTCGCTGGACGGCCGGCGTTCGCTGCGCGCGCTCGTGGCAGCGGTTGGGGCCGCGGCGCCCTTTGCGCTGGTGCCTGTCGCGGGCGTCCGATGGGCCGGCGCGCTGGCGGCGGCTGGCGCGGGCATCATCGCCTTTTGGGCGGTCCCACGGCGCGGGGGTGTGCCGGCCCGATCGGCCGCACCACGCTTGGTGC
>DASRLC010000177.1:0-11644 GCA_035648655.1 Polyangia bacterium
GGCGTAGGCTAGGCCGTAGGTGCCGTGCTCCTTGGCCTCTTCGACCGGGACCATCGGGGTGAAGGCGAAGAACCCGGTCTGCTTCCAGGCGTCGGGCGACGAGCGGGCCAGCGTCCAGAGGCGAGCGTTCGATCCGGCCGGCGGCTTACCGTCCGCCAGCGGGCCCACCAGCGTGACCGAGCTGGCGAACGGGAAGACCACCACGTTGACGCCGGACATGACCGACATGTCCTTGTCGGTGGAATCGGTCTTCACGCCCACGAACTCGGGCAGGTTCTTGAGCATCCGCTGCCCGCCGACCTCGATCAGGCCGGGGACGTTGAGCTTGTCGAACACGAAGTCGTCGCCGACCTTGAACCCGTACTTCTCGATGAGCTCGTTCAGGCCGGTCTGATTGGGTTGAGCGGTCTTCATCTGCGCCAGTTGGGGCGGCATGCCGCCCTGCGCGCGCGGCGACGAGAGCACCATGCCGTCGACGAGGAAGATCGCGCCGTGACCTTTCATCAAGAAGGCATCGATCGCCCGACGGCCCTTGTCGTCGAACGGCTGCTTGGGTCCGCCGACCACCAGCGCGTCGACGTCGTCGCCGATCGGCGTGGTCGACGGGTTGACCGTCGTCGAGTCGAACTCCTGGTCGACGAAGTGCTTGATGAGCGTGAAGCCCTGCGACAGGTCCAGCTCGCCGTGACCGGTCGTGAAGGCCACCTTGCGCTTCTTCTGCGTCATCCGCTTGATGAGCGACGAGATCTGGTACTCCAGCCCCTCGGTCTGGGCGATCTCGGGGATGGCCTCATCGGTCCCCTGGTACTGGAAGCAGAGGCCGAGGTAATAGGTGCCGACCTCGAACTTCTCGTCGCGCATCACCTGGATTTGCACCTTCTGGACCTTGCAGGCGTTGGCGTCGTCCTCGTACTTCTTGTCGGCCGCCGGATCGAACGACTCGAAGCGCAGCTTGCCCTTCGAATAGGTGCGATAGTCGTCGAGCAGATCCCGCAGGTAGCGGCTCACGTTGGCCAGCTCGGGCGGCAGATCCTTGGAGATGTAGGCCTTGACCGTCAGGTAGTCGGGCATCGAGGCCACGATCTGCTTGGAGGCGGGCGACAGCGTGTAGACGTGGTTCTCGGTCAGATCGAGCCGCCAGAAAAGGCGGGTCGAGATGAGGTTGATGGCCACCACGGCGCCGATCGTGAGCAGCACGTAGGCCGTGGCGTTGGACGCCGACGAGCGCTTGCGGCGATCCATCTTGCTGCGAGGGGTTTCGGGGGTCTGGTCCGCGGGCGACATGGGCTACCTCCACCGTCGGGATTCGAGCGACAGCGTGGCCACCAGCAGGCTCACGCCGATTACCGAGAAGTAGTAGACGAGATCGCGGGTATCGATCACGCCGCGGCCGATGTTCTCGAAGTGGCCGTCGATGCTGAGGAAGGCCACCAGCGACTGCCAGGCCTGCGGCAAGAACTGCGTGAGCCGGCCGAACAGGTAGAGGCCGAACGAGATCGCGAACGCGACGATGAACGAGACGATAGAGTTGCGCGTGAACGACGAGGCCATCACACCGATCGCGACGTAGGCGCCGCCCATGAGCACCAGGCCCAGGTAACCGCCGATGGCCGGGCCGCGGTCGAGCGGCCCCAGCGACCTCACGGTGATCGCGAAGATCACGGTCAGGCCCAGCGCCGTGCAGAGCAGCGCCATGGCGGCCAGGAACTTGCCGACCACCACCTCCCAGTCGCGGACCGGCAGCGTGATGAGCAGCTCCAGCGTCCCGCTCGACTGCTCGTCGGCCAGCAGGCGCATCGTGATGGCCGGGACCATGAACATGAACAGCAGCGGCATGATGTTGAAGAAGGCCCGCATGTCGGCCTGCTTCTCGACGAAGAGCTGGGTGAAGAACAGGTAGCCGGTCAGGATCGTGAAGACCGTCACCACGATGTACGCGACCGGCGAGTTGAAGTAGGTGCGGATCTCGCGCCGCGAGATCACCAACGCGGGGCTCATGATTTGCCTTTCTCGATGGACGATTCGGCGGTGGGGGCGGCGAGAGGATCGCCGGTGGTCAGGTTGCGGAACACGTCCTCCAGGCTGGCCGACTCGCGCAGCAGCTCGAGCAGCGTCCAGCGGTTGTCGACCGCCGCTCGAAAGATCGGTTTGCGCAGATCGCTGGAGGCGGCCGCGTCGAGCGCGAAGGCGTAAGCGCCGTCCTCGCCCGCCAGGATCTCGCAGCGGGCCACCCCGGCCAAGGCCGCCAGCCGATCGCGAATGGCCTCCTTGGCGACGCCGTTCGACTCCACCACCACCCGATAACGGCCGCCTTTTTCGCGGGCCCGGAGGGTGTCGGGGGTCCCGTCGGCCACCAGCTTGCCGCCGCTGATGATCAGGATCCGGCTGCAGGTGGCCTGGACCTCCGGCAGGATGTGGGTCGAGAGGATGACCGTCTTCTCACGGCCGATCTCCTTGATGAGCGAGCGGATCTCGACAATCTGGTTGGGGTCGAGGCCGCTGGTCGGCTCGTCCAGGATGAGGATGTCGGGATCGTGCAACATCGCCTGCGCCAGGCCGACGCGCTGCCGGTAGCCTTTCGATAGCTCGCCCACCAGCTTGCCGGCCACGTCGCCGAGGCCGCAGCGGACGCCGATCTCCTTGATGCGTCCGGGGCTCGTGGCCGAGTCCATCCCGCGCATGTCGGCCGCGAAGGACAGGAACTCCAGGACCGTCATGTCCCGGTAGATGGGTGTGTCCTCCGGGAGGTATCCGATGTGGCGGCGCACCTCCAGCGACTGGTCGAAGACATCGTAGCCCGCCACCTGCGCCCGTCCCGCCGTCGGCGAGAGAAAGCAGGTCAGCATCTTCATGGTGGTCGACTTGCCGGCCCCGTTCGGCCCCAAGAACCCCAGGACCTCCCCCTTTTTCACGGCGAAGCTCACCTGGTCCACGGCCCGCGTCGCGCCGTAGTCCTTGGTCAGACCGTCGACTTCGATCATCACGTCCGACATCTGCACCTCTTGGTCATCAGTCGTTGGGTAGGCACCTTGGGTCTCGCGGCCTCAACCGCGGACCGGCCCGCACTATTCCCGCAGGGCAGGGCGTACCTACGACGGCCGTCGGCGCCCTGTCAAGCTCTGGACCTCCAGGAACGTGGGAGATGTCCCAGAGACGTTTCGAAGACACGTTCTGAAGACACGTTTCAAAGACACGTTCATCGAATCCAGGGCGGACCGCACTTCGGATCAACAGTCGCTGTCGTTGGCGCTGGTGCAGCCGGTCGGACAGCAGGCATCGGACCGCGCGCCCGAGCAGGCCGTGATCGGGATGTGGCGGCAGAGCGCACTGCAATGGGCGGGATCCCCGGTGAGCTGCTCGGTCGTGCAGGGATCGCCGTCATCGGGGCAGGTGGTGGGGCAGGTGCTGGGGGGATCGCAGGTCTCGCCGGCGCCGACGCGCCCATCGCCGCAGCTGGGGTTGCAGTCGGAGTCGGTGGCGGCGCTACAGCCCGCCGGGCAGCAGCCGTCGTTGTCCCGGCAGGCGGTGATCGGCTCGTGCCAGCAGGCGCGGGTGCAGCCGGCCACCGATCCCGCGGCCAGATCGACCGTGCAGGCGTCGTCGTCGTCGCAAGTGCTCGGACAGGCCCCCGGTTGGCCGGCGGTGATGGCGCGGTCGCATTGTTCGGAGCTCTCGACGACGCCGTCGCCGCACACGGCGGGACAATCCGAATCGGTCGCCGCCGTGCATCCGGGCGGGCAACATTGGTCCCCCGACACGCAGTCGACGATGGGGGTCGACACGCAGCTCGCGGTGCAGCTGGCGGGCGAGCCGCGCAGAACGACCGCCGTGCAGGAGCCGGCGGCCGGACAACTGGTGGGACACGAGCCGGCCGCGGCGTAGTCACAAGACTCGACCGGGCGCTCGACCACCCCGTCGCCGCAGATCGGGGCGCAGTCCGGATCAACCGTGAAATCGGCCCCCGGCGGGCAGCAGGCATCGCCGGCCACAAAATCCGTCACGCGCAGATGCACACAGGTGGCCGAGCAGGTGCCCGCCGACAGCAAGAGGTCGGTGGTGCAAGGGTCGCCGTCGCTGCAGACGGTGGGGCAAGCCCCGGGAAGGCCGGCGCCGATCGCGGTGTCGCAGAGCTCGCCGGCCTGAACGACGCCATCGCCGCAGGTCGCCGAACAGTCCGGATCGGTCGCGGCGGTGCAACCGGCCGGACAGCAGGCGTCGTGCTCGGCCGAGCAGGCCAGCAGCGCCGTGGGCACGCAACGCGCCGAGCAGTCGTCGGCGCTGCCGACCATGTTCATCTGCAAGCAGGGCGACGGCGAGGACGGACAGGTGACGGGACAGGCGGCGGCACCGCCGGCGGCCTTGTCGCAGGTCTCTCCGGGCTCGACGACGCCGTCCCCACAGGCGCTGGGACAATCGGTGTCGGTCGCGTGGGTCGAGCCGGGGAGGCAGCAGCCGTCGCCCGAGATCTCCTGGTCGATCTGAACGTGGTTGCAGGAGGCGCCGCAGGCGATGCCGACCAGGAAATCGGTGGTGCAGGGCAGGCCATCGTCGCAGCCGAGCGGGCACCCGCCGGGCAGCGCGGGCGAGATGCCGACGTCGCAGGTTTCGCCGGACTCTCGCACGCCGTCGCCGCAAGCGATCGGGCAGTCGGAATCGACCGCGTTGGAGCCGCCTGGCGGACAACATCCGTCGCCCGATACCGATGTCGTGATCTGATACTGCACGCAGATCGCCGAGCAGGTCCCCCCCGAGACGAGCGCCTCGATCGCACACGGATCGTCCCGCGGGCAGTCCGAAGTGCCAGGACAAGCACCGGGAGAGCCGGGCGCGATGGCCGTGTCGCAGGTCTCGCCCGGATCGACGATCCCGTTGCCGCAGGTCGTTGGGCAGTCCAAATCGGTCGCGGCGGTCGCGCCGGCCGGACAACAGCCGTCGCTCTTGGAGACGCTGGCGCTGGTGAGCACCGTGTGGGTACAAGTCGCGTTGCAGTCCGTGGCCGAGCTGTGCACGTCGGCCGTGCACCCGACGCCGTCGTCGCAGTCGGCCGGCGGGCAAGCGCCGGGATCGCCGGCCGCGATGGCGGTGTCGCACTGCTCGCCCGGATCGACGATCCCGTTGCCGCAACGGGGGTTGGAGGTGGCGCCCGCGTCGGGTCCGCTACCCACTCCGGCATCGACGACGCACGGACCACCCGCGCAGGCTATCTGCACGTAAATCGTGGGCTGCGCGCCGGCTGTGACCGAGAGCGGGCCCGCGTGTCCCGTTGCCAGGCTATTGCCCGCGGCGTCGGTCGCCGTGACGTCGAGGCTCAATCTGCCGAGCGCGCGCGCCGGTAGCTCCGCGCTCAGTGTGATCGGAAACGAGATCGAACGCGATCCGGTGGGCGCGTAGCGCTGGGTGGACACCCCGGCCGGGCCCGAGATTGCCACGGTGAGCGCCGAAACGGCCGGCGGAGAGCCCGAGGCCGTCACGACCACCAACAGCACCGCCCCGCTATTGCTGTGGCAGCCCGCGCAGAGCGTCGCCAGCAGGGAGAATGCCGCCAGTGCGCTTCGCCGCTGGTATCTCAAGGGTAAAACCTTTTGTCGCCCAGATCGGTGGAGGGCACCGCCGAATCGGTGCGACCGGAGAGCGCGGCGGCCGTGACTCCGGCCGCGATCGCCACCCCGACGGCGGTCCAGAACCACCAGCGCCGCCAAGTGGACGTAGAGGTGGCCTTGGATTCCGACCGCGATCGGGGCTTTGCCAGGTCCAGGCCGTTCGGGGTGGGGGAGAGCGCCAGCCGCGGCGCGGGAGCGGGCGGGCTCGCGCGCAGGCTCTCGAGCTCGCTCATCCGATCCTCCACCAGATCTCGATCGGGCGCGTCGGGGGCGCTGGCCAAGTAGCGGTCGAAATAAAACAGGGCCTGATCCGTCGCGCCGAGCTGGCGATAGCTCTCGGCGATCTCGTAGAGGAAGCGGGGCTCCGCGCGCAGCTCGTAGGCGCGGCGATACTCGACGATCGCCTCCTGATATTGGCCGCGCTGGTAGAGGCGATGGCCGAGGGCCAGGTGCTCGGCCACTTCGACCTCGGCGGCGTTGCCCGCCGTCGCCGCGTCCGGCTCGACGGGGGGTTCGGCGGCCCGCGCCAGCCCCGCCGCGAGGAGGACCTGCGCCAAAACCACCGCTCGAACGCGGGCAGAAGACCTGAGGCTAAGCACCGGAACCCGTTACCGTTCGCGCCGATTCTGCCCCCCGCACCCGCGCGCCGTCAACGACCCCGCCGCCGCCAGGGCGCGCGATCGCGCACCGGTCCGGGCAAGCGGGTGGCCGTGCTTCAGCGTCCCGGCTTCTTTCCCGATCGCGGTCCAGCCTTCCGGCCGGCCGGTGGGGGCGAGACCGCCGCCCGCGACGAGACCGGCGTCGGGGCCGGCGCGCGGACCAAGACCGGCTCGAGCGGCGCCAAGCCCGCGATCCACCGTTCCGCGACCGCGCCCGCCGCCGCCAGCGTGGGCGGTGCCGCCGCGAGTAGGATCGCGCTGGCCTTTTTCTCGATCGCGACCGGGAGCTTGGGCGGGCCGCCTTTGCCCGTTCCCAAGAGCGTCTCGAAAGCGCGCACGTCGGCCGGCTCGAGCGCCACAAAGGGCCGAGCGGCGGCCTTGGCCGCGGTGGCCTTCGCCCCGCCAATGGCGGGTTCCCGGCTGGCGTCGAGGAGCCGACGGACCAGTGCCGTGCGCGCCAGCATGCCGAGGTCGAGCGTGGCTTCGTCGACCGTCGTCCCTTCCAGCAAGCTTCCGCCTGGCGCCAGATCGGCGGGCGCCACGCCGAGGCCGCGGACCATCGCTTGTGCCGCCGCCGCCTCCTCGACCGCCGCGCCGGCGCGCGCCAGATCGGCCAAGCTCTCGAACGGGCGCTCGCCGTCGACCGGCGGCTCATCGAGGAGGCGCGGGAACATCGGGCGCAGGCGCGTGACGGCCTCCAGCACGGCCGCATCGTCGGCTTCCGCGATCTCGAAGCCGCGCGGACCGAGCGGGCCGCTTCGCCGCAGCGTCATCGCCAGTCGCTTCACCTTGCCGCACAGGCTGACCCCCAGGCGAAAGAGCCGCACCAGGGGGATGGCCCGCAGCGCGAGCGTGCCGCGCGCGTCGTCCCCTTGGGCCAGCCGCTCGATGGCCAGATCCAGCGTCGACACCAGGCGATCGAGCACCGCCGCGACCGCCCCGTCGTTCCCGGGCGTCACCCGATCGGCGGCCAGCACCCGGTTGGTGAGCGCGACCAATTCGAAGCGCAGCTCTTCGACCTCGTCGCCCGCCGCCAGACCCCGCGCTGCGCGCGAAAAGGGTGAGCCCTCGGCGTCGCTCAGCCGCTCGGCCAGCGCGGTCGGCACCCGCAGCGCGGTCCCGTCGGCGGCCGCCCGCCCGTCGACCACGGTGCGCGACGGCCCGCGGCCCGGCTCCCCCTCGGTCAAGCGCACGCTGGCCGGATCGAGCTCCCGGTAAACCTCCAGCGCCTCGTAGTAGTCGGCGAACCCCAGATCGGCCATCCGGGCCTGTCGCCAGCGATAGGCCGCCTCCTCGAGCTCCGAGTCCAGCTCGGAGCGCGCGCCGACCAGGATCCGGCGCATGAAATTCTTGTCGGCCCGATAGCCCGAATCGACCAATTGGATGAGGGCGCGGACCGGGTCGATGCCGTCGCCCGATGGCGCGGCCGGCGTCCGCACGTCGAGCACGAAGAGGCCGTCCGGCGTCGGGAAGAACGTCCCTTCCGGCTCTTCGGGCGGGCCCTCTTCACCGACGTCGTAGATCGCGGCGCCGCGCCTCAAGATGAGGCCGACCAGCTCGGAGTCGAGCCCCGCCAGCCATTCGCCGACCCGTTCGTAGGGCGCCGTCGCCAGCGCGCTCAGCCACTCGGCCAGCGGACGTTCACCCAGCCCATCGCGTTCCCACAGCGCGAAGTCGAGCGCGGTCTGCACCTGCTCGGCGCTGGCGTGGGCCAGGATGGTGGCCCCTTCCTGCAGACCGATTTCGTGCAGCACGTAGTAAAGCTCGTCGCCGGGCAGGGCCCGCACCGCCAGCTCGAGATCGGGCGCCTCGAGGAGCGCATCGGCCCGGCGCAGCTGTCTTCCCCGACCGAGTCGCGCCCGATAGGGCGACAGAGCGACCACGTTGCTGGGCTGGTTTCGTCGAGAGCGGACCATGTATCTTCATATATACCCATGTTGTCGACGATGTTCCGCACCATCGCTGCGCGCGCGCTGTTTCAGCCGGGCGACCGGGTGCTGGTCGCGGTGTCGGGCGGCCCCGACTCGATGGCGCTGCTACATGCGCTGTGGGAAGCGCGCGCGCGGCTCGAGATCGATCTGGAGGTGGTGGGCATCGATCATGGGCTGCGGCCCGAGGCGGCGCGCGAGCTCGATCTGGTGTCGGCGCGCGCCGAAGCGCTCGAGCTGCCGTTCCTGCGGCTCGGCGTCGATGTGGTCCGCGAGCGCCGGCGCGGTGTTTCGTTGCAAGATGCGGCTCGGCGCGCGCGACTGGGCGCGCTGGCGGCGTTGGCCGAGACGCGCGGCGCGCGGCGGGTGGCGCTGGGCCATCAGGCCGACGATCAAGCGGAAACGGTGTTGTTCCGGATCCTGAGGGGAACCGGTATGCATGGCCTCGGCGGTATCCCGTACGAGCGGGTGCCCTTCGTCAGGCCGCTCCTCGACGTCCGGCGCAGCGAGGTCCTGCGCTATCTGCGCCGGCGGGCGATCCCGTTCGTCGAAGATCCCTCCAACGCCGATCTGCGGTTCGCGCGCGCGCGGCTGCGGCACCAGATCCTGCCGCGCTTGGCGGAGGAGAACCCGCAGGTCGTGGGTGCGTTGCTGGCGCTGGCGGCCGCGGCCCGCGGCGATACCGAGACGCTCGCCTTGCCGGCGGTGTCCCGGCGGGCGGCCGCCTCGATCTCCCGTCTGCGTGCGCGGGGGGGGACCGCCGCGGTCGATGTGTCGGGCCGGCGGCGGGTGGTCGTCTCCTACGGCAGGGTGCAGGTCGAGCCCCGCGAGGCGGAAACGGCCGGACCAGCCGAGTGGCGGCGGGCGACCCTGCAGATCGACCGACCCGGTCGCTACCGCTGGTGCGGCGGCACGGTCGAGATCGCCGAGCTCTCGGCGGAGGGGGCCGAGCCGCCGGCGGGCGAGGGACAGTTCGATTCCGATCGCTTGGGCTGGCCGCTCATCGTGCGTGGACGAAAAGCCGGCGATCGGATGCGCCCCCGCGGCGGACGGGGCAGCCGCAAGCTTTCCGATCTGATGATCGACGCCAAGATCGCGCGCGGGTCGCGTGCCGGTCTGCCGGTCGTCACCACCGCGCGGAACGAGGTGCTGTTCGTGCCCGGCCTGCGCCCGGCGGAGATGGGACGGCCGACCCCGGGCACCCGACGCCTGTTGCGGGTGGGGTTTTCGGCGCTGGCCGACCCGGCCTAATGGGCACAACGAGTGTTTGACGCTCGGCGGTTTGGCGGCAATACTTTTACGCGCCCCGCCCAGCTCCTGCCGAAAGGACCGCAGAGTGCGTCAAAGCCATAAGACCGTTCTCCTCTGGATCACGCTGATCTTCGCGTTCGTAGTGATTTGGCAGTTCCTGAACGGACAGCGCGCGCAAGAGAACCACGTCCTCTTCTCGACCTTCGTGCAGGACGTCGATCAGCACCCCGAGAAGTTCAAGGCGGGCTCGGCAATCACCATCCGCAAGAACCAGGAGAGCGCGGAGTTTCGGGGCCAACTGGCCAACAACGAGAACTTCGTCACCACCGGCATCGTGGGCGAGAAGCTGCTCGAGAAGATGGACAAGGCCAAGCTCGGGTACGAGGTGGTCAAGGAGAACGAGAACGGCTTCTGGCAGCAGGTCTTCGTGACCTGGTTGCCGATGCTGGTGCTGGTGGTGCTGTTCCTGGTGTTCATGCGTCAGCTTCAGGTGGGCGGCGGCAAAGCGATGAGCTTCGGCAAGTCGAAGGCCAAGCTGCTCTCGGAGAACCAGCGCAAGATGACCTTCGCCGACGTGGCGGGGATCGAAGAGGCCAAGGACGAGGTCGAGGAGATCATCGCCTTTCTCAAGGACCCCAAGAAGTTCACCCGGCTCGGCGGGCGGATTCCCAAGGGCGTCCTGATGATGGGCCCTCCGGGCACCGGCAAGACGCTGCTCGCGCGTGCCATCGCGGGTGAAGCGGGGGTGCCGTTCTTCTCGATCTCGGGGTCGGACTTCGTCGAGATGTTCGTGGGCGTCGGCGCCAGCCGCGTGCGCGATCTCTTCGAACAGGGGAAGAAGAACGCCCCCTGCATCATCTTCATCGACGAGATCGACGCCGTGGGACGGCACCGCGGCGCCGGTCTGGGCGGCGGTCACGACGAGCGTGAGCAGACGCTGAACCAGCTCCTGGTCGAGATGGACGGTTTCGAGTCGAACGACGGCGTCATCCTGGTGGCCGCCACCAACCGCCCCGACGTGCTCGACCCGGCGCTGCTGCGCCCGGGCCGCTTCGACCGCCGGATCGTCGTCCCGCGCCCCGACGTCAAGGGGCGCACCGGCATCCTCAACGTTCACACCAAGAAGACGCCGCTCGGCGCCGGGGTGAACCTGGACGTGATCGCCCGTGGGACGCCGGGCTTCTCGGGCGCCGATCTGGAGAACCTGGTGAACGAGGCCGCGCTGCTGGCCGCGCGCGCCGACAAATCGCAACTCGACATGGGCGACTTCGAGATGGCCAAGGACAAGGTCCTCATGGGACCGGAGCGCCGATCGATGGTCATCAGCGACAACGACAAGCGCGTCACCGCCTACCACGAGGCGGGGCACGCGCTGGTCGGCAAGATGATGAAGGTCTCGGATCCCATCCACAAGGTCACCATCATCCCGCGCGGGCGTGCCCTGGGCCTGACCCAGATGCTTCCGGCGGAGGATCGGCTGAGCCTGTCCAAGGACCAGGCCAACGATCAGATCGCCGTCGCGATGGGCGGTCGGGTGGCCGAGGAGCTGATCTTTCATCAGCTCACCACCGGCGCCTCGAACGACATCCAGACGGCCACCGATCTGGCCCGCAAGATGGTCTGCGACTGGGGCATGTCGGACAAGCTGGGGCCGCTGCACTTCGGCAAGCGCGAGGCGGAGGTGTTCCTCGGCCGCGACTTCGGGGACGCCGGTCGGGAGTTCAGTGAGCAGACGGCGGTCGAGATCGATGCCGAGGTCCGCTCGATCGTGACCGGCAACTACGATCGCGCGCACAAGGCGGTCATGGACAACCTCGACAAGCTCAAGTTGCTGGCCGAGGCGCTCCTGGAGTTCGAGACCGTCGACAACGCCGACATCGACATCATCTTCGCGGGCGGACGGCTGGCGCGCGACAAGCCGCTCAGCGGGATGGCGGCGGAGAAGGCCTCGGTGATCCGGACGGAAAAACCCGTGCGTCCCAGCATTTTCGTCCCGCCGCCGATTCCCGACAAGGCGTGAGCGTGGGAGGGGCTGCGCCCCTCCCACGGGCCACCCCTCGGAACGCCACGAGAGCTGGGGGCGGATCGGGCTTGGCGGGTAAGTCTCCGGCGGGCGGAGCCCGGATTCGATCCACTGGGTGTATGAAATGGCGGTGGGCTGCTTGATCGTGGGGGTTTTGAACTGCACGCCGGATTCGTTTTCGGA
>DASRLC010000178.1:0-2120 GCA_035648655.1 Polyangia bacterium
GCGCCGGAGGCCGTGCCGGCGCCGCCATGTCCCCCCACCGGGGTCGCCGCCGCATCGGCTCCGCCCGCGTCGATTGGTGCGACAGATGCGTCGATGGCGCTGGCCCTCGGCGCCAGGGTCAGCAGCGAAACGCCAAAACGTGGAAGTGAGAAGGTCACCATGGCGGCTCCGTCAGTGACCACGACGGTCTGCGGTCCGCCGAGCGCTTGGGGCAGCATTCCCGCCTGCAGCGCCTGAATCTGCGCCGCCGACGGCGCTTTCGGGCTGCCTTGAGATGTCCAGACGGTGTAGGCATCGCCGTGGCTGTCATCGACCCGAACATGGTTCACGATGACCGACGATCCGAAGCTCGCTGGCAGCTTTATCTTCACGGTGACGTTTGCTGCCGCCGCGGTCACCAGGTCGTCGTGATAGTTCCACACCAGGATCTGAATCTTCTGCCCGTCGAGCGTGGCCATAGCGTCGATGTCCGCCGCACCGCGCACGCTGTTGGCGACGACCGAAGCGAGGGCCGCCGCCCCGCTGCTGGTGACGGGCAACCGGGGACCCTCGAGGCTGCCGAGAAGCCGGAACGCGCCCAGCACCGGCAGCTCGAGCCCGTTGGTGGTGAGCGCACGGTACCCGGTAAAGTACGGCGAGCCCGGGAACGTAAAGGCCCAGGTGATGAGCCCTCCGACCTTGACGCCCAAGCTGGCTTCGAGCTCTAGTGTCCGCTTCATCATCGCGATCTCATAGGCTCCATAGGCCGGCGAGAGCCGGTAGGCGTCCGCCGGGGTCGTGCTGCTTGGACAGGCAGCGCAACCATCGGGATCCGCTTCGGTGATATAGATGGGCAGGTGCTTGAACGCCGTGATTCCGGCCACTGCGTTGAACCCGGTCTGATGAAGGGTGAGCTGATGGCCGAGATTCATTTCCACGTGCCCATCCACCATTGCGACGCCGCCCTTGGCGTGGAATGTCACTAGGTCGAGGCGCGTTCCTGTCTTGCCCGTGACAGCGTTGGTTCCGGTGGCGCAGTGATCGAGGAACTGTTTGAAGAATGCATCCGTCGGGTTGGCCACGGCTGGGCCGCCGAACTGGGCCGTCGACATGACACCGTGAAGCGCCGTCTCGGTGGTGTCATAGAGCTTCGCATAATCGGCGAAGGTGCCGTGGAAGTAATCGAGCTCCGGCTCATTCCACATCTCCCACAGCCAGCTCGCGGCGACATTCGGATAGCGCGTATTCAGGTGCGTGGCCCAAGTGCTGATGAGAGCGCTCCACTTCCCATAGTCCTTGGGCGGGTAAAAGCTGCCGCTGTCCATCGCGTAGACGGTGCTGTTCTGGTACGGCGTGGGATGGGGCGAAAGCGCTTCGGGCATGAACGCGATCTCAGTCAGCGGGAACGCGCCGGCTCCAGTGATAGCATCCATGATCTGATCGGTAATGGCCCACGAATAGATCGGGTTGCCGGAGGCGTCCTCGGTGTAGACGTTGGTCGATCCCCACTTGAGCGACGCGGTGCCGTTGCCAGTATTGAGCAGGAAGTGCGTGCGCACGTGAACGGGCGCGGTGTGGATCGTTGCCAGCGTGCCTAGGAGCGCGCGCCCTTCGGCGGTCGTCGAATAGTTGACCTCGTCGTAGCCATGAAATGGCCACACCCGTTCGATTGGCGGTCCCGGGGCGGTCGCGTCGACCGAGACGCTGACGGACTGTGCCCGGGCAGGGCCAGCGCCTGCCGCTGTGCAACCCGCGGCAGCGAGGAGGAGGATCACCTGGCGTCTGCGGCCGTTTCGATAAGGATTCATGGCTGCCTTTCAATCGACATGCTGGGGAGAGCGGCGACCCCTGTTCAGTTCGAGATCTTCACCAAAGCCACGTCATCAACGTCGATCCACTGATTGGCGCCACCGGTCGTTTGGACGCCGATTTGGCACGTGCCGTTGGTCACCGCGATCCCGCTGATGGAAACCTGCTTCCAGGTCCCGATTACCGAGTTAACCCTAAAGGGACATTCCGCTCGCGCATGAGCGGCTGAAAAAGCTGGAAGTGGTCTGCACGTTGTGATCTTTTCGGGTTGCTGAGACTCGAAAATCTCCGACGAGAAAGGCCACTTCCAGTGAGGATAGGAAAACGCGGTT
>DASRLC010000179.1:0-7255 GCA_035648655.1 Polyangia bacterium
GGTAGGTGAAGTCGGCGTGCGAGGGGCGGTACTTGGTCCGCATCTCTTCGTAGTCGCCGCCGCGGTTGTCGCTGTTGCGGACCAGCAACGAGATCGGCGTCCCCAGCGTGAGGCCGTCGTGGACGCCGGAGAGGATCTCGACCTCGTCGCGCTCGCGCCGCTGGGTGGTGATGGCGCTCTGCCCCGGCCGCCGCCGATCGAGCTCGACCTGGATCTCCTCGGCGGTGATGGGCAGGCGCGGTGGGCAGCCGTCGATCACCACGCCCACGGCGGGGCCATGCGACTCCCCGAAGGTGGTCACCCGAAACATCGTGCCGAACGTGTTGCCGCCCATGGTCTTCAGCTTCCCGGAAGAAAATCGATCATGCCACGGTGGACGGCCTCGCCCGCCCACATCAACAAATGCCCGCCCGCTTCTTCGATCTGCAGGTGTCGGTCGCCGGCGGTTCGGTACCGCCACATCTGGGCGCCGCCCGCCACCCGCTCCGGAACCTCGCCGCTCACGGTCAGCCTGGCGCGGCCGGACCGGCGAAGCAGAAAGGGGACGCCGTGGTAACTGATGCTCTCGGGCGGCGGCGCCGACAGATCGAGATCGTGGATCGCCCGCAGCACGAGGAGGCGATCACCGTCGGTGCCGGGCCCCAGTCTGGGTGGCGATTCGACCCACAGGACGTCGTCCCCATCGACGGCGCGCGCGACAATCGACGTCTGGCCGGCCAGCTCCACCGAGACCAGCCCCATCACGACGTAGTCGCGCCCGGAGAGACTGAGGACATCGCGAAGGTGAATTTTCATGGCGGCGGCAGGCGGGCCAGCGTTCAAGCCGGCCAGCCAGTTTGAAAAATGGGGTTCTTGACTGGCAGGATTCGGGCGATTATACGGCCTGCGGTCCCCCTTGAAGCTGGAAGTCATACGGGTTCTAGATATCGACGGTCGCGTCGTCCATCCCGAACGGGATCCGGCGCTCGACACCGAGGAGCTGCGGCGCCTCTATCGGACCATGTTGCTGGTCCGCCTGCTCGACGAGCGGATGCTGCGCCTGCAGCGCCAGGGGCGCATGGGGTTCTATCTGACGTCGCTGGGCGAGGAGGCGACCCACATCGGCGCGGCGTTCGCGCTTCGCGGCGCGGACTGGATTTACCCGGCCTACCGCGAGATCGGTGCGGCGCTCTACCGCGGGTACCCGCTGCGGGCCTTCATGTGCCAGCTGTTCGGTAATGCCGAGGATCCCGTCAAGGGGCGGCAGATGCCGGTGCACCACTCGGTCAAGCGGCTCAACTTCGTCTCGGTCAGCTCGCCGGTTGGGTCACACATTCCACACGCCGTCGGCACCGCCTGGGCCGCCAAGCTGCAAAAGACCGAGGACGTGGCGCTGGCCTTCTTCGGCGAAGGGGCCAGTTCGACGCCGATCTTCCACGTCAGCGCCAACTTCGCGGCCCTTTACAAGGTCCCGGCGATCCTGCTTTGCCGCAACAACGGCTGGGCCATCTCGGTGCCGAGCTCGGGCCAAAGCGCGACGCCGACCTTCGCCCAGAAGGCCATCGCCTACGGCATGCCCGGCGTGTTGGTCGACGGCAACGACATCCTGGCCATGATCCATGCGGTCCGCGAGGCGGCCGCCCGTGGCCGGCGCGGCGAAGGACCGACCCTGATCGAGGCGCGGACCTACCGGCGTGGCGCGCACAGCTCGTCCGACGATCCGTCGGTCTACCGCGATCCGAGCGAGCCCAAGGAGTGGGAGCGCCGCGATCCGCTCGATCGCTTCCTCAAGTACGGCCAGGCGCGTGGCGCCTTCGACGCCGACTTCCTCGCGCAGACCCGCGAAGAGATCAACCGGGAGATCGGCGAGGCGCTGGCCTACGCCGAGCACCGCCCGCCCAAGCCGCCCTTGCAGTCGCTGTTCGAAGACGTCTACGCCGAGATCCCCTGGAACCTGCGCGAGCAGGCCGCCGAGCTGGACGCCGAGATCGCCAAGCACGGCGACAAGATTCCGCCGCACGGCGGTTGACCCGCGAATTGACAAACCCGATGGCTGCTGGAAAATGGGCCACACCGTCGGGGGGCGGCCGCAAAGAAAGGGCACCCCCGTGACGCAGCGAAAGAACACCGGCACGACCCCAGGCGATTTGGGTGATCCGGGCGCCCGACCGAACGGCGCGCTTCCGGCCGGTTCGAGCGGGGATTCGGACGGGGATTCGGGCGATCTCGAGATCGCATCGATCGTGCACGACCTCAAGAACGTGCTGTCGGCGATCCGCGGCTTTGCCACGGTGATCGGCGAGGATCTGCGGCCCGGCGATCAGGCGCGGGACGACGTCGAGCAGATCCTGACCGCCGTCGATCGCGGAGCCCAGCTGGCCCAGCGCCTGCTGGCCTGGCGCGGTCAGTCGCCCACCCCACTGGCCGGGGTGCCGGTCGAGATCCCGCTCGAGCGCTCGATCGGCTGGACCATGCAGCAGCCGCAGCGCTCTGCGACCATCCTGGTCGTCGAGGACGACGATCTGGTCCGCACCATGACGGTGCGGGTGTTGCGGCGCAACGGCTACGCCGCGGTCGAGGCGGCGGATGCGGCCGAGGCGTCGGAGCGCGCCGACGACCGCGCCCTGGAGATCGATCTGCTGCTGGTCGACATCGGCCTTCCGACCGCCAACGGGATCGTGCTGGTCGAGCGGCTGCGAACCCGCTGGCCGGCCGCGCAGGTGCTCTACATGAGCGCGTTCGGTCGCACCGTGCTGGCGGAGCAGGGGATCCGACCGGGCCCGGGCTTTCTGGAGAAGCCCTTCGCGCCGGTCACGCTCCTCGAGCGGATCGAGACCATGCTGGCCCCGGGCAGCTCGTAGCGTTCGCCGAGGCCGGCTCGGCGCGCTTTCCGAGCCTCGGGGTCAGTCCCCGCTTCGGACCTCGGCGATGATCTGCTGGATGCGCGTCTCGACCGAGGTCTGGATCTCGGTCAGCCGCTGCGGGCTGTCGGCCTCGAAGCGCAGCACCAGCACCGGCCCGGTGTTCGAGGCCCGCACCAACCCCCACCCGACGTTCCGGCCACCGTCCTCGAACAGCATGCGCACGCCGTCGATGTCGACCACCGGCTGCCGCGCGCGGAACCAGGCGCTGGCGCGGCGAACGACCTCGAACTTCAGATCGTCGGGGCAGGGCATGCGGATCTCGGGCGTGTTGTGCAGGACCGGCAGCGTGTCGTAGAGCTGGGCCAGCGTCTGCGTCGAATGGGTGAGCTGCTCGACCAGGCGCATCCCGGCGTAGACCGCGTCGTCGAAGCCGAACCAGCGATCGGCGAAGAACATGTGGCCCGACATCTCGCCGGCCAGCACCGCCCTTTCTTCCTTCATCTTGGCCTTGATGAGCGAGTGGCCCACCTTCCACATGATGGCCTGGCCGCCCAGGCGGGTGACGTGGTCGAAGAGCGCCTGGCTGCACTTGACCTCGCTCACGAAGGTCGCGCCGGGCTGCTTCTTCAGGATCTCGGTCGCGAACAGCATGACCAGCTGATCGCCCCAGATGATCCGCCCCTGCCCGTCGACGGCGCCGATCCGATCGGCGTCGCCGTCGAGCGCGATCCCCAGCTCGGCGCCGGTGGCTTTGACGCGCGCGATCAGATCGGCCAGGTTGGCGGGTACGGTCGGATCGGGGTGGTGGTTGGGGAAGCGGCCGTCGGGATCGCAGTAGATGGCCTCCACCTCGAACCCCAGCTTCTTCAAGATCGGGAGGGCGGCGATGCCGCCGGTGCCGTTTCCGCCGTCGACCACCACCTTGAACCGGCGCGGCCCGAGGTGGATGTTGTCGGCGACGTACGCGACGTAGTCCTTCAAGATGTCGTGCTCGGTCGCGTGTCCCGGCGTGGCGGCGGTGCGAAAGTCGCGGCGCTCGATCCGCCCGCGCAGCTTCTGGATCTCGGCGCCGTAGATGGTGGTCTTACCGGAGACGATCTTGAAGCCGTTGTCCTCGCCCGGGTTGTGGCTGGCCGTGATCATGACGCCGCCCGCGACCTGCAGGTGAAAGACCGAGAAGTAGAGCGCCGGCGTGTGCACGATGCCGACGTCGATCACATCGACGCCGGCGGCGCCGAACTCACGTTTGACGGCGGCGTGGATGCGCGGCGAGGAGAGGCGGCAATCGCGTCCCAGCGTCACCGTGCGCGTGCCGGCGTCGGCGAAATAGGCACCCAGGGCTTTCCCCAGATCGGTCACGAAATCGTGGGGAAAGTCGCTCTCCGCGTTGCCGCGGATATCGTACTCGCGAAACACTCTGGGGTTCATCACGGGCTCCTCCCGGGGCGGCTCAAAGCAGGTCGTGGCGGCCGGCCTGCTTGGCGGCCTCGACGATCTGACGGACATCCTGGGCACGATCC
This sequence comes from Polyangia bacterium, assembly GCA_035648655.1. Classification (GTDB taxonomy): domain Bacteria; phylum Myxococcota_A; class Polyangia; order Fen-1088; family Fen-1088; genus JADGRB01. The sequence continues at coordinate 4,364 of DASRLC010000179.1, forward strand.
TTGGGGATGACCAGGATGGCGTCGCGGGTGGCGACCACCACCAGATCGTGGACCCCCACCACGCCCACGAACGGCGCGCCTTCGTCGGCGACCACGATGTTGCCGTCGCCGTCGATGACGCTGGCCCGGTGGGCCTCGCCGAGCACGACGTTGCCCCGGGCGTCGGGCGCGCGCACGGCGGTCAGCGCCGCCCAGCTCCCGACGTCGTTCCAGCCGAACTCCCCCGGGACGACGCGCAGCCCGTGGGCTTTTTCCATGATGCCGTTGTCGATCGAGATCGCCGGCGCGGACGGGTAGCCGGCCGCGATGATCCGCTGCAACTCGCTCTCGCTGGGGGCGGCCACCGCGGCGTCGAGGAGCGTCGCCAGCGCCGGCAGATGCCGCCGCGTTTCTTCGAACATCCGGCGCGCGGTCAGGAAAAACATCCCCGAGTTCCACAGATACTCGCCCGAGGCCAGGTAACGCTCGGCGGTAGGGCGATCGGGCTTCTCGACGAAGGCGCCGACCTCGTGGACCGGATCCGCGACCCCGTTATGGGGTAGCCGCGGGCCGAGCCGGAGATAGCCGAAGCCGGTCTCGGCATGGGTCGGGCGGATGCCGATGGTCACGATGGTTTCACGCGCCTCCGCGCTGGCCAGCCGCACCAGCCGATCGAAGGCGCGCTCGTCGCCGATGAAAGGATCGGCCGGAAACACCGCGATCACCGCCTCCGGGCCGGTCCGGCGGGCGGCGACCACCGCGCCCAGCCCGACGGCGGCCGCGGTGTTGCGGGGCATCGGCTCGGCCACCACGTTGGCGGCGGGCAGGTCGGGCAGCGCCGCGCGCACGGCAGCTTCTTGGTCGGCGGCCGTGACCACCAGCGTGCGCTCGATGCCGAAGAAGGCCTGCGCGCGGCGGACGGCCGCGGCCAGCAGCGACTCGCTGCCGCCTAGCGCCAGGAGCTGCTTGGGGCGCGCGCGGCGGCTGGAGGGCCACAGACGAGTGCCTGCCCCGCCGCCCAGGATCACAGCGAACGCGGCGGACGCGGTACCCTTGGGGTCTCCCGGTTTCTGCGTCGAATTCATGCGCGCGGCACTTTAACAGACCGCGGGCCGTGGCGACGAGCGCCCGTCGGGCGGCGCGCGGCCCAGACCCCGTGATAGGCTCGGATCGTGCGGGCGGGCGAGGAGATCCTGCGACGCTCGATCGCGTCGACCAGCGACGGACGGGTCCGCGCGCGGTTGAGGGTCGAGCTGGCCGAGCTGGTACGCGGACACGACGACGCCGCGGCGCGCGACGAGCTGGATCAGGCCGCGCGGGAGGGGGGCGCGACGCCGGCCCTGGCGTCGGCCGCACTGAGCCTGGCCCGCGCGATGTCGCCCGGCGATCGGGTGGTCTTCATCGGGAGCCTGGCCCGCGTGGAGGGCAAGACGCCGGTTCCGACCCTGATGTCGGCCCTGGCGGACGCTCAGCTCCACGCCGACCGGCCGCGCGAGGCGGCCCTCACCTGGCTCGGGTTGGCGCGCGACGAGCGCGTAGCGGTGTACCACCGCCGGGCCGCGGCGCGGCGAGCGGTCGGTCTGGCGAACCGGCTCGAACCGGCCGAAGCGCGCGACGCCCTGACGGTGGCGGCGGGGTTGGTGAGCGGGAAGTCCCGACAGACCCTCTTGCAACGCGCCCGCGCGCTGCCGGGCGAGGCGCCGCCGGGCGAGGCGCGCGACGGCGAGCCGGCCGCGCGGGATCGGACCGAGCTTCCCACCGCGGCCAAACCACCCCATCGGGCGCCGCCGGTCCGCGCGCGTTCGAAGCCGACCCGCGCGCCGGCTGGCCCGGCCGCGGTCCTCGAGCGGGCCCTCGTCGAGGCCCGGGCCGGCCACGCCAACCGGGCCCGGCGCCTCGGCGAGGAGGCGATCCGCCTTTCGGCCGCGGGCACCGAGCTGACCGCGCGGGTTGGCGCGCTCGACACCGCGCTCCGCGAGGGGGGCTTCATGAAAGATGCCCTGCGGGTGCGACGCACGCACCTCGAGGCGTTCGAATCCGACTCTGCCCGGGTGGCGTTGCGGGCGCTGGCGGAAGAGGCCGACGCGGCCGGGTTGCCCGCGCTGGCCGCCGATTGGCGCGCCGACGCGGGCGCGGCGCGCGGCGCGACGCCGGTGGCCGCGCGGGCCCCTTCGACGCCGGCCGAATATTATCTGGCGGCGCAGCGTTTGTTGGCACGCGACGGCGCCGGGGCGGCGCCGAAGTTGGTGCTCGGGCTCCTCGACAAGGCCCTGGCGGGACATCCGGGCGCCGACGCGGCGCTGGCGCTCTCCGAAACGATCGCCGCCAAGATCTCGGCCGGCAATGGCGCGGGGGAGGTGGCCGCGCGACAGTCGGCGGCGCTGGATCTGCTGCGCGCCGCGCACGCGGCGGAGTTCGAGCCGACGCGGCGGGCGCGTCTGGGACGGCGCTTGGCGGAGATGCTCGAGTCGCGCGGCGATGCGATCGGCGCGGTGGCGGTTCTCGAGAGCGCGCTCGGTGAGGCAGCGCCCGGCGAGGGCGAACGGGTTCGCGCCGAGCGGGCCCGGCTGCTGCGCGCGCTCGGGCGTTCGCGTGAGCTGGCGGCGGCTCTCGAGAAGGACGCGGGCGCGCTGGCGGGCGACGCCCGTCTGGCCGTGCTGGCCGAGCACGCGACCTTGCTGGATGTGGCCGGCGAGGCGGAGAAGGCGCTCGACGTCCGATTGATGGCTCTGGCGGAGTTTCCAGGCGCGGCGCCGGTGCTCGACGAGGCGCGCCGACGCCTGGAGGCGACGGGTCGGGTGGGCGAGTCGCTGGCGCTGGCGATCGCCGCGCTCGATCACACCACCGACGCCGAGCGGCGCGGGCGGTTGTTGCGAGACGTGGCGACCCTGACCGAGCGGGCCGGCACCAGCG
>DASRLC010000180.1:0-35970 GCA_035648655.1 Polyangia bacterium
GGTGGCTTGACGGGTTCCAGCACCGCCACCGTTGCCGCCCGACGTGCCCGCGCTGCCCGGCGACCCGGCGCCGCCGGCGTTGCCCGATTCGCCGCCGGGCCCCGTCGATCTGCCGCCGGTCCCACCGGCGGCGCCGCCCGCGCCGGGTCCAACCGCGGTGCCCGCGTCCGCGGCCGGGTCGGCCGATTGGCAACCGGCCAATGCCAGAGCGAACAGCGAGGATGAAAGTACAGCGATCCGAATGCCCGCGCGCATGTGGTGCCACTGAGTCACGCCAGCTCCCGAAAGTGGTTCACACCGCCGGTGGCCCGTCTTTTTGTCAGCCGGCGTAAGCCCCTTGGGGTGGGGCGGGCGCCGGCGCGCTTGGAACCGGTTGCTCGTCCTCGGCGGGCGGGATCGGTTTGGCGAGCAGCGTGAAGATCGACGGCACCAGAAACAGCGACAGGATCGTCGATGACGTGAGGCCGCCAACCACGGCCAACGCCAGCGCCTGATTGGCTTCGGTACCTGCCTCCAATCCCAGCGCCGTCGGCAGCAGGCCGATCACGGTGGCCAGGCTGGTCATGACGATCGGCTTGAAGCGGATCCGGGCCGCCGCCATGATGGCGTGCTCCTTGGTGGCACCTCGACTGAGGTGCACGCTGGCTTCGGCCACCAGCAGGATGCCATTCGAGACGGCGATGCCGATCACCATCAACACGCCCATGAGCGCGGTCACCGAGAAGCCCTGGCCGGCGGCCAGCAGGGCCAGCGTGATGCCCACCAGACAGACGGGGATCGCGAACAACATGATGAACGGCAAGCGCAGCGACTTGAACTGGATCGTCATCACCATGAAGACGACCATGATGGCGAGCCCGACCGCGACGCCCAGGCCGCCGAAGGTGGTCCGCATCAGCTCCATCTCGCCGACGTATCTCCATTTGACGCGACTGGTGCGGGGATCGGCGGCCAGCTTGCGGTCCAGCTCCTGGGCGATGCTGCCGACGTCGCGGCCTTCGGTCTGCATGTAGACCTCGGTGACGCGTCTCATGTGATCGCGTTCGATGGCAATGGGGCCCGCCCCGCGCCGGACGTCGGCATTCGCCGAAAGCGCGATGGGCTTGGCGTCGGCCGTCACGCGCACCGGAAGCTGAGAGAGCGCCCCGGTGTCGGGGACGTCCTTCTCGTCGTAGGAGGTGACGACGTAGTAGGCCTGGCCGTTCTGAGGATCGATCCAGACGCTCGGCGCGTTGATGTTTCCCAGCGTCGCGTCCAGCGTCACCTGCGCCGCCTCACGGGCCGTCACCTCGACGAATCCCGCCTGCGAGCGGCGGGTGTCGATGTGCAGCTCGGGGTAGGTCGTCTGGAGCTGCACGCGGACGTCGCGCACGCCGCCGATGGTGCGGGCGACCTCGGCCACGTCGTGGGCCTGCCCCTCGAGCGCCGTCAGGTTGTCGTTCTCGATCTCGATCGCGATGGGGGCCATGTATCCGTTCGAGAAGACGCTGGCCACCAAGCCGCCCGGCCATTGCAGGAACTCGACACCCGGATAATGGGAGACCAGCAACGCCCGCATCTGATCGGCGATCTGCCGCTGCGTATGCCGGCGGTGCTCGGGATCGACCAGCGCCACCCGGATGAAGCCCATGTGCGGGCCGTCGTTGGGGCTGGTCATCGCGCTGCGCGCGTTTTGGGGCGAGCCCTGGTTGGTGAGGACCAGCTCGACCTCACCGCGCGGGAGCTGCTCGTGCAGCATCTTGGCCATCTCGCGCACGCGCCGCGAGGCCTCGTCGAGCGAGATCCCTGGCGAGAAACGGACATAGACGCGCTCCATCGACTCGTCGATCTCGGGGAAAAATGCGCTCGGCAGGCGGGTGGCCGCCCAGCCGGCGGCGACGGTCAGCAAGAGGCAGGCGACGATGATCCAGACCCGCACGCCGAGCGCGCGCCGCAACAGAAGGGCATAGCCGTCGGCCAGCCGATCGATGGCCTCCCCCAGCTTCTTGCCGAACCCGTGTGACGCGTGGTTGGCGAGCGCGAAGCGGCAGGCCACGGGGGTCACGAACATGCTGACGAAGTAGGAGACCACCATCGCGACGGCCACCGTGAGCGCCAGCGGCGCGAACAGCTTCTTGGCCAGGCCCGACAGCAACAACACCGGCAGGAGGACGGCGATGGTGGTCAGCGTCGAGGCCAGCACCGGCAGCGCGACCGCGTTCGTCCCCTCGAGCGCCGCGCGAAATGGCGACAGACCTTCTCGCTGGTGCCGGTGGATCGATTCGAGGACCACGACCGCGTCGTCGACCAGCCGACCCATGGCCAACGTCAGGCCACCCAGCGTGAACGAGTTCAGCGTTTGCCCGGTCGCGTACAGGACGATCAGCGTCACCGCGAACGAGAGCGGGATGGCGACGGCGACGATCAACGTGCCACGGAAGCTCTGGAGAAACAGCAAGATCACCAGCGAGATCAGCACCAGCGACTGGAGCACCTCGCGCTTGAGCCCCGAGTAGGAGGTCTTGACGAAGGTCGACTGGTCGAACACCGGCTTTACGACCATCCCCGGCGGCAGGTTGGCCAACCCGGCCACCACCTTCTTGACCGCTTCGACGATCTTGAGCGTGTTTCCGCCCGGGATGCGCAAGACGTTCAAGTAGACCGCGTTCTGCCCGTTGACCGAGACGGCCTGGGTGGGCGCCGCGCCGCCGTCCTCGACCCGCGCCACGTCGGAGATGTAGACCGGGCGGCCGTCGACCAGCTTGACCATCGCGTCGCCGATCTGCTGGACATGCTTGGGAACGGCGTCGGTGTAGACGTTGGCGTCGAAGGTGGGCGTGATGAATTCGCCCGACGGCAACAGCGCGTTGGCCTTGGCGACCGCGGCCGAGACATCCTCCGCGGTGAGGCCGCGCGATTGCGCCTCGGCGCGGTGAACGACCACGTTGATCTGGCGCTGCCGGCCGCCGTTGAGCGCAGCGCTGGCGACACCCGGGATCCCCTCCAGCAGCGGCTCGATGTTGTTGAGCGCATAGTCGTAGAGCTGCGGTCCCGAGAAGCCGCCGCCCGAGACGGTCACCTGTACCACCGGCGCGTTGGTGGGATCGAACTGCAGCACGAAGGGCGGAATGACCCCCAGCGACTTGGGGACAGCCGACATCGCGAACTGGACCTGCTGCTGGACCAGCGTCTGCGCGGCGTTGAGGTCGGTGCCCCACTCGAGCCAGACGTAGGCGACGCTCAGGTTGTTGCGCGACTCGCTCCGCACGTGCTCGACCCCCGGCGTCGCGCTCACATACTTTTCGATCCGCCAGGTGAGCGTCTTTTCGACGTCCTTGGCGGCCAGTCCCGGGGCCAGCGTGCCCACGACCAGCACCGGCGGCGTCAGATCGGGAAACGTGTCGATCGGCAGGCGCGGCGTGACGACCCAGGCGAAGATCAGCGCCCCCAGGCCGAGCATCAAGCTGGCCAGCGGGTTGCGCAGCGACAGGCGGGTCACAGCGGCCTGCCGGAGCCACCGCCGCGCGTGCCGCCTTGGCTCTCGGCAGGCGGCGGGGCCGGCTCGGCGTGCGGCGCGACCCGATCGCCGTTCGAGAGCAGCGCCCGTCCGTCGGTCACGATCTGCGTGTTCGCCGGCAACGTGGCGGGGGTGAAGTACAGCCCGTCGGCGTTTTCGCCCAGGACCGGCAACTGGCGCAGATGCGCCACGTCGTTCTCGACCACGAAGATCTTGGCCTTGCCCGCTTGTTGCGTCGCCGCGTCGAGAGGAATCCGGGTGGCGGGAACCGGCTTACCCACGTTCATGTGGACCATCGCCGTGGTGCCGGTCGGGATCTGGCGCTGGGGATCGGCGACGTCGATCTCGAAGTGGATGGTGCGGGTCGCCGGGTCGGCCTGGGGGGCGCGCCGGGTGACGGCCGCGGTCAGGGTGGCGCCCGTCGACAGGACGTCGACGTGAACCGGCGCACCCACGGCCGCGACGTTGAAGTCCTTCTCGGGCGCATCGACGACGATGCGGACGGTCCTGCGATCGACCACCGACACGATGGTCGTGCCAGGGTGGACGAACGCGCCGGGGTCGACCAAGCGGACGGCGACCTCGCCGTCGAAGGGCGCCTTGAGCGCGCAGTCGTGGACTTCGAGCGAAGCGGCCAAGCTCTTGGCCTTGGTCTCGAGGACGTGCGACTGCTCGGCCGAGCTCTGCGCGGAGGTCTGCTCGACCTGATTGGGCGCGATGAAGCCCCCCTCGAGCATCGAAGTCTCGCGCGCGGCCTCGTCGGCGGTGGCCCGCTGCTGCTGGCCGATCGCCTGCGCCTGGAGCTGCACGGCGCGGCTCACGGCGTTCGGATGGGCGCAGTCGAGCGTCGCGACCACCTGACCGCGCGTCACGGCGTCGCCCGGGCGAACCAGCACGGTCGTCACGTAGGCCGAGATGTACTGGGGGCCGACGCTGGCCTCGATCCAGGCGTCGATCGCGCCGACGTAGATCCGGCTGTCGGAGTAGGTCGTCAATTGCGCGCCGACGACCGAGACCGGGCGCGGCGCGGCCGACAGCGGGACGCGATTGACTTGGCCCTCGGCGTGGTGAACCAGCAGGCCGCCCGACACGACGAGGCCGACCGAGATGACGCCGATGACGATCAGCTCGCGGCGATGGCCAGGTTTGCGATTCGAGGTCTCCGGCAGCGACGGTCGGGGCTGTTCTACGTCAGCGACCATAGTTGCCCGCCCCAAAGGTAACCATCCAACCTCTGCCGTCAATACGGTTCAGGTTGGATGAAAATGCCGGTCGAATGACGGATGCGCCCCGACGACATCCAGGACGATCGCCACCGCCGCCGCGCGGATGACCAGCGGCACCTTTCGATTTGGCAGGGGCTCCGCGGTACACGGGAAGGTCGGGTGTCATGAGGGGAAACGCTCCTTGCGGCAGGGATGCAGGGGAATGGTCAGCGGACGCCTTCGGCGATGGCGCGTCCGAAGGTGGCGCGCGCCTTGGCCAGATCGAACACGCCGATCGCCAACCGGATGTCGGCGTCGGTCCGCAGCGCCTCGGCGTCGGCCTGCTCGACGCTGGTGCCGAGGCCGGCCTTGAAGCGCGCGTCCGCCTGCGCGTAATTGGCGCGCGCGGCCTCCACCGCGCGCTGCAGCGACGGCAGCGCCTCGCGCGCCACGACCACGCCCACGTAGGCCTGCTCGACCGCGGCGACCATCTGCTGGCGCGCCAGATCGATCTCCGACCGCCGCACCGCCTCCGCGACGCCCGAGGCGCGCCGGCGGGCGTTGATGGTCGGATCGAAGAGCGGCCAGCTCAACACCAGCGCCCCATCCCAGTTCGGAACGTTCGGGAGAAAACCGCTGCCCGACGCCTCTTCGCCGTTGCCGAGCGCCGAGCCGCCGGCGCGCCCCGAGACGGTCGCCGACAGGCGCAAGTCCGGACGGGCCAGCGCGCCCACCGCCCGCGTTTCCAGCTCCTGCTGGCGCAACCGCGCCAACGCCTCCTGCAGGCTCGGATCGTGTTCGGAGGCCAGTCGAATCGCCTCCGCCAGCGCCGGCAGCACCACCGATCCCGGCGCGTCGTCGGCGGCGTCGAGCACCAAGTCGGGCGAGCCGACGGCGGCGGCCAGCACGGCCTGCGCCGCCGAGAGCCCGCCGCGCGCCTGGATCCGCGCGGTATCGAAGCGACTCAGATCGGCCTCGGCGCGCGTCAGCTCGATCGGCGAGCGGAGGCCCGACTTCACCCCGGCGCCCGCGTAATTTCGGTGCACCAGCGACCGCTGATAGGCGTCCTCCGACGCCTGCAGGATCGACCTCGCCGCGTGGACCGCGAAGAACGCCTCCTCGACGTTCAACTCGATGTCGAGGCGCTGGGCGTCCGCGGCGCGCGCGGCGATGGTCACCCGCGCGTCCGCCGCCGCGGACTCGGCGGCGATGCGCCCGAAGTCGAAGATCTCCTGACTCAGACCGGCCGCCGCCAGCGTCGAGGCGTAGGGTTTCCAGCGCGCGTCACTGCCGCTGGTTGCCGTTGTGCCGCCGATCCGCGGCAGATCGACGAAGGCGGCGCCCAGGTAGGACGCCGTCGTGTTGTTGGTGGTGCCCTCCAGGAGCTGCGCGGTCAGACCCAGCCGCGGGTAGTACTGCGCCCGCGGCACCTCGGCGTTGGCCTTCTCCGTCTCGATGCGCGCCAGCGACGCCAGCACCGCGGGCTGGTGACTGCGCGCGTAGGCCAGCGCGTCGGCCAAGGTGATCTGGTGCGCCGGCGGCAGGCCCAGATTCGCGGGGGGCGGCGCGGCCGGCGGAGTCTCCGCCGCCGGTGCACCCGCCAAAGCCCCCCTGGTCGGAGCTCCCGCCGGCGTCTCTGTGGCCGGAGGACCCCCAGCCGGTGCCGCGTCGCTTCGAGTCGCGACTCTGGGCGCCGCCCCCGCGATCCCCGAGCCCACCAGACCAAACACCACGATTAGATCCGTCGCTCTTCGGATCCGCCTCGCCATCTCGTGCCAGCCCGAGGCAAATTTCATGCCTAGGCAATACGCCCATCGGTTTGGCGTCGCAAGACCCGGCCAGCGCGCCGAAAGCGGGAGATTTTCCCGATCGCTCGGAAATCCTCCCACCGTTCGGGGTTGGCTTACTTTAGCGAGCTGCTGGCGGCGTTCGAATGGCCGGTCAAAACGGCGCGGCCGATCGGCGGCAGCGCCTCGATGGCGGTGACGATCTGCTGGACCGTCATGCCGGCCAAGCTGCTCGGCAGCGAAGCCTGCGACAGCGCATAAAAGCGAAGCTCGTAGTTGTCCGTCTTGGTGTGCGAGGTGCTCGGGAAGTTCGGACAGGGGCGGCCGAAACTTCATTCAGGGCGCCGACACCGCCCGGTCCGACCGGCCTTACGGCAGGTAGTCCACCGTGGCCCATCCGTTGGCCGGCATGCTGAACTGTAGCTTCTTGCCGCCCACGGCGAGGGTGTACGTCGCCGCCGATCCGGAGTTGTACATGATCGCGACGATGCTGCCGTCGAGGTTCTTGAAGGCGATCGCATCGCCGCCGCTGGTGGCGACGACCTTGGCGCCCGGGGAGACGAACTGAGAGCAATGGCGGAAAACGTAGGAGGTCGGCGTGATGGTCAGCGCCTTCGTCGCAGTGTTCACCGTCAAGAGCGCGTTCTGCGGCCAGGGCTGCTTCGAATCGATGTTCTTGCCCGCCGTGTCGAGCACCGTGTCCAGGCGTTGTAGGCGGTCACGCCGGCCTTGATCCAATCGCGAATGTATCCCCAGCTCTCCACGCCGTAGGCGTAGTCATTGGGGGCCATGTTGGCGTTGAAGGCGGGATAGCCCGAGGGGTTCTAGGGGTAGTTGCCGCATTTGTGCTCGGTCTGCCAGATGGGCAAATTGGAGGACTTGGCGGCGGCCACGTTGGGCTCCATGTTCCATTGATAGCCAAAGAGCTTGGTGTAGCTCTTGGCGGTGGCGTCGGCCAACACGGCGCTGACGATCGACGGGTCGGTGCCGCGGTTGGCGTTGGACATGGTGCCGAGCATGATCTTGGTGGCCAGGTTGGCGGTGGTGAAGGCCGGGCCCAGATACTGGCCGACGAACTTCGTGAACAGCGCCGACGACCAGCCGCAGGACGGGTAGTTGTCGAAGTAGTTCGGCTCGTTCTGCGGACCGTCGCGATGCGCGGCGACCTAAGAGACGAGCTTGAGCCCGATGATGGATCCGATCAGCGTGGTCAGGAAAACCACCCGCCAAAACGTCGCGGGATCCTTGAAGAACAGGATTCCGACCGCCGCGGTGCCAAAGGCGCCGATGCCGGTCCAGACGGCATACGCCGTCCCCAGCGACAGATCGCGCGTGGATAGATTCAGCAGTCCGAAGCTCAGCAGAGCGCAGACGGCGAAGCAAACGTCGTAGCCCCAGCGCTCGAAGCCGTGCGACAGCTTCATGAAGCTGGTGAACCCCATCTCGAAGACGCCGGCGGCGACGAGATAGACCCACGGATTGAGGTGCGACAGCGATCTCACGAAAGGCATCGGCGACACGATACCGCGCGCCAAGCGCCGGCCGCCATTGCCGTCGTAACCGACGGGCCCGTCTATCCCCGGATGCCCCGCGCACGCCGGTTAGTGGTGGCCGCCCGGGCCGTGGACGTGGCCGTGGGTCAGCTCCTCGGGGGTGGCGTCCCGCACGCCCACCACCTGCACATCGAAATGCAGCGGCATCCCGGCCAGCGCGTGGTTGAGATCGACCGTCGCGTAGTCACCGCTGACCGCCGTCACCAGCGCGAAGACGACGCCGTCCGGGGTCTGGATCTGGTAGCGGCGTCCGGCCGCCACCTTGCCGTCGGGGAACTTTCGCAAGGGGACGTTGCGGACGTTGCTGTCGTCGCGCTCGCCATAGCCCTGCTCGGGCGTCAGCGTGGCGGTGACGTGATCGCCGGCGGCCTTCCCATCGAGCGCCGCCTCCAGGCCAGGCACGAGGTTGCCGGCCCCGTGAAGGTAGGTGAGCGGCTCTTGCCCTTCGGAAGAGTCGAGCACCTCACCGGCGTCGTTCTTGAGCGTGTAGTGGATCGTGACGGCCTTGTCGGATGCAATCTGCATGGTCGGGGCAAAATATAACCCGATCCGCGCGGGAAGCGGCCGGCTCCGCGCAGATGCGTCGCCCGATAATCGGCCACGGCGACCCAAATCGCCGTGGCCTTTCCGATGGTCTGCGGAGCGTCGCCGGGCGGCGCTCAACCGGACCCGCGGTCAGTTCTTTCCGGCCTTCTTGAGCCGCTTGGCTTCCTTCTTTTCCTTGGGGGTCTTGCTCGGTGCCTTCTTGACGTTCTTCTTTGCGTCCTGGCTCTTGCCCATGTCCGTGTCTCCCTGGTTGAAGGTGATCGTTTTTCGGACGATCACCAGTTGGTTGCCGCGTTCGCGCTCAGTCCTTTGATGAGGTTTCTCAAGAACTGATCACCGCAGGCGCGGTAGTTCCTGTGGTTCGGTCGGCGAAAGAAGGCACTCAGCTCACTCTTCGAGATGCGCAGCCCGCTTTTTTCGATGACCGCGATGATGTCACCGTCCGTGAGCTCGAAGGCCACGCGAAGCCGCTTCAAAATCGCGTTGTTGGTCACCGGGACCTCGACCGGCTGGGGCGAATGGGCCTGGTCTTGGCCGCGCTTGTAGATCACCAAGCCGTCGAGGAAGCGGGCCATCAGGTCATCGCCGCATGCCCGGTACCCGACCTCGTCGTCCTTCCGGAGCAGCGCCATGAGGTCGACCTGGCTGACCTCGCCACCGCCCAGGCGGATGATGTCGCCCAGCCTGGCGTCGCTGACGTTCAGCAGGTAACGCAGGCTTCTCAGAACATCATTGTGGGTCATTCGATCGCCACGGCGGGGAACAGGCGGCATGATACTCCCCCGGCTCGACGGGCGGAACGACGCCGACCGCGTAAGCTGTGGGCATGTCATTCGGTGAGGCCACGGCCAACCGCACGCGCGCAGCGTCCGGAGACGTCGCGCCGCAGGGCGTGTCGTCCGGTTCCGACTGGCCTTCTCCGCACCGCCCGGCCCGGCCGGCCCGTCCACCTTGGCGCGACTTTCTGCGCGTGCGCCGGGAATTCGGCGCGGGGGTCTTGCCCGGACTGACCTTCATCCACCGGGTCTACGGACCGTTCGTGCAGACGCGGTTGCCGCTGGAGCTGTACTTCGTCGCCGACCCGGCCTGCATCGAGGAGATCCTGGTCAAGAAGGCCGAGCTGTTTCGCAAGGATCGAACCAGCCGTCTGCTCTCGCGGGTGGTTGGCAACGGCCTGCTGGTCAACGAAGGCGAGTCTTGGCGGCGCCAGCGCCGCCTCTTGCAGCCGGCTTTTCACCAGCGGCAGCTGCAGTCGTACGCCGACGTGATGGTCGGCGCCATCGAGCGGGCGGCGTCCGGCTGGCAGGGCGGACAGGTGCGCAACGTGCACGAGGACATGATGGCCGTGACGCTGACCATCGTGGCCGAGGCGCTGTTCGGCGCCGACGTCGCCGCCGACGCAACCCGCATCGGCGGCATCATCTCGGAGCTGATGGAGGAGTTCGGGCGCATCCTGGGCCTGGCGGCGCGCTTCCAGCCGCCCGCCTGGGTTCCCACCGTCGCCAACCGGCGCTTCCGGGCCTCGTCGCGTAAGGTCGACCAGGTGATCCTCGGCATCATCGAGGCGCGGCGCCGACAACCGAACGACGCGAGCGACGATCTGTTGTCGCTGCTGATTCGCGCGCGCGACGAAGACGGCGGCACCATGACCGACGCCCAGGTCCGCGACGAAGCGGTCACGCTGTTCCTGGCCGGCCACGAAACCACGGCGCTGGCGCTGACCTATTCGCTGTATCTACTGGCGACCCATCCGGAGCGCCAGACCCGCGTCGCCGACGAGCTCGACCGGGTTCTGGGCGGGCGCACACCCGGCCTCGGCGATCTAGAGAACCTCGCATTCACCGAGGCGGTGCTTCTCGAATCGATGCGCCTATATCCGCCCGCCTGGGTGATGGCGCGGCAGGCGCTGACCGACGTGGAAATCGGCGGCTACCACTTCCGAAAAGGGGCAGAGCTCGTGATGTCGCCCTGGGTGCTGCACCGCGATCCGAAGAGCTTCGACCACCCCGACGACTTCCAGCCCGAGCGCTGGGAGAACGATCTGGCGCGCCGCCTGCCGAAGTTCGCCTATTTCCCCTTCGGTGGCGGCGCGCGGGTCTGCATCGGGAACCGCTTCGCGATGATGGAGGCCAAGCTGGTCCTGGCCGTCGCGCTGCAGCGGTTCCGCTTCGAGGTCGTTCCCGAGACCAAGCTGACCCTGTTTCCCAGCGTGACCCTGCGCCCGCGGCACGGGGTCCGGCTGAAGCTGGCGGCCCGGTTCCGTTAGTTGCGTTACTTGGGCTATTTGACGATCGGGACCTGCCGCGGATCGCCGGCCGGGGTGGCCGCCAGCCCCTGTCCGACACGCGCGCCGTAGTCGGCGTCGGCCTGCGTAAAGTGCGCGATCTGCCGCTGCTGGATGGCGGCCGGCACCGACTTCATGGCACCCACGATGTTCGAGATCAGTAGCGTCTTCTGGTCCGCGCTCATGATCCGATAGAGCGCGCCGGCTTGGCTGTAATAGTCGGCATCCTCGCGGTGGTCGTGCCGCAGCACCGGACCGCTGGCCGCGAACGGCGGCAGCTTGCCGCCCTCCCGAACCGCCACGTCTTCGATCGTGTTCGGGTGGTAGTTGGGGCCGCTGCCGCCGTTTCCGTCAACGCGAATACCTCCGTCGCGGTGGTAGTGGTGGACGTCGTTGAGCGGCTGGTTGACGGGGATCTGGTGGTAGTTCACGCCCAGCCGGTAGCGCTGCGCGTCCGCGTAGGCGAACAGCCGCCCTTGCAGCATGCGATCCGGCGAAAAGCCGAGCCCGGGCACCACCGCCGACGGCGCGAAGGCCGCCTGCTCGACGTCCGCGAAGTAATTCTGAGGGTTGCGATTGAGGACGATCTCGCCCACTTCGATGCGCGGGTGATCCTTGAACGGCCAGACCTTGGTCACGTCGAACGGGTTGATCTTGGCCGCCGCGGCCTCCGCCTCCGACATGACCTGGATGTACATGGTCCAGCGCGGGTGATCGCCGCGCTCGATGGCCTCGAAGAGATCGCGCTGGGCGTGCCCTGGATCGCTGCCCGCCAGCTCCATCGCCCGGCTGGGGCTCAGGTTGCGGATGCCCTGCTTGGTCTTGAAGTGATACTTGACGAAGGACCGTTCGCCGGCGGCGTTGATCAGGCTGAAGGTGTGGCTGCCGAAGCCGTCCATGAAGCGGTAGCCGTCCGGGATGCCGCGATCCGAAAACAGGATCGTCACCTGGTGCAGCGACTCCGGATGCGCCGACCAGAAGTCCCACTGCATGGTGGCGTCCTTGAGGTGCGTCTGGGGATGGCGCTTCTGAGTGTGTATGAAGTCGGGAAACTTGGAGGGATCGCGCAGGAAGAAGACCGGCGTGTTGTTGCCCACCAGATCCCAGATCCCCTCCTCGGTGTAGAACTTGATCGAAAATCCGCGCGGATCGCGCTCGGTGTCGGCCGATCCCGACTCGCCTCCGACGGTCGAGAAGCGGATGAAGACGGGGGTCTTCTTGCCGACGGTCGAGAAGAGGTCGGCCTTGGTGTACCCCGTGATGTCCTGGGTGACGACCAGCTCGCCGAACGCGCCGGAACCCTTGGCGTGCACCACCCGCTCCGGAATGCGCTCGCGGTTGAAGTGCGCGAGCTTTTCGAAGAGATGAAAGTCCTCGAACACGATCGGGCCGCGCGGGCCCGCCGTGATGGAATTCTGGTTGTCCGAAACCGGTGCGCCGTTCGCCGTCGTCAGATATTTCTTCGCCATGGACCGTTCTCCTCGTCGGGTTGCTAGGAGACAAGATGGCGGCGACCTAGGATAGGCACCAACACATTATTGCAATTAGCCTGACAGTTCAGGGCTATCAGGCCGCGGCGGGCCTGCCCGCCGAACCGGCGCGCCGCCGTCGGCGCGCCCACTGTGGTAGATGGGCCGAGGACGAATGTCGATCAATTGGTTTCCCGGCCACATGGTCACGGCCCGCGCAAAGGCCGTCGAGACGATGCGTCAAACCGACCTGGTCATCGAGGTGCTCGACGCACGGGCGCCGCACGCGAGCTGCAACCCAGTCTTCGAACGGTTGCGGCTGGCGGGCCAGCGCCCCGCGCTCAAGCTGCTCAACAAATCCGATCTGGCCGATCCGGATCAGACCCGACGCTGGCTGCGGCACTACAACTCCCAGCCGGGCGTGCAGGGGATCGCGCTGTGCGCCAAGAAGGCGGGTGACCTGCAGCGTGTCCTTCCGGCTTGCCGATCGCTGCGTCCCGATCGCGGCGCGGCGGACCGGCCCCTGCGCATGATGATCCTGGGCATCCCCAACGTGGGCAAGTCCACCTTGATGAACGCGCTCCTCAAGCGCCACGTCGCGCCCGTCGGAGACGAGCCCGCCATCACCAAGGTTCAGATGTTTCACCGGCTCGGCCCGGGCATGAGCTTGGTCGACACGCCGGGAATGTTGTGGCCCGGGATGGCGCAAGCCACCGCCTGCTGGCTGGCCGCCACCCACAGCATCGGGCGCGCGGCCTACGACGACGAAGACGTCGCGCTGACGTTGGGTGAATATCTGATCACGCGATACCCCGACCGGCTCGAGCGTCGTTTCGGCGGGCTGCCCGCCGGCTGCGACGGGCACGGCCTGCTGGCACTCATCGCCGCGGGCCGCTCCCTCGCCAAGAAGAGCGGCGGACCGGACATCGCCCGCGCCGCCGTCGCCCTGCTGAATGATTTTCGCAGCGGTGCGCTCGGCCCCGTCACCCTGGAGACCGTCGACCAGGTCGCGCCGGTCGCCTGAAGGCCTGGGCGCTGGCGGCGGTCGTGGCGCGAAGGCAGGCACGGGCACGAATGTCTAGCTGTTGATGCGCCGGTCGGGCGTTCAGACTGCCGCAGGCTCGACCGGATTTTGCCCGGGATTTCGCCCCGGACTTCGCCCGAGCTCGCCCGCCGAGTCATCGACCTTGACCCTATCTCGCACAATCGACTCCGCCGACGGCCCGGATCTCCACGTCGCGCGCGCGGAAGACCAGGGCGTGCTGGCGCTGCGGCCTTGGCAGCGCGACGCGCTGGCCCAATTCGAGGCCAGCGGCTCGCCGAACTTCCTGGCGGTGGCCACCCCCGGCGCCGGCAAAACCACCTTCGCCTTGACGGCAGGCCGGCGCGCGCTGGTGGCCAAGGCCATCCGCCGGATGGTGGTGGTGGTCCCCACGCAACACCTCAAGTACCAGTGGGCGCAGGCCGCCGAGCGGATGGACATCCACCTCGACCCCGAGTGGAGCGTCGGCTACGGCGGGCTGCCCTCCGACGCGCACGGCGTGGTGATCACCTATCAGCAAGTGGCGGCGGCGCCGACGTCGTTCCGGCCAATGGTCCGCCAGGCGCTGGTGGTGCTGGACGAGATCCACCACGCGGGGGACAGCCGCACGTGGGGGGACGCGATCCGGCAGGCGTTCGATCCGGCCTGGCGGCGACTCAGCCTCTCGGGCACGCCGTTCCGCTCGGACCAGCGGACCATCCCCTTCATCAACTACGTCGGCGAGCTGGCGCATCCCGATTTCGAGTACGGGTACGGCGACGCGCTCAAGGATCGCCAGGTCGTGCGGCCGGTATATTTTCCGCGCATCAACGGGCGGATGGAGTGGACGGCGCCCGACGGCGTCTCCCACGAGGCGACCTTCGACGATCGCCTGGCCCGCGAGCTGGCCAGCCAGCGGCTACGCACGGCGCTCGACGTCGCGGGCGACTGGATGCCGACCGTGCTCGCGCAGGCCCACGCGCAGCTCACGCACCTGCGCGCGCGGGATCCCCGGGCCGCCGGCCTGGCCATCGCGATCGACCAGGAACACGCCAAGGCCATCGCGACGATCATGCAGGAGCGTCTCGGCGTATCGCCCAGCATCGCCACCTCGGACGATCCGACCGCCTCCGAAAAGATCAGCCGGTTTGCCGATGGCATCGCGCCCTGGATCGTCGCGGTGCGGATGGTCTCCGAGGGGGTCGACATCCCGCGGTTGCGTGTGGGCGTCTACGCCACCAATACGGTCACCGAGCTGTTCTTTCGGCAAGCGGTCGGGCGCCTGGTGCGGTGGAATGCGCGTCTCGGGCGGCAGGCGGCCTACATGTTCATCCCCGACGACGTGCGGCTGCGCAGGTTCGGCGCCGCCATCGGAGAGCAGCGCCGCCACTCGCTGCGCATGGAGTCCCGGGACGGCGAGGGGCCACGCGAAGAGGGCGAACCCGTCGCCAAGGGGACCGAGACCGAACGCGATCTGGCGGAGCAGCTTTCGCTGTTCGCGCCGATCTCGGCCACGCCGCTCGACGAGCACGGGCGGCCGATCGAGGCGCCGCACATCTACGAAGCGGACGGCGAGCTGGGCGACGATCCCAACGACGAGATCCCGGACTTCTTCGCCGGCTCGGAGGCCGCCGGTACGCTGCCGCCGGTCCCGATCGGCCACCCCCCGGGCCTCGGCCGCCTGCCGCCGCCGGTCGCCGATCCGATCCCGGTCGCCACGCCCAAGACCGGGGCGCTGGCCCGACGGCGTCAGCTCCGCGAGCAAAACAGCGAAGCGGTGATCGACCTGGTCCACCTGACCGGCCGCACCCACGCCGACCTCAACGCCCTGCTCAACCGAAAGGTGGGGATCAAGCGGATCGGATTGGCCACCGTGCGACAGCTCGAGCAACGCCTGGCCGCCGCCCGCGCCATGTCGAAGCGCCGCTAGATTACGGCCGGCCGATCTAAAAGGCCGGCGGCGCGACGGCCGCGCGTCCGTCCTTCGCCACCCGCGCCCACCACAGGAGCTCATCGATCATCCCGCCCGCATGTTTTGCGTAGAGCGGATCGGTGGGCCGACCGGCCTCGTCGGTCTGAAGTCCGATGAGCCGGATGTTGACCTCGCCCCGGACGGGAACCATCCGCACCTCGACCGCCACGTTGCGTAGCTGCTCCACGGCGCGCGCGCCGTTGGCGGTGCCGCCATAGCTCACGAAGGCCACCGGCTTGTACCACCAGCCGAGGTGCACGTGATCGATGGCATTCTTGAGCTGCCCCGGGTAGCCGTGGTTGTACTCGGGCGTCACGATCACGTAGCCGTCGAGGGCCTGGATCGTCTCGGACCAGCGGCGCGCCGTCTCGTCCGGATACCTCTTCTCGATCGCGGGCGGCATCTCTTCATGCTCATAGGGCGGCAGGCGGTGCTCGCGAAGATCGAGGAGCTCGAGCTCGACGCCCGGACGCTTCCCCAGGATTTCGTGGATCCACTTGGCATAGCTCTCTCCGCGTCGCCCGCGTCGCGTGCTGGCGAGGATGACGCCGATTCGGAGGCTCGACGAAGGGGACACCGGTAGGACAGGCGTGGTCGACATGGGGCGGTCAGTTGTAGCCGACGCCGGGGCTGGGTGCAGCCACCGCCATTCGGGTCGACGCGGCTGGGAAATAACTCGCCCGCGGGCGCACCTTTTCGGACGCCCCGGTCGTCTTCCAGATGGGGGCCGGTGATTACCGAGATGTCGCCGATCGGCGACTACGCCGCCGACTTTCCGCGGGGGTCGCCCATGAGCGCGCACGAGGGGCGCGGCACCAAGAACAAGCCGTGGAACCTGAAGACACCGCCAGGGTGTCCCCTATATCACCGCCAAAGCGGAGCTCGAGATCCTGGCCTGACCGTCAAGGCGTAGCGGCCGGGGCTTTGGCGGCCTTGGTCTTGGTCTTGGCTTTGGCGGCCTTAGCGCCCTTGGCCGGCTTGCTGTCGCCGCCAGCCGCGCCGCCAGAACCGCTGGTGGCGTCGGTCGGCTTGGCCCCGGCGGCAACCAGCTTGAACCGCTGGTTGGAGCCGGACTTCCAGGCCCACTGACCAAGCAACGATCCGTCGCCGGTGTTCTCACCGTTGATGGCCAGCACCTTACCGCTGTGCTGGGCGACCAATCGGATCGCGCCGGGACCGGCGTCGGCCACGATCCAGTGCTGGTTCGCGCCGCCGTTGCAGGTCCACTGCTGCACCCCGGCGCCGTCGTCCTGCAAAAAGGCTGGAACGTCGAGGCACTCGTTGGTTCCCTGGACGCTGACGATTTCATAGTAGCCGCCCGACACCGGGCGCAGGTTGAACAGCTGAGCTTTCGAGCCGTTGCAGGTGCGGATCTCGGCGCGGGCCCCTTCGGGCGCGCCCGCTATGTACTGCAGGCACTTGTTGCTGGCCACGCCAACCACGGAGTAGCTGGTGGTCGGACTGATCACCAGGGCCGATCGGGGCGGCTCGGGGGGAATCGCTGGTGCCGCCGCGGCCGGGGCGGGCGCCGGCGTTTCCTGCTTTTGATCGATGCAACCAGCCGCCAGAGCCACCGCCAGGGTCACAAGCATTCGGTTTCGCATCGCGGGGGAGCGTGCCCCAGGCGGTGCGGTCAAGTCAAGGCGCTGACGCCCGACGGTCCTTGCGGCCGCCCGGAATGTCGCGGGGTCCCTCCCAGGGTCCCTTTCTCAGTCGCGTGGGCGACGACGGGCTCCGCCCGGCGCCGCCCGTCGCGGGGGTTCTAAAGGACCCTCCCAGGGTCCTTTTTTTAATCAATAAGCGTTCTGGTTCTTCTTCCGGCCGACCACCGTGAGCAGGATGATCTTGAGGTCCCAGAGTAGGGTCCAGCGGCGGATGTATTCGAGGTCGAAGCGGATGCGGTTCTCCATCCAACTCACCTCGGGCGTCTCGCCGCGCCAGCCGTTGACTTGGGCCCAGCCGGTGATGCCCGGCTTGACCTTGTGGCGCAGCATGTAGCCGCGGATCAGCGAGCGGTAGGTCTCGTTGTGCACCACCGCGTGCGGCCGCGGGCCCACGATCGACATCTTACCGGTGATCACCTGCAGGAACTGCGGCAGCTCGTCCATCGAGGTCCGCCGCAGAAACCGCCCAAGCGGCGTGATCCGTACGTCGTTGCGGGTGGCCTGCGCGACGTTGGCCCCGTCTTCGAGGACCGTCATGCTCCGGAACTTGAGCACCCGGATCTCCTTGCCGTTGAGACCATAGCGCCGCTGGCGGAAGAAGATCGGCCCCTTGGAAGTCAGCTTGATCGCCACCGCGATCGCCACCATGGGCAGCGAGATCAAAAGAACGATGAAGGTGCCGACGACAATGTCTTCGAGCCGTTTGATCCAGCCATCGACGCCGCGGAAGGGGGTGTCGTGGACGCTGATGAGCGGGATCTCGCCGATGGTGCTCCAGCGGGCGCTCAGCAAGTTGAACATGAAGAAGTCCGCCACTAGGTAGACCGTGGCGGTGGTGTTCGACAGCTCCTGCAGCAGGTGGGCGATGCGCGGCTCGGCGCGCAAGGGCAGCGCGATGTAGACGCCGTCGACCTTGTTGGCGCGGCACTCCTCGAGCAGATCGGCCGACGAACCCAGGAAGGGGCAGGCCGAGGCCGCCAGGTCCTCTCGGCGATCGGGTCCGCGGTCGTCATAGACCCCGGCGACCCGGATGCCCAACCAGGGGCGATCGGCGATCTCGGCGCACAGCTCGCGCGCATTGGGCGTCGCGCCCAAGATGACCACGTTGCGGGTGTTCCTGCCGCGGGCGCGCTGCGCGCGGAGGATCATCCGCAGCACGATGCGCCAGCCGCACAGGATGAGCGGCGCCAGCACGAACCACCCGAACGAGGCGACGCGCGAGTACTCGGCGGAGGTCTTGGTCGCGAAGGCGAAGGTCATGAGCGCGGCCACGGTGCTCAGCCACGACAGGCAGATCATCCGCAGCTCGACGCGAAACTTTTCTATCCGCCAGGCGCGATAGACGCTGCACAGCTCGGCGGCCACGCTGAACACCAGCACGGCGGCCAGCGTCGCGTTGCTCGATTCTTGTCGCCACGTCTGGTGGTACGCGTAGATCGCGATGACGTGCGCAGCGATGATCCAGACGATGTCGGCCAGACGCTGAAGTCGGTGGATGACGTTTTCGTGTTCGCGTAACAAGCCCCGACCCTCGGCTCCACAGACTATTGGCGATCTTAAGCGATGGCCAGGGTTCGGAGAAGGTGGGGAGATTCTTCCGCCGACGATTTTGCGGCGCCCGACGTTTCCGATCCGATTGGGTGAACGCTGGCCGACCCCGCAAATTCCCGCCGCTGCGCGGGACCGCCCCACAAAACGCATGTGGCTGATATCATTTCAAAAATAGCCCCGCGCGCAGATGCTTCGCCGGCGATCCGCTCGGCGCTCAGGGTTGCTCTTGCTGCAGCGTCTGGCGGGAGATCGGCCGCGTCGTCCCGGTGAGCGCGAAGTTGATCCAGAGCTGACGTTGGTGAAAACGAAAGTCGGGCGTGCTCAACACCGGCCCGCGATCGGCATACAGGCCCCCCAGCTCCGCGAAGAAATTCTCGGAGATCCGACGCCGGCCGGACAGCGAGACCGAGAAGACCGTCTCGTCGGGCAAGATGCTCAGGGTCTGACCGACCACCGTCAGCGGGGGCGGCGTCTTGAGCGCGGTCGCGAAGCTTCCCTGCAAGATGACCATCCAGGTGGGCACCGCGATCAGCGTGGCGCCTATGGCGGCCTCGGCGCGCGGCAGGGCCGTCCCCAGCACCGGATCGACGTAGTAGTCGACGCCGCCGTTCACGTCGGATTGCAAGGTGATCCCTCGGCTGCCGAGGAGACGGGAGCTGAGCTGGAAGGAACCGATGGGCGAAACGGCCGAGCCGCCCGGGGCCAGAGGATCTTTGACGTCGAGCCCGACCGCCTCGGTGTGCGCGAAGGTGAGCCCCAAGATGAGCTTGAGGTTGTTCCGCTGGGTGAGCCGCCGCTTCCAGTTGACCTCCGGCGTGACCGTCGCGATCGCCAGACCGTCGGAAAACCAGACCTCGCCCAGCGCCGCCCCCAGACCGAGGTCGTCTCGGGGGGTGAGAATGTAGGCCACCCCCGGCACCACGGTGACCTGGGTCTGCGAGGTCACCAGGGTCTGCCCCGCGATCTGCGCGCTGGCGCCGAGATCGTCGGGGACGTCCAGCCACTCCCAGGCAGAAAGCTCGGCGGCCAGGGTCAGCTCCCAGCGGGGCGCCACCTGCAAGATCGAGCTGCCGTGGACCAGCCCCGTCGCCAGCCGAACCACCGGCGGCAGCGCGCTCTGGTTGGTCCGCAGCACCTGAGTCAGCGCGGTGTAGTCGGGGCTGCCGACCGAGCCGGTCCCCGCCAGCTCGAAGAAGAGCGGCCGCGCCGGGCGCGCGTGCACCGTGAAGCCGAGCGAATGCAGGACCAGCGCCCCGCTCCGGGTGGTCTCGCTGATCGAGCGACCCTGGATCCGCGACACCAGGTCGGGCGTGAGCGCCCGGGTGCTCGTCGCGACGACCGGGGTTGGATCCTGCCAGTAGAGCCGCAAGCCATAGAAGGCCTGGGCGGTAAAGGTGGGCCGCCGGAGCTCTAGCCCCACCAGCGGCGTCACGACCTCGGCCACGAACCCTTGCGGATCGGTGCCCGGCACGATGGGGGATTCCCCGGCGCGCGTCTCCTCGGTCAAGGTGAGTTGAACCCCCACCCCCTCGACCATGACCGGGGTCTCGCCCGCGCGAGACTTTGTGATCGTCCCCGCCTGATCTCCCAGGTCGGCCGAGAGCAGGAGAAGCGCAACGAGCGCCGCGCCCAAAGGCCCGCGCCTACTCCGCGACCACGGTGTCTCCGTCTTTCAGACGGAAACCGGTGGCGTGGGGGTCGGCGGCGGTCAGCTCGCTGGCCTTGAACCGGATGCGCTGCACGTTGCCGTTCCCGTCGGAGCGGATCACGAAGATCTTGTCCCCGTTGGCGAACTCGGTCAGCCAGCCGGCCGCGGCCAGTGCGGGGATGACGCCACGGCCGCGCGTCAGCTCGTAGGTGCCGGGGGTCCGCACCTCGCCCACGACGTTGACCCGAATGTTGGCGATCTTGACGATCGAGACCGTGACCTCGGGCTTGACCAACAGATCTTTGAGCCGGGCCTGCAGGTCGGCGCCCACCATGTCCGTGGTCCGGCCCGCCACCTGGATGGTGCCCAAGGTCGGCTGCAGATATTCGCCTTCATCCCCGACGGGGAACTCCCCGGACAGCGACGGCTGATTCTTCACGGCGACCAGGAGCACGTCGCGCGCGCCGATGATTCCCTGCGGCTCGACGGCGGGCGGGAGGTCCTGGACCCAGACGAAGGGACGCTCGGTGGCGCACCCGGAGGAGATGGAAATGAACACCGCCGCGAGGATCGCGGCCCCACCGGCGGGGAGGAGGAAGCGCATGCCTCTGTCTACCATCAGAATCGGTCGCGGCGGCGATCGCGCGAAGCGACGACCCGGGAGGCCACGGGCGACGAGACCAGCGTATGCGAGATCATCTTTTGCGCTTCGCGCAGAAACAGAACGAGGCCGGCCACCAGAAGCCCGAAGAGTAGCCCGAGGCTGCCGCGCACAGCGAGGGTCGTGGTCTTGCGCGGTCGCACCGCCTGCGGCGGCGTGCAGTCGTAGCGCGACTCCGCCGAAACCTTCTCGAGATTGAGCTGAATCTCGGCCTGTTTGAGCTTCGAGAACAGATCGCTGTGAAGCTGCTTGGTGGCGTCCTGCCGGTGATCCAGATCCGAGAGATGCTGCTCGACCCGCGGCAGATCCTGCACCAAGCGGCGCACCTGTCCGAGCGCGCTCTCGGTCTCGCCCATACTGGCGCGCGTGGCCGCCAGCTCGGCCTCCAGCTTCTCCACCTCGTTCTGGGCCTGCTGGTAGTTGGGGTCCGACTCGCGTACGATCGTCGGGGTCGCCGTCTGCAGCTCGCTGTTGGCCAGCGCCTGGATGCGCTTTTTTTCTTCCTGGAGCTGCTGAACCTCCGGGTGGCCTTCCTTGAGGCCGCGCGCGTAGGCGTCGGTCAGCTTCCGATCGATATCGTTGAGCTGCGTTCGGTACGTCTCGGACCACTGGAACTTGCGCTGCGCCTCGGGTCGGTTGTTCTTGAGCTGGCCGAGCGCCGCGTTCAGCTCGCCCTGTAGCTGGTGGATCTGGGCCGACAGCTGCTCCTTGCGGGTCTCGAGCTCGAACCGGCTGGTGTGGGTCTGCTCGGAGTCCTCGGGCAGGCGATCGGCATTGGCCTCGCGAAAGCCGGCCCGCTGGTCGCTGATGCGCTCGAGATCGCCTTCCACCGACTTGAGCTGATCGCGCAAGAAATCGACCTTGGCGCTCAGCTCGCGGACCGACTTGCCGATCTCCGACTGGATATAGTTCTGCAGATGGACGGTCAGGAAGTCGAGCGGCGCCGGCCGCGCCGAGGCCTTGTCCTTGTAGGTAGCCCGAAAGACGTGATCGCCGGTCTCCTCGACCTTGATGCGGCTGATGATCGACCGCACCCAAGCGTCCGCCGGATCATTCGAGCCGAGCTTCTTGAGGGTCGAGCGGACCAACTCCGGCTGGGTCAGGGTCCGTTCGGCCGCCTTGACGAACTGTCCGGAGTCTTGATCGCTGTTCTGCCAGCGATCTTCGTTCTGGCTCGCCGTCAGTGTCAGGTGCGGCAACAACTTGACCTCGCCACTGGCGGCGACACCGGGAGGCGAGATGATGATCGAAAAGATCCCCAGCGCGACGCCGACCGCCGCGAAGGCGGCGATAACCAGGCGGTTTTCGCGGATGAAGCGGAAAGCCTTGGCGATCTTGTAGACCATGTCCGCCAAGGAGGGCTCGTCTTCTCCCCGCTCCCCACGTTCGCTGCGCGGCAGCGGCACCCCGTGGGAGGCGGGCAACGACACTGAGATCCGCGGGGCCATCAGCGGCTGCCCAGTCGGGACCAGCGCGGTCATGCTGTTGGTGGTGGGCGCCCGCTTGAAGCTGTCCGGCAGCCTGATGGTGGCGTTGGTGGGGTGGTCGAGCATGAACATGAACTCGACGCTGCCCACCGTCACGTGGTCGCCATTGCGCAACGCCGAATGCGCCACCCGCTTGCCGCCCACGTAGGTGCCGTTGGTGGAGTCCAGATCCAGGATCTCGAAGCCACCGCTGCGATTGATGATCCGCGCGTGGCTGGACGAGACCGAGGCGTCCGCGATGTGAACGTCGGCTTCGTCGGCCCGGCCGATGACCACGGCGCTGCGTTTGATCGCGTAGATCCGGCCCGGGTTGGCCCCCGTGAACAGGACAACGTACGCCAGCGCCTCACCAGAGGTCACCGCCCGTTCCAGCTCAGCATCGAGTCCGGCGTTCGATGCCGGTGGGTCGCTATCGTCCGCCGCCCACTCCCAAGTCATTTTTAGAAAACCACATTGATTTCGCCGGACAGGCTATCACAGCGCATCGTCGCCATCAACGGATGCCCGGCTCGTCGGGGGCCCCCTTCGTGGACGTGATCGCGGCTGCCGGCGGCGCCATACGCAGGCACCCCATGTCTGCTCCCCCGATGATGCACGGCGATTACCGTAATCACCCCCGTGACGATCGCCAGCGCCGTCCCCAGCACCAGCGCGAGCACCTTGCGATCTGCGAGCCGAACCTCGAGCCAGTTGGTGGTCCAAGTCTTGCCGGTCCCACTCTCGCCGGTCGGCCGACCCGTGGGATCGAGGCGCAGCAAGGTCTTGGCGAATTTCTTTTCGGAGGTCGTCGGCAGCGAGGCGACGGTCACCGTGGATGCCACCCCCGATGCGGGCGCGGCCACCGCATCCTGAAACGCGCTGTCGAGACGCCGGCGCCGCTCGACGTCCGCGTCCATGACCTCGCGGCGCAAGTAGGCGCCCACCGCCGCCGGTGAGGCCACCAAATCGTTGGCGACCCCCACGGTCAGCAGCGCCAGCGCCATCTCGGCCGCGCTGGCGGGCCGCCCCTCGCGGGACCGCCGCAGCGCCGCCAGGCAGATCCCGTCCAGGCAGCCCGGGGCGCCGAACGCGCTGGGTGGGACGATCTCCTTGTGCAGCACGTTCTGCACGATCTGATCGTGGGTGTCGGCGGCGAACAGCTCTTGACCGGTGAGCGCGGTCCACATGACCGCGCCCATCGCAAACAGGTCCGTGCGTGCATCGAGCGATTCCAGCCGCAGCTGCTCCGGCGCCATGTAGGCCGGCTTGCCGAGCGTTATCGGATCGCCCTGGCCGCTCTCCCCCAGCGCTGTGAAGCGGGCGCTGCCGAAGTCGGTCAGGCGCGCGACGCCGTCGACGCCGACCAGGATGTTGGGCGCCGAGACATCGCCGTGCACCAGGCCCAACCAACGCCCCTGCTCGTCGGAGATCTCGTGCGCGCGCTGCAGCCCCCGCAGCACGTCGATGAGGATCGTCAGCAAGACGTCCGGCGGCACGCGCCGGCCGAAGGAGATCTCTTCTAGGCTGGTCCCCTCGATGTACTGGAGCACGAGGAAGGGTTGGTTCTTGTACATGCCCACGTCGACCAGCGACTGGGTGTTGGGGTGATCGAGGAGCACGCCCACCCGGATCTCGCGCAGGAACGACTTCTCGGCGGCCGCCTCTTGTCCCGAGCCTTGGCGCACGACCTTGAGCGCGAAGAGCCGCCGGAATCCCGCCGCGCCGGTCCGGCGGCAGACGTATACCGATCCCATTCCCCCCTGCCCGAGCCGCGAGGCTACCTCGTAGGGCCCGAGACGGAAGAACGGCTCGCCGCTGTTGCCGTGAATGGTGACCTCGGCGGTCTCGACGGGGACCAGCATGCGGCGGTCGCACAGCGACCGCAGGTGCGCAGCGGTCGCTTCCTCGGAGAAGCCCGTCAACCGTGCCAGCCGCGCCACCGATAGGCGCCCATCCACCAATCCCAGAAGAAGCTTCTCCTCGGCCCGCAGGCCAGGCAAGGCCGCGGCTCCCCCGGCCACCGCCAACCCGGAGGGCAGGTCGCGCCCGCGCTCCGCTCCCAGCCCTTCGTCCCCATCCCGCCCATCCGGCCCATCCCGCCGGACCACCCGGGGGGCGCGCGTCAGAACTGTGGTGCGGCGAATCGTCAATCCGCCGCGGCCGGGATCGGGTGTGCGCTGCGGGTCCGGCGGAAAATCCATCGCATCGGTCCAAGTCGGTCTTATATCTTCTCTGCAGAGCCGGTTTACCACATGCTATGAGAACCCGCCATCCACCGACCGCGAGGTCGGCGCCAAGATCGGGAAAGATCGGAAAAGATCGGAAAAAGATCAGCGAAGATCAGATCAGCCAATGGACGTCGCAACTATCATCGTGAACTACCGAACGGCCGCCGCAACGATTGATGCGGTCCGCTCGATCTTGCCCGACATGGCCAATCTCGACGACCCATTGGTTCTGGTCGTTGACAACGACTCTGGCGACGGGTCGTTCGAACGGCTCAGAGATTTCTTCGCGGACGCGAGCTGGCTCGGCCGCGTGACGGTCATTTCCTCCGGGCACAACGGCGGATTTGGATATGGTGTCAACGTCGGCGTCCGCCATGTCCTCGAGCGACCGCAGCCGCCCAGCTATCTCTACGTTCTCAACCCCGACGCCGCGGTCGATCCGGGGGCGCTGACCAGCTTGATGGCCTTCATGGGGGAACACCCCGACGCCGGGCTCCTGGGCAACTTGGTACGCAACCAGGGCGCCGACATCGTGCGCGGATTTCGCTTTCCCTCGATCTTCAGTGAGCTCGAAGCGACCGCCGGTTTCGGCCCGGTGACGTGCTTGCTTCGCAACTATGCCATCACCGTGGATCCCGTGGACTCCTGCGAGGTGGACTGGGTCTCGGGCGTCAGCATGCTGTTCCGACGCGAGGTGTTTGCGACGGCCGGATTTTTCGACGAGGGCTTCTTCCTTTATTTCGAGGAAGTCGATCTGGCGCGCCGGATCCAGCAGGTGGGCTGGAAGATCTATTTCGTCGCGGACGTTGGGGTAGGGCATGTCGGCGGCCTGTCGACCGGCCTCAACGACGAGTCTCGACGCATGCCCCGCTACTGGTTCGATTCGCGGCGACGCTACCTCGTCAAACATCACGGCCGCGCCTATTCGGCGGCATGCGACGCGGCCTGGATCGTCGGCCACGCGATCTTCAAGGTCAAGCTGGGTTTGTTGCGCAGCAATCGCAGCCTCCGTCCCCGGGTGGGCCGCGACTTCCTTCGTTACAGCCTGCGGAACTTGCTCAAGCCGGCACCCGAGGCCGAACAGAACCTCCCGAGCGCGTTCAAGCCCGCGACCTAGCACCGCCGCCTCGAACGCCCGTGCGGGTGGTCGCCGATGGGCGTGACCCGGGTAGATTGCAGGTCGTCAAACGAGAGGTGCAGGTGCACCGATGCCGATCGGCGCACCGATGATCGCGTTCGGTCCGCGCTGGCCGACAGCGGAGCGCGGCCGCCGGCTGAGGTGCGCGCCGCCCGTTCAGGCCAGAAATTCGGCGGCGGGCACCGCGATCCCCTGCTCGATCAGGACCGCGGCGTCGGCGGTCGGCTGCCAACCGAGGCGCTGCTTGGATCGATCCGGCGCGTAGAGGGCGCGGCAGCTCAGCCCCTCGTAGTAGCTGTAGCTGGGGCGGCGGCGCTCCGGATTGCGGGCCAGCGTCTTGATGCCCCACTTGGCGATGTCCTCGGCGAAGAGACGCCAGGGCGGCGTGGGCAGCCGACGAACCTTGATCCCGGCCACCCGCTCGAGCGCGTCCAGGTACTCCTGTCCCGAAAGACAGGGATCGCCGACCAGGTTGAACGACTCGCCGAACAGATCGGGAATGTCCAGCGCGCGCACCATGCCGTCGGCGCAGTCGTCCACCAGCACGAACGGCAGCCGGTTGTGGCCGTCGCCCCAGACGCGACAGATCGACGGGTACGGCCAGGCGCCGACCCCCCAATGCAGCGGGCTCCCCCCCTCGCCGACCACGATCCCCGGTCTGAAGATCACCACCTTGAGGCCACGCTCGCGGTGCAGCTCGAGGAGGATCCGCTCGTTCTCCGCCTTGGCACGCGCGTAGATGTTGATCCGCATCGCCTCCGAGCTGGGGGGCGTCGCCTCGGTGATGACGTCGCCGGCGCGTCCGCCGTCGTAGATCGCGATCGACGAGGTGTAGTAGAGGACGATGCCGAGCGCAGCGCACAGCTCGCCCAGGCGGCGGGTCGGCTCGACGTCGAGGCGCAGGTAGTCGCCCCAGGCACGCCCGACGCCGCGGGCCAGATGGTAGACATGGGTGATCCCTTCCAGCGCCGGCTCGATGGAGGCGGTGGCGGTGAAGTCGCCTCGCACCAGCTCGACGCCCATTTGCGCCAGCAGCTCCCCTTGACCGGAGGTGTCGCGCACCAAAGCCCGCACGCCCAACCCTTTTTGCCGCAGGTGCCGGGCCAACGCGCGCCCGATGAAGCCAGTGGCGCCCAGCACGAGGACGGTCGGCTTGGGCGCTGGGCCGAGCGCCGGGGCCGCGGGTCGACGGTTGGCCGCCGAGGGCGCGATCGCCTCCAGCTCCACGATCCGCGCCACCTGCTCGGCCAGCGCGATCGAGTCGGTGGCCAGCGCCGGCGCCAGCCGCGCGTCGAGCGTCCCGGCGCGCTCGGCGTAAAAGCGGGCCGCGGCCCGGCTGATGCTGGTCTGATAGGGCCCGGGGTCGAACGGCAGCCCGGCCTTCGACAGCACGAACGAGCCAAGCGTGGCGCCCGCCTGTGCCAGCACGCTGCCCGCGCCCTGAGCGGCGACCGCGAAGCGATCGATGTCGATCAGATCCTGCGAGTGCTCGCGGCGCACGTAGATGTTGAGCTCGAAGTCGACGATCGCGCTCCCGCTGGAGCCCCGCAGGTGCAGGTAGTGCTCGCTGTAGCCGTCGACGTACGAAAACCGCAAGCGCAGGCCGGTCCGCCCCTTGGCGCCGGTGATCTCCCACTGCCGATAGAACGGCCGATCGCCCGGCACGCGCACCGCGTCCCAGGCCCGCGCCGCCAGCCGATCCGGCTTGCCGACCATATGGAGCAGGTGGGCGAAGGAGTGCGGCGCCACCTCGAACAGGATGTGGCGCGGATCCTGGAACAGCCACGAGCCGAAGGGGCCGAACTGGACCTGAGGCAGGAACTTGTTCCAGACGATGTCGACCTGATCGATACGCCCGAGGCTGCCGCTGGCTAGATCGGCCATCAGGCGCTCGTAGACCGAGGAGAACAGGAAGTTGTGGCCGACGCCGAGGGCCACGCCGCGCGAGCTGGCCAGCGACGCCAGCTCGAGGCACTCCTCGGAACGAACGGCCAGCGGCTTTTCGACCAGGGCGGAGACGCCCCGCTCCAGGATCGCGCGCGTCGGCCCGACGTGCGCCTGCGCGGGCGTCAGGACGTGAACGACGTCCGGGCGGCACTGCTCGAGCAGCGCGTTCAGATCGGTGAAGGCGGCCGCGCCGACGGCCTGCGCGGCCAGTCGTTCGGCCCGCGCCTTCGACAGATCGCACACCGCGACCAGCTCGGCGCCTGGAATGCGCCGCACGGCCTCGACGTGAAAGTCGGCGATGTATCCGGCGCCCAGCAGCGCCACCCTGGTTTTCTGTCCCGTCACGTTTTTGGCCTCAACCTTTGCCGTCCTTATATTCGATGATCGTCGGGCTGCGGTGCCTCAACTTGTCGAGCCGGTACTTGAGCACGCCCAGGGCCTCGGGGACCTTGGAAGCCGTGCACGACACCGCCCAGTAAGCGCTCTCGCGCGGCGTGAAGCCCCGTTTGCGGGCATCCCGAAAGGTCCTCCAGGCCTGCAGCGGATAGGCACCGAACATAGATAGGGAGAATCCCAGCGTCGGCAAGGCCATCGCGGTCGCCGCCGCGGGGACCGCCAGCCCCCACAGGCAAGACCGCCGGGCCTCGGGCACGAAGTAGCGCTCCGGCGGCGCGCCGTGCATGTCCGAGACCTGCCCGTACGCGTGACCGCAGCGGGTGGCCCGCCTCCACCACTGTGGCAGGCGGGTCATCGCGGCGTCGTGGATCGTCGACACCTGGTCGATGCGGACGATCTTTCCGCCGCGGGTCCGCAACCGGACCCCGAGCTCGTCGTCCTCGGCGGCGATCACCGCGTCGTCGTAACCCCCGGCCACCTGCAGCGCGGCGGCCCGGATCAGCACGTCACCGCCGAAGGCGCGGGTCTCCCCCAGTGGCGCGAAGCGCCACTCGACGTCGCACACGGTGTTGTACGGGCTGCGCTCGGGCTCTCGCTCCCGCCGCCAGCCGCAGACCGCCACCACCTCGGGGGACGATCGCATCCGCTCCGCGGCGGCCTCCAGAAAACCGGCGACAATCTCGCAGTCGCCGTCGACGAACAGGATCATCGAGATCTCGGGGCGCAGCTCGAGGAGTCGGCGCCAGCCGGCGTTGCGCGCCCGCGCCGCCGTGAAGGGGATCGCCATGTCCAGTTCCACCACCTCGACCGCGCGCGCCCGCGCCGACGCCACGCTCTGATCCTCCGAGCCCGAATCGACGTACACCGCCTGGGCGACGCCCCGGGGGATCGAATCCAGGCAGCGCTCGAGGCGCGCGCCCTCGTTTCGGCCGATGGCCACCAGACCGATGTCGGAAAATCCGGCGGCGCCGCCCCGCCCGGTCGCCATCGCGCTCATGCCGCGCGATTTTCCCAGGCCCAGGAATGCGCGACCATGTCCTTCAAGTCGGGGTGGCGGGGCGTCCAGCCCAGCAGCGCGCGGATGCGGGAAGGATCGGCCAGCAACACCGGCGCGTCCCCCGCGCGGCGGGCCACCAGCTGGTGCGGTACTTTGCGCCCCGAGACCCGCTCGACGGCCGCGATCACCTCCGCCACCGAGTGCCCCTGGCCGGTGCCGACGTTGGCCGTAAAGCTCCCCTGCCCGGCCGCCAGGTGGCGCAGCGCCAGCAGGTGGGCCTGCGCCAGATCGGCGACGTGCACGTAGTCGCGCACCGCCGTCCCGTCGGCGGTCGGGTAGTCGGATCCGTAGACGTCGAGCGGCCCGCGGTGGCCCAGCGCGGCCCGTATCGCCAGCGGGATGAGATGGCTCTCCTCGGGGTGGTCCTCGCCGATCTCACCCGCGGGATCGGCGCCCGCGGCGTTGAAGTAGCGCAGGATCGCGGCGCGCAGCCCGTAGGCCTCGCCGTAGCGGCGGAGGATGCGTTCGACCATCAGCTTGGAGTCGCCATAAGGGCTGACGGGAGAGAGCGGGTGGTCCTCGGGGATGGGGACCTGGATCGGATCGCCGTAGACGGCGGCCGTCGACGAAAAGACGATCTCCCGCACCCCCGCATCGACCATCGCGTCCAGAAGGTTGAGGGTATTGACGACGTTTCCGCGAAAATATTTACGCGGATCGCGCACCGACTCGCCGACCTGGATCAGCGCGGCGAACTGAATCACCGCCCGCACCTGGTGCCGCCGCAAGACGGCCGCGATGGCCTCCGGGTCGGCCAGGTCCCCCTGCACGAAGGTCCCCCAGCGCAGGGCCGAGCGGTGACCCGAGCTCAAGTTGTCGAAGACGATCGCCGGCTCGCCGGCCGCCGCCAGCGCCTTGGCGGTGTGGCTGCCGATGTACCCGGCGCCGCCGATGATTAGAATGGACACGGGCCCACCATGGAGAACCGGACCAGATTGTCGGACATGTCCCTCGTCGACTTTGATAGGGTGACTCGGTCCCACATGGTCCGAGGACGAGGCTGGTCATAGCATGACCGAACGGATTCAGATTGGGCAGGTTCCGATCGACGCGGTGGACCTGCAAGGCGCGCTGGCTGGCATTGGGGGTCTGATCGAGGCCGGCGACGGCGGGACGGTCTTCACGCCCAACGTCGACCACGTCGTGCTGGCCGAGGGCAACGAGCGGTTTCGACAAGCCTACGGGCAGGTGAGCCTCTCGTTGGTCGATGGGACGCCGGTGCTCTGGGCGGCGCGCCTGCTGGGGAAGCGGCTGCCGGAGAAGGTCTCCGGCTCGGACCTGGTCGTCCCGCTCATGGAGCGGGCGGCCGAGCGCGGCTGGCGCGTGTTCTTCCTGGGCGGCGCGCCGGGCGCGGCCGACACCGCGGTGGTCCGCCTGAAGGAACGCTTCCCCCGGTTGAATGTGGTGGGAACCGCCGCGCCGATGATCGACATCGGCGGACCGCTGGAGGAGCGCCGGACCGCCGCCGCGCGCGTCGCGGAGGCGAAGCCCGATCTGGTGCTGGTGGCGCTGGGCTCGCCCAAGCAAGAGATCTTCTGCCACGAGACCTCAGAGGTCCTGAAGCCGGCGATCTTGGTCGGCGTGGGCGCCGGCATCGACTTCATCGCGGGCCTCTCCAAGCGGGCCCCGGCCTGGATGTCGCGCGCGGGGGTCGAATGGCTCTACCGCCTGGCCCATGAGCCGCGCCGGCTGGCCGGACGCTACCTGCTACGCGATCCGCAGTTCTTCACGATCCTGCTGCGGCAGTGGATGCGCCGGCCATCGGCGCGCATCGGGTCCGCGGGCTGACCGCCGCCGCCCATCGCCATGCGCGTCGCGTACCTCGTCAACCAATACCCGAAGATCAGCCACACCTTCGTCCGGCGCGAGATAGTGGCGCTCGAGGAGAAGGGGGTCGAGATCGTGCGGATCGCCGTGCGCGGCCACGAGACGGAGGCGCTCGATCCGAGCGACGCGGAGGAGGCCCGCAAGACCCAGTACATCGTGCGCGCGCCGCGCACAGAGATCCTGGGCGCCTGCCTGCGCGCGCTGCTCTCCGCACCCGAGGTATTTTTTCGCACGCTGGCCGCGGCGTTCCAGCTCGGCTTGCGCTCCGACGGCGGTGTGCTCAAGCACCTCGCGTACTTCGTCGAGGCCTGCGTCTTGCGGCGCTGGCTAAAAAAGAGCGGCGCCACCCACGTGCACGCGCACTTCGGCACCAACGCGGCCACGGTGGCCATGCTGTGCAAGCGCCTCGGCGGACCGCCTTACAGCTTCACGATCCACGGCCCCGACGAGTTCGATCGCCCGCAGCGGCTGGCCCTGGGCGAAAAGGTGCACGGCGCGGCGTTCGTGGTGGTGATCTCGTCATTTGGGCGCAGCCAGCTCTATCGTTGGATCGCCTTTTCCGATTGGGGAAAAGTTCACGTCGTTCATTGCGGGCTCGATCCCTCTTATTTCGAAACCGCCGGAACGGCCATTACCGAAAACCCGAAATTGATGTGTGTCGGCCGTTTGAGCGAAGAGAAAGGTCAGATCTTGGTGGTGCGGGCCGCCAAGCTGGTCAAAGATCGCGGCGTCGCCATGCAGCTGGTGTTGGCCGGCGACGGTCCGTTGCGCGCGGCGATCGAGAAAGAGATTCGCGAGCAGGGGGTCGAGGACGTCGTGCAGGTGACCGGGTGGGTCGATAACCAGCGGGTCCGCGCGCTGCTCCTCGAGTCGCGCGCGTTGGTGGTGGCCAGCTTCGCCGAAGGCCTACCGGTCGTCATCATGGAATCCTTCGCCGTCGGTCGACCGGTGATATCCACCTACATCGCGGGGATTCCGGAGTTGGTCGAAAATGGGGTGAACGGCTGGTTGTTCCCGGCCGGCGACGTCGAGCGACTCGCCGACGCCATGCAGGCAGCGCTGGCGGCGACCCCCGCGCAATTGATGAAAATGGGGGAAGATGGGCGTTTGCGGACGTTCGAACGGCATAACACCGCCGTCGAAGCCGGAAAGCTCAAAGACCTGTTTTCGTCGCCGTCCGTCTAGACGACGCAGAGCAGCCATGGTCATCGGCTCCAACCCGACGGCCATGAATCCTCCTTCGGCGACGCTGGTGCAGGCGCCACCGCGGCGCCAATTACAAGCGGAGTTCAATGGGCCGGCGGCGAACCGCCTCGTGCAGACAAAGCTCGGCCGTGAGCAGCTTTCCTTCGTCGTGACGTCGGAGCTCCAGTCAGGGTTGAGCCAACCAGTGAATAGAGGCCGAGGTCCTCTCGCTGTGCTAACATGAACCATTCAATTGCTCGCTTCCCCGCCCGATCTGATCGAGAGGCTTGCTGACATCGCGGCTCGGCGCTCGGGCCACACGGCCGTGGAGGCCGCGGACGCGACGCTCACCTACGCGGAGCTCGATGGTCTCTCCAATCAGCTGGCGCGCCGCCTGATCGCGCTCGGCCTGGAACGCGACGCCTGTGTCGGTATCTCGCTTCCCCGAGGGGCCGGCGAATTGCTTTCGATGTTGGCCGCGCTCAAGGCAGGGGGCGCCTACCTCCCCCTCGACCCCGCACACCCACGCGATCGCCTTCAGCTCATCGTCGAGGACGCCCGCCCCCAGGTCATGGTGGTGCGGCCCGACTCTCCGTTCGCCGCACGTCCTGGGGGCGCGCAGCTGCTCATCATCGACGATCTGAAGCAGGCAGGGGTAGGCTATGAGGCGACACCGCCGCCGGTCTCTTACGATCCCGAGCAGCTCGCCTACGTTCTCTTCACCTCCGGCTCGACGGGCCGCCCCAAGGGTGTCGAGATTCCTCGGCGGGCGTTCGCGAATCTCCTACGCTCGCTGGCCCACACGCCCGGCATGACGGAGGAGGATCGCCTGCTGGCGGTCAGCACCACGACCTTCGACATCGCGGGACTCGAGCTGTTTTTGCCCCTTTGGGTGGGGGCCACCGTCGTGATCGCCGACCGCGAGACGGTGCTCGACCCGCGACGGCTGTCCGAGTCCATCGACCACAACGCCGTCACCGTCTTGCAGGGGACGCCGACGACCTGGCGGCTCTGGATGAACGGCGGATGGCGGGGCAACCCTCGGCTGCGCCTATTTTGCGGCGGCGAAGCACTGAGCCTGGAGTTGGCTCGCCGGCTGGGAACCTGCGGTCGGCAGCTCTGGAACATGTACGGCCCGACCGAGACGACCATTTATTCGTCGATAGAGCTGGTCGCGCCGGACACCGATATCATCACGATCGGCAAGCCGATCGACGAAACCCAATTCTACCTGCTCGACGAAGCGCTGAGATCGGTCCCGCGGGGCGCGCTGGGGGAAATTTACATCGGCGGCAGTGGCCTGGCCCGCGGCTACCGCGGGCAAGCCGAGCTGACCGCCGAGCGATTCGTGCAGAATCCTCAAGGTCCCCCGGGCGACCGGCTATACCGGACCGGCGATCTCGGGCGACAGCTCGACGATGGACGCTTCGAGTGCCGGGGACGCCTCGATGATCAGGTGAAGCTCCGAGGATTTCGGATCGAGCTCGGTGAGATCGAATCGATCTTGCGGCAGGCACCCGGCGTCACCGATGCGGCCGTGGTGGCGCGGGCGACGGACGGGGGGCAGATGAGCCTAGTCGGTTACTACGTCGTGTCGACCACGGCCCCAGAGCCCACGGTCAAGGTGCTCCGCAAGTTTTTGCAATCGAAGCTTCCCGATTACATGGTGCCGTCCTCCCTGGTTGCGCTGGAGAAACTACCGGTCAACACCAATCAGAAGATCGACCGCCAGGCGCTCTCCCAGTTCTCGCCGGAAGCGCTGGCGCGACCGCGATCGATCGATCCGCCGCGCAACGATCACGAGCGAAAACTAGTCGAGATCTGGAGGTCGTTGCTGGACAGCCCCGCCATCGGCATCAAGGACGACTTCTTCGACCTGGGAGGAACCTCCCTGCAGACGGTGTCGCTTATCGTCGAGATCGAGAAAGCCTTCGGCCGGTCCATCCCGCTCAGCGTCATCCTCACGGAGCCCACGATAGAAAAGCTGGCAGTGGCCCTCGGTCCGGACGTAGGGTCGCGCCCGGCGGTGGTGCTGCTCCGGGAGGGAAGCTCGGGCGCGCCGGTGTTCTTCATCCATGCGGGCGATGGGGAGATCCTGGTCTATCGAAAGCTGGCGCTTCGGTTGCGGGAGGACCATCCGGTCTATGGCATTCAGCCGCTCAATCGGAACGACGCCCCCATCCTTCACACGCGGCTGGGCGAGATGATCGATTATTACTTCGATGAGATCCTCAAGCACCAGACGGAGGGCCCCTACTTCCTGGGAGGCCTTTGTACGGGTGGGCTCATCGCGCTCGAGGTCGCGCGAAAGTTGCAGAACGCCGGCCACACGGTGGGAATGGTGGCGCTCATCGACACGGCCTACTTCAACGAGCCCATGAAGAGCCTGGCCCAAAAACGTCTCCAGAGCTTCAGCACCTCTTTCACGGCGGACGCGCCCGAGCAGGACCCACTCGCGCGGGTGCTCGGGATCCTCCGCAAGGCCAGCCGGAAGATCGCGCGCGTGACGGCCTACGAGACGCGCCGGCAGACCAAGGCGGCGGGCGACGCGATCAAGGTCAAGCTGCTGAGATATTTCGTCGATCGGGATCGCGCTTTGCCCCGCTTCGTTCGGGACGTCCCGGCCTACCTGGTGCTGGCCCAGGCCGAAAAGGAGTACGTGGTTCCCGAGCGATATGGCGGCGAACTACTGCTGTTTCGGGCGACAGCCACGAATCTCCAGGTTCACGCCGTGGTCGACGATAGACCCTACGTCGAACGATACGCGGATCCACTGCTCGGCTGGGAAAAGAACGTGGCCGCCGTCAAAGTGCACGACGTTCCCGGCGGCCACGTCAGTATGCTCATGGAGCCGAGTGTTCGGACATTGGCCGACCGAATTCAGGCACACATCGACGCGGCGCTGGAGGTGGCCCGACAGTCCATTGCCGGATCCGCACGCCGAGAACGTCCTCCGCGATCAAATGAGCCCGGCGACGACAGCCTCGGCGGATCGATCGTGAGAGCCCTGCCTAGCTAGCTCTGTGCCGACGCTAGGCGCTCACGATGGACCGATCCGCGCGCCGGGTTGGTGATGACCGAGGCAACCGCCGTCGAGGCGCGGGGCCGCGTCAGCCCCCCGATCCACGAGTTCCTGTCGCCGATCTCCGACCTCCGCGACGATCAGTGGGGCGGCCGCTTTGAGAACCGGTTCCGCTCGGGCCCACTGCCGGGCCCGTCAGCCTACCCGAGCCCTCCCCCCTACCTGGAGGCCGTGTCGTTGACGCAGCTGCCGACCTGAATCACTGGCAAGCCGGCGCGGAGAGCACCCAGATCTCGTCGGCGCCGACCCAGGAGGCGTTCCCGTTGATCGTCACGGTGATGTCCGGGTAGGAGCCGGGCGTGACCTCGATGTCCGGCAGAACGCCGCCCGGCGACAACATGACTTCGTAGGTAGCGGAGCCGATGGGCGTTGCGCTGGTGCTGGAGGTGACGGTGTAGGTTTCGTCCGTCACGGGGAGCGCCTCGTCGTGGATGCGTATGGCCGCGATCATGATCGATGACGGGAAGGTCAGGGTGATCGATCCATTGAACCCGCCCGCGTTCCATGCGGTCGTCACATCGCCATCGATGGCCATACCGGGGCCATTCGTCGCCAGAGAGTTGCTGGCTGTTGCGATCGTCCCGGCCGGCACGCCGACTCCGCTCAGGTCCACGCCCTGACAGCCGGCGTCGGTTTCGTGGGTCCCCGCGTCCGGAGCCACGGTGCCGCCACCGATCCCGGCCGCGCCGCCGCCGCCGCCACCCGCTCCACCGTCGCCCGTCGTTCCACCGACACCCGTCGTTCCACCGGCACCCGTCGTTCCACCGGCACCCGTCGTTCCACCGGC
>DASRLC010000181.1:0-37037 GCA_035648655.1 Polyangia bacterium
GTGCCGGGTACCACCTGCCTCCTTCACGCGGACATCTCGGCCGACACGGCCACCAGCGCCGCGAGCTCGAGCTGCACCATCAGCACCTCGGCCACTGCCACCAGCGATTCCTTCACCGACGTCATCTCGATCACCAGCTACACCTTCGTGATCAGCCCCGACGGGAAGACCGCGACCGAGAACTTCTCGGGAACCGACGCGGAGACCGACAACACGTCGAACGCATCGGGTAACTGCACCTTCACGCAGACCGCCTCGTACACCAAGCAGTAGCCGGCGGCCAACCGGGCCGTTCGCACGCCCGCGCGTGCTAGCTTCGCGCGATGTCGTCCGCCGTCGATCTTCCTGAAGCGCCGCCGTTCGGCCCCGAGTTGTCCGAACGGTTGACGGCGGCGCTGGTCGCCAAGCAGATCGCGCCCGGTGGTTACCTCCCGCGGACCCACCACCTCGACGGCGAGGCGCCGAAGTACATCAACCGGCTGATCCTCGAATCCAGCCCGTACCTGCTGCAGCACGCGCACAACCCGGTCGACTGGCGACCCTGGGGCGACGAGGTGTTCGAGGAGGCGCGCCGCCTCGGCCGGTCGGTGTTCCTCTCGATCGGCTACGCCACCTGCCACTGGTGCCACGTCATGGAGGCCGAGTCCTTCGAGGACCAAGAGATCGCGGCCTTCATGAACGGCCACTATCTCTGCATCAAGGTCGATCGCGAGGAGCGCCCGGACATCGACGCGGTCTACATGAGCGCCGTGCAGGCGCTGACCGGGTCGGGCGGCTGGCCGATGAGCGTCTGGCTGACGCCCGACCGCGAGCCGTTCTTCGGAGGCACCTACTTCCCGCCACGCGAAGGGGCCCGCGGCGCGCGGCACGGCTTCCTAGAGCTGCTCGATCACATCCGGCAGACCTACGCGGCCGATCGTGTGCGCGTCGGGCAGGCCGCCGAATCGCTGGTGCGCGCGGTCCGCGCCCAGATGGAGCCGCCCGCGACGGGCGAAGCCCAAGCGGATATCGACATTGGCAGCGGCCTGCTCTCGCGGACCGCCGCGGTCTTCAAACGGATCTTCGACGAGACCGACGGCGGCGTGCAGCGCGCCCCCAAGTTCCCCTCCAACTTGCCGATCCGCCTGCTGCTGCGCGAGCACCGCCGCACCGGCGACGCCGAGGCGCTGCGGATGGCGACGGTGACGCTGGAGAAGATGGCGGCCGGCGGAATCTACGATCAGCTCGGCGGCGGGTTTCACCGCTACTCGACCGACGCGCACTGGCTGGTCCCGCACTTCGAGAAGATGCTCTACGACAACGCGCTGCTGGTCGTGGCCTACGCCGAGGCCTACCAGGTGACCGGCCAGCGCGTCTTCGCCCGCGTGGCGCGGGAGACGCTGGACTATCTGTTGCGCGAGATGACCGCGCCCGGAGGCGGTTTCTACTCGGCCACCGACGCCGATTCGCTGGTATCCGAGGGGGCCTCCCAGGGTGATTCACGAGAAGGCGCGTTCTTCGTCTGGTCGAAGGGCGAAATCGAACGGCTTTTCGGCCCCGGCGCCGAGACCTCGCGCTTTCTCGATCACTACGGCGTGACGGCGGCGGGCAATTTCGAGGGGTCCAACATCCTCCACGTCGCGCACCCCGACGAAGAATCCTGGGGCGCGCTGACCGCCGCGCGCGCTCGGCTCTATGCGGTGCGGGCCCGCCGCCCGCCGCCGCTGCGCGACGAGAAGATCCTGGCGGCCTGGAACGGTCTGGCGATCTCCGCTTTCGCGGTGGCGGGCCGCGTGCTCGGCGAGCCGCGCTACATCGACGCCGCCACGCGCGCGGCCGACTTCGTTTGGAACGAGATGCGTCCGGACGGCCGCCTGGTGCGCAGCTGGAAGGACGGCCGCCCCGGCGCCACCGGATTCCTCGACGACCAGGCCTTCCTGACCGCCGGCCTCATCGATCTCTACGAGGCGAGCTTCGATCGCCGCTGGCTGCAGGCCGCCCTCGATCTCGCCGCTGAAACCGAGCGCCGCTTCGCCGATCCGACCGGCGGCTGGTTCATGACCGCCGACGATCACGAGCGGCTCATCGCCCGCGAAAAGCCGATCCAGGACGGCGCCGAGCCTTCGGGCACCTCGGTGGCCCTGCTGAGCGCGCTACGCTTACACACCTTCACGGGCGACGAGAGTTGGCGCACGATCTCCGAACGCGCCCTCGTCAGCCTGGCAGCGCCGCTGGGCGAAAATCCGCTCGCGCTCACCGAAGCGTTGGTCGCCCTCGATTACTTCACCGACGAAGCAAAAGAGATCGCGGTGATCTGGCCGCACGACGCCACCGCGGCCGCCGCCCGCCCCCTGCTCGACGTCCTGGCGCGCACCTTCGTCCCCAACCGCGCGCTGGCCGGCGCGTCCGAGGCCGACGTCCCGGCGCTCGGCCGACTGGCCCCCTTCGTCGCCGATAAGATGGCCCTCAATGGTCGCCCCACCGCCTACGTCTGCGTCCACGGCCGATGCGACCTCCCGGTTCACGACCCGGAAGCCCTGACGGAGCTGCTCATCGCGCGGCGGAGATAGCTACAGCTCGAACGGACGGTCAGACCCCGTAGGGGGACGGGCGGCGCACGGGGAACAGCGTGATCGCGATGGTGGCGGCCGGGACGCCGAACCGCGCCGCCAGCGTCCGCAGAATGACGACGCCCATCCGGCCGCCTGGCGGCGAGAGAGCCGCCTGCGCAAACTCGTCCTCGACGGACGGCGCCTCCCCGCGCGCCCGCGCGCCGCGCGCCTCCAGCGCCCGCCGCATGAGCGTGTGGTAGCCGTCGATCCAGTCCATCCAGGGCTCGGGCGGTGCGCCGGCCACGACCGCCGCGCAGACGCTGGTTCGCCGGGCCAACTCGTCCGATCCCAAGGTGTCGAGCTCCCGCAGGCAGCCGGGGAACTCGGCGGCCAGCGCGCGGAGCTCGTCGCGGGTCGCCGGCGTGCCTTCCCCGTCGCGGCGGGCCCGTAGCGCGGCCAGGCGCTCGTACTTCCGCGCCAGCGCCAGGAATCCACTACCGGCCGGAGGATTCGAATACCGAACCACGCCTCAGTTTCCCCGCCCGGTTACAATGCGCAAGCCCGCGATGTCCGCCGCCCGCTTTGTCACCGTCGCTCTCTGCGCCGCCCTGCTCGCCCTCGGGCGCCCGGTACGCGCCGATATGTCCGGTGATTCGGCGGCGCCCGCCGGCGAGAGCGCGACGCCGCCAGCCGGCAATTCCGCGGCGCCCACCGCCGAGAGCCCGGCGCCGGCGGCACCCACCGGAGAGAGCCCGACGCCGGCGGGCGATCCCGGGGCGGGACCCTCGCTGCGGACGCCCGGCGGCCAGATCGTCGTCTTTCCCGAGGGCAGCCTGCAAATCGACGGCGCGTTCTTCCCGCGCCAGACCCCGAAGAGCGGCCTCTTCGTGCGCCGGGCCCGTCTGGGCGTCGCCGGCTGGCTGGGATCCTCGTTCTATTTCGACCTCTCGGGCGACTTCGCCCCGACGCCGCCCGTCGGCACCGACGTGGCGCCGAGCGCGCTGCCCGCCGCCGACGCCTACCTGGCCTTCGCGCCTTTCGAGGAATCTCTGATCGTTCAAGCCGGCCAGTTCGACGCCCCGTTCACGCTGGAAAATCGCACCTCCGACAGCACCACCGATTTCATCGAACGATCGATGGCGGCGCGGACGCTGGGCGTGCCGCGCAACAAGGAGGTCGGCGTGATGGCGCACGGCGTTTTGGCCGACGACCGGATCTACTACTCGGGCGGTCTCTTCAATGGCGAAGGGCCCGGTTTCCGAAACCTCGACAATCAGGCCGACGTCATCGGGCGCGTATCCCTGTCGCCGTTCGCGGCCAGCGACGCCGCAGGTTTCTGGCGCCGCTTCTCGCTCGGCGGATCGGGCTCTGTCGGCGACCACGTGGCCGGCCAGACCTTCCCGGTGCAGGCCACCCCCGGCGGGGTCGTGTTCCTCGAGCCGCACTGGGTGACCGGCCAGACCGCGCCGCAATCGTTGGCGCTCCGCGAGCAAGGCACCGTTCGGGCGCTGGGCGCCGAGCTGAACCTGCCGTTCGGATCGCGCTTCGGCCTCCGCGCGGAGCTGGTCTGGAAGCGGCAAGATCTCGCCGAGGCCGACGCCTCGCTGCCGGCCGGCGCGCCGCTGGTGGCGCTCGGTCACGTGGTGCTGCACGGGTTGGCCGGCTACGGAGAGCTCTGGGGCTGGCTGCTCGGCGACGATCGGCTGCTGCCGGCGCCCGGACGCGAGCTACCGCGGCGATCGGGCGCGACCGGCCCAGTGTTGCTCGATGAAGGGCTCATGTTCGCGCTGCGGATCGACGCGCTGAAGGAAGATCTCGACAGCGACAACGCCGCCCTCTCCGATCCCAGCACGGCCACCACGCGGGTGGTCTCCGGCACCGCCGGACTGA
The DNA here is from genome assembly GCA_035648655.1 of Polyangia bacterium. GTDB lineage: Bacteria > Myxococcota_A > Polyangia > Fen-1088 > Fen-1088 > JADGRB01. Next base: position 4,422 of record DASRLC010000181.1, read on the forward strand.
CCTACTGGCGGGGACCGTTCGTCCGCCTGTCGGCCAACTACGTGCTCGACGACTGGAGCGGCAGCTCGCAAACCATCCTCGGGCTGGCGGCGACCGGCACCTTCGAGCACGAGATCCTGCTCCGCTTCGCGGCCTCGCTCTGAACCCGGCCATGTCGTAGGCCTTCGGGACGCTGCCGGCGGGGTCCGCGCTCCCCTGCGGGCGCTCCCGTGTCATCGCTTTGGCCCGTCGGACACAGGCGCCTGGCCCCGCCCCCTCCCTTCGGATATAAAGCGGCGGCCATGAGGCTCCTGCCGCACGATGCGTCTTTTTTCACCCACTTCGAGCACCAGGGGCAAAAGACGGTCGAGGGTTGCCTGGCCTTCCTGGCGATGATCGAAAATCCCTCCAACCTCGAGGCCCAGGCCGAGCGCGTCAAGCAGATCGAGCACGAGTGCGACGAGATCACCCACGCCGTCGTCGAGGGGCTGCACCGCACCTTCATCACGCCGATCGATCGCAACGACATCCACCGCCTCATCACCAAGATGGACGACATCATGGACATGGTGGAGGCCGCCGCCGATCGGCTGGCGCTCTACGATCTGCCCAAGATGACCCCCGAGGCCGCCGATCTGGCGCGCTGCCTGGTCTCCAGCGCCGAGCACGTGCTGAGCGCCGTCTCCGGCATCCGCGATCTCGGCAAGCAGAACGCGATCCTGCAGCACTGCATCGAGATCAACCGGCTCGAGAACGTCGCCGATTCCATCCTGCGCGGCGCGCTGGTGCGCCTCTTCCGCGAAGAGAAGGATCCGATCGCCATCATCAAGTGGAAAGAGATCTACGAGACGCTGGAGTCGGCGACCGACCGCTGCGAGGACGTCGCCAACATCATCGAGGGCGTCGTCCTCGAGAATAGCTGACGCGCGCCATGGTCATGCTCGTCGCGATCGTCGTGATCGCGCTTTCGTTCGACTACATCAACGGCTTTCACGACGCCGCCAACTCGATCGCCACCATCGTGTCGACGCGCGTGCTGACGCCGCGCGCGGCGGTGGTCTGGGCCGGGTTTTTCAACTTCATCGCCTTCGTGATCTTCCCGCTCCACGTCGCGCACACCATCGGCACGGGGATCATCAATCCCAATATCATCGACGACGCGGTCCTGTTGAGCGCGCTGGGCGGCGCCATCACCTGGAACCTCATCACCTGGTGGTACGGCCTGCCGTCCAGCTCGTCGCACGCGCTGGTGGGCGGCCTGCTGGGCGCCGGCATCAGCAAAGGGGGCTTCGCGGTGGTGCAGGAGAGCGGCGTCACCAAGACCGCCCTCTTCATCGTGGTGTCGCCGGTGCTGGGGATGATCCTGGGCGGTGGGATGATGGTGCTGGTGGCCTGGGTGTTTCGGCGCAAGCAGCCGGGTCGCATCGACCGCTGGTTCCGGCGGCTACAACTGGTCTCGTCGGCGATGTTCAGCCTCGGGCACGGCGCCAACGACGCGCAGAAGACCATGGGGATCATCCTGGCGATGCTGATCGCCAAGGGAAAGCTGGCGGCGCACGCCGAGCTGCCGATCTGGGTGATCCTCTCCTGTCAGACCGCCATGGGCCTGGGAACGCTGACCGGCGGCTGGCGCATCGTGCGCACGATGGGGATGCGCCTGACCAAGCTCAAGCCCTCCGGCGGCTTCTGCGCCGAGACGGGCGCCGCCGGAATGCTGTTCCTTGCCAGCGCGCTCGGCATCCCCGTGTCGACCACCCACACCATCACCGGGGGCATCGTGGGCGTCGGCTGGGTCAACAACCCGGCCGGCGTGCGTTGGAGCATCGCGCTGCGGATCGTGTGGGCCTGGCTGTTCACGATCCAGTCGGCCGCCATCGTGGCGGCCGCGCTTTACTTCTGGCTGCGCAAGCTCGGGATCTAACGGGACCGCGCTAAGACCGGACCACCCGCAGCGGGGCGGGCTGGGCGAAAGTCTCGGCGGGCTCAGCGGGCGCTTCGGATTCCTTGATCCCGTCGACGGCGAAGCGGAGCTTGCGGCCGGCCAGCTCTTCGAAGAGGTCGCCCTTGCGGCGCGCCGCCCACAGCTCGAGCTCGGGATCACCGTCGGCGTCGACGCGGACCTCGACCGCCCGTGACGAGATCGAGCAGCGCACGGCACGGACCAGGCGGGCGTGTGTGCGATCGAGCGCGTCGGCGATCCGCAGGACCGCCGCCAGCACCCGCACCCGGTGGGTGTCGGTTTTCGACAGCGGCTTCATGAGGCCGCGCCCGCGCCGCGGCTCGGACTTGCGGTGGTGGCGCGCGGTGAGCGCGATGATCTCCACCTCCGAGCGCGAGAACCCCGTCATGGCGTGGCTCTCGATCAGGTAGGCGCTGTGCCGGTGGTGGCGGTGCGGGGAGATGTAAAAGCCGATGTCGTGTAGCAACGCCGCGTACTCCAGCAGCTCGGCGTCGCTCTCCGCCAGCTTGTGCAGCCGGCGGGTCTGGCTGAAGATCGACAGCGCCAAGCGGGCCACGTGCGAGGCGTGGTCCTCGCGAAACTGGCAGCGGCGCGCCAGCTCCATCACGCTGCGCCGCCGCAGATCGGGAAACTCGTCCACCAGCAGGATGCCCGGCCGGTTCGAGGCGACGTAATCGGCGACGATCCCTTCCCGCAACGCGGTCTCGCAGAGTGTGGCCTCCTCGGCGCCGCACAGCTCGAGGGCGGTGCGGAACACCACCGCGCCCGCGTAGATCGTGTCGGTGCGCCGCGCGTCGAGCCCGGGCAGCCGCGCCCGCGCGGCCACCGTCATGGCGCCCAGCCGCTGTTCGAGCGCGGCCAGCCCCCCGCGCGCGATGGTCGACTTGCCGCCGCCGTTTTCGGATCGCAGCAGACCCGCCAGCGCCGAAGCTGTCCCCGAGGTGAACGCGACGTCGTCGAATCCCATCGCGCGCAGACGCGAGATCACCGGGTCGAGCGCGGTGCGTACCCGCTCGGCGAGCTGCGCCCGCTCACGCGGGGTGGGCGGATCGGAGCAGGGACAGCTCTCCGCCAGCCGGATGACGCCCAGCTTGAGCGAAGCCGTGAAGTACAGCTCCTGCGCGTCGGCCAAAACGATCTCCAGCGACCCGCCGCCCAGATCGAACAGGGCCGCCCGCCGCTTGCCGAGATCGAGCGAGCCGCGCGCGCCCAGATAGATGAGCCGCGCCTCTTCGTCTCCGCGGATGACGCGGATGTCGATCCCCGCCTCGTCGCGCGCCGCGCGCACGAACTCGCCGCCGTTCTGCGCCTCGCGCACCGCGCTGGTCGCCACCGCCACCAGCGCGTCCACCTTGTGGCGATCGGCGATCCGCCGCAGCGCCCGCAGCGCGTCCAGCCCGCGCCGAAAGACCTCCGGCGCGATCACGCCCTTGTGCAACGTCGAATCACCGAGCCGGACCATCTCCTTGGCCCGATCGAGCACGCGGATGCGCCCGCCCGTCTCGACCTCGGCCACGATGAGGTGAAACGAATTCGATCCGACGTCGAGCGCGGCAATCCGCATGGGCTTTCATCGTAGCCCTTTGGCCCGATGGCCGCAGCAACAACTCTGCGAACAATGGAAGGCCGGCGTCCGGCGCTAAGGCGTCCGGCGCTAAATCGCGTTCCCATCTAAATCGCGTGATGGGCGAGACGGCTTCGCAGGCTCGACCTCATCGCGGGAGGGTTTGGGAACCCTCCCAGGGTTCCCATCTAAATCGCGTGATGGGCGAGACGGCTTCGCAGGCTCGACCTCATCGCGGGAGGGTTTGGGAACCCTCCCAGGGTTCCCATCTAAACGTCGCCCTGCAGGCCGGCGTCGCGGGCTTTTTCGAGGCGCTTGCGCTCGTTGTGATCGAGGAAGCGCTTGCGCATGCGCAGCGCGGCCGGCGTCACCTCGACCAGCTCGTCGGGGTTGACGAACTCCAGCGCCGCCTCCAGGGAAAAAGCGCGCGGGGTAGTGAGGAACAGCTTCTCATCGGCGGCGGTGGTCCGGATGTTGGTCAGCTTCTTGGCTTTCGACGGGTTGACGACGAGATCGTTGTCGCGCGAGTGCAGCCCGATGATCTGGCCACCGTAGACCTTGATGCCGGGTCCCAGGAACAGCTGGCCGCGCTCCTGCAGGTAAAAGAGGCCGTAGGTGTTGGTCTCGCCGTTGTCCTGGCAGACGAGCACGCCATTCGGCCGTGACCGGATCGCGCCGGCGAACGGGCCGTAGTTCTTGAAGTTGTGGTTCAAGATCCCGGTGCCACGGGTGTCGGTCAGGAACTGCGAGCGATAACCGATGAGGCCGCGCGCCGGGCAGAGGTACTCGAGGCGCATGCGTCCCTCGCCCGCCGGTCCCATCTCCTGCATGCGGCCACCGCGGCGCCCGAGCTCCTCGATGATCGCGCCCGAGTAGGCCTCGTCGAGGTCGATGACGACCTCCTCGTACGGTTCCAGCTTTTCGCCGCCTTCGCCGATTTTGAAGATGACCTGGGGCTGCGAAACCATCAGCTCGTAGCCCTCGCGCCGCATGGTCTCGATGAGGACCGACAGGTGCAGCTCGCCGCGGCCGAGCACGTCGAAGGTGTCGGGCGACGCCGTCTCCTCGACCCGCAACGCCACGTTCGACTTCACCTCTTTGAAGAGCCGATCGCGCAGGTTGCGCGAGGTGACGAATTTACCCTCCTGGCCGGCGAAGGGGCCGTTGTTCGACATGAACTGCATCTTCACCGTCGGCTCTTCGATCTCGAGCAGCGGCAAGATGATGGGGCGCGCGATCTCGGTGATGGTCTCGCCGACCGTCAGATCCTGCATGCCGGTAATGGCGCAGATGTCGCCGGCGGCCGCCTCGGCCAGCTCGAAGCGCTTGAGCGACTGGTAGCCGAGCAGCTTGGCGACGCGGAACTCCTCGCGGCTGCCGTTGCGGTGCGCGCACAGGACGCGCTCGCCGGTCTTGATGCGCCCCGAGTCGACCCGCCCGATGGCGACGTAACCCAGGTAGTCGTCGTAATCGAGGGTGGTGACCTGCATGCAGAAAGGCCCGTCGACGTCGCCGGTGGGCGGCGGCACGTAGTCGACCACCAGGTCGAGCAGCGGCCCCAGATCGACACGCGGGTCGGTGAGGTTCTTGACCGCCCAGCCCTCGCGGCCCGAGGCGTAGACGATCGGAAAGTCGAGCTGCGCGTCGGTCGCGCCCAGCGCGCAGAACAGATCGAAGGTGGCGTCGACGGCGCCCTCGGGATCGCAGCCCACGCGGTCGATCTTGTTCACCACCAGAATTGGCTGCAGGCCCAGCGCCAGCGCCTTGCGCGTGACGAAGCGGGTCTGCGGCATCGGGCCTTCAAAGGCGTCGACCAGCAAGCAGACGCAGTCGACCATCTTGAGCACGCGCTCGACCTCGCCGCCGAAGTCGGCGTGGCCGGGCGTGTCGACGATGTTGATGCGCGTCCCCTTCCAGGTGATGGCGGTGAACTTGGAGAGGATGGTGATGCCGCGCTCGCGTTCGAGATCGTTCGAGTCCATCGCGCAGTCGGCGACCACCTCGCCGGCGCGGAACTGGCCGGCCTGACGGAGGAAGCCGTCGACCAGCGTGGTCTTGCCGTGATCGACGTGGGCGATGATGGCGATGTTCCGGACGTCCCGGCGCAGAGCCTTCCCTTGCGGGCTAGCGATTTCAGTGACGGGCGTTGCGGACATGGGGCGGCAGGTGTACCCGGCCCAAGGCTCCGGCGCAAGTGGTTGCAACCGAGGCGGAGCCCAACCGATGATGCCGCCATGCACCCGGCGGTCGCGGCGCTCCCCCTCGAGGAAAAGGGTCTGGTCCTGGGCGCCCTGCTGTCCCGCCTGCCGCCCGAGGAGGTGGCGCGGCGTTTTGGCGGCCCGACCGGCCGCCGTTGTCGAGCTGCGTTAGAGACCCTGGCCGGCGAGACGCGGGCCGGTCGCGCCGGCGCGTTGGCATCGCTCCTGGCCCTGGTGCGGGCGCCAGTGCCGGAGGGCATCGAATGGGTTCACCCCGGCTGGCTGCGCCAAAGGTTGGCCCCCGAGCCATCGGCGGTCATCCGCGCGGTCTGCGAGGGGCTCCCGGGCGAGGTCCGGCGGGTGGCCGAGCAAATGCTGCGCGAGCGAGGCGAGGATCTAGACGGCCCGCCGCCGGTCTTGGATGCCGCCGGCCTGGCCGAGCTTCGCCGCGCCATTTTTGCGGCGCTGGTCCCGCTGGCGGGGCCCGCCATTCCGCGGGCTTCGGCCGCGCAGCCGCTTTTGGAGCTCTCGTGGGCGGCGCTCGACGAGGCGATTGAGCTGCGGGGCGCGCAGACTCTGGGACGGTCGCTGCAGGGGGCGCAACCGGCGGTGATCGCCCGGGCCGCGGCCGGCCTCGGTCGGGACCTGGCGCGCGCCGTGCTGGACGCGGCGGCCGAAGGCGGGCCGGCCGCCGGGGTGGGCGCAGGGCGAATGGTGGCGCGGCGTTTGGTGGCGGCGACTGCGGCGGAGCGGTCCGGCAACGACGATCGCGCCTGGAGCCTCGGCGCGCGCACCCTGGCGGCCGAGCTGGCGGGCGAAGGACCCGCGGCGGCGCTGGCGATTGCCCAACGGTTGCCTCCCGAGCGGGGGCGACGCTGGTTGGCGTACGCCGGGGTCGAGCTCGGGTAGCATGGGCCGCGTGATTCGGGGCTTCGGCCACATCGTTCCGAAGGTGACGCTCGACGCGCGGGCGGAGGCCGAGGCGCTGGTGGCGGACGCGCGCTCCGAGGCTCAGGCGATTCGGGCCGAAGCCGACGCCGCCCGGGAAACCGCCCGCCGCGAAGGTCTCGAGGCCGGGCGCGCCGACGGGCTGGCCGAGGCGGTGGTGACGCTGGCCTCGGCGCGCGCCGAGGCGGCGCGGCTGGCGGACCTCTCCAAGGTGGCTGCCATCGCGCTCGCGACCAAGATGGCCGAGAAAATCGTGGGGCGCGCCGTGGCCCTGGCGCCCGAGGTCATGGCCGAGATCGTGGGCGAGGCGCTGGCGGTCTGCCGGCCCGGCGCCGCCGTGGTCCGTCTGCGGCTCCACCCCGACGATCTCGCCGCGGTCGAGAGCCGCCGCGCCGTGCTCGCCGCGCGTGCGCCGGCCGGCGCCGCGCTCGAATTCCTGGCCGACGACAGAGTCGGGCGGCACGGCTGCGTGATCGAGACGCCGCAGGGTCGCGTCGATGCGCGCCTCGAAGCCCAGCTGGCCGCGCTCGAGCGGGCGCTCTCGTCGGGGTCGCGCGATGAGTGAGGGCGAGTTCGATCTCGGTCGGGCGCTGGCGCGCCTCGACAACACGGCGCCCCGCCGCGAATCCGGGCGGGTGACCGAGGTGACCGGTCTCGTGATCCGGGCCGACGTACCGGCGGTCCGGGTCGGCGAGCTCCTGACCATCGAGACCACCGGCCCGCAGCCGCTGATGGCCGAGGTGGTCGGCTTCCGCGGCGACGAGGTGGTGCTCATGCCGCTGGGCGAGCTGGCCGGCATCGGGCCCGATTCGCTGGTCACGCCGACCGGCCGTCCGCTGTCGATCGCCGCCGGCGACGGCGTCCTCGGCCGCGTCCTCGACGGGCTCGGGCAACCCATCGACAGCGGCGGTCCGATCGTGGGCGGCGTGGCCTGGCCGGTCGATCGCCCGGCCCCCGATCCGCTTTCGCGCCGACGCGTCGAACGGCCGCTGGCGCTGGGTGTGCGCGCGCTGGATGGTCTGCTGACCGTCGGCGAAGGTCAGCGCATCGGTCTGTTCGCCGGATCGGGCGTGGGCAAGTCGACCTTGATGGGGCAGATCGCGCGCCAGACCGAGGCCGAGGTCAACGTCATCGCGCTGGTCGGCGAGCGCGGCCGCGAGGTGGTCGATTTTCTCGAAGAGTCACTGGGCGCGGGCGGCCGCTCGCGCTCGGTGGTGGTCTGCGCGACCAGCGACGCCCCCAGCCTGGTGCGCCTCAAGGCCGCCTTCGTCGCCACCGCCATCGCCGAGTTCTTCCGCGGACGTGGCAAGCGGGTGCTCTTCATGCTCGACTCGGTGACGCGCGTCGCGCGCGCGCAGCGCGAAGTGGGCCTGGCCGCCGGCGAGCCGCCCGCGCGCCAGGGCTACCCGCCCAGCGTCTTCGCGCTGCTCCCCCGCCTGCTGGAACGCACCGGCAACGACGCGCACGGATCGATCACCGCGCTCTACACCGTCTTGGTCGCGGGCGGCGACATGGAAGAACCAATCGCCGATGAGGTGCGCGGCATCTTGGACGGCCACGTGATCCTGTCGCGGGAGATCGCGGCCCGCAACCAATGGCCGGCGGTCGACGTGCTCCCGTCGCTCTCGCGGCTGATGTCGGCCGTCGCCGATCCGGAGCACCGCGCGGCCGCCGGGCGCCTGCGACAACTCATGGCCGCCTACGAGCGCCAGCGCGATCTGATCTTGCTCGGCGCTTACCAGCGCGGCGCCGACCCGCTCACCGACGAGGCGATGGCGCGGCTGCCCGCCATCAACGCCTTTCTGGGCCAGCGCACCGACGAGGCCGCGCCGTTCGCCGAGACGCGGGCCCGGCTGATCCAGCTCGTGTCTTGAACGCCGACACCATCGACCCATACCCTGGAGCAACATGACCTCTGCCGACGACTGTATCTTCTGCAAGATTGCCCGCGGCGACGTCAAGGCCGCCATCACCTACCGAGACGACCGCACCGTGGCCTTCAAAGATCTCGGGCCGCAGGCGCCGCTGCACGAGCTGGTGATCCCGGTGCGCCACATCGCCTCGCTGGCCGAAGCGACGCCCGACGACGTCGAGCTCTTCGGTCATTTGATGGTGGTGGCCGCCAAGCGCGCCAAGGAGAGCGGCCAGGCCGCGGGCGGATTTCGGGTGGTCATGAACGCCGGCGCCGACGCCGGACAGTCGGTCCACCACGTTCACCTGCACGTGCTGGCCGGACGCCCGCTGGCCTGGCCCCCCGGCTGACGCCGCGCGCTCGCGCGATTTCGGGAAGACTGACGGGCAGCCGCCAGACTGGCCGGCAGGCTCTTTTTCAGCCACTCTAGGCGGCCATGATTAAATTAGGCCTCTCGCGAATTGTGATGATCTCGGTGCTGGCCGCGGCCGGCTGTGCCGCGAATGACCCGGGGGGCGGCGGCGGGACGGCTGGCACGACCGGCCCGGGCACAGGCGGCCACGCCGGCGGCACCACCGGCACTGGCAACAGCACGGGCACCGGCAACATCGGCGGAAGCGGCAACAGCATCGGCAGCGGCGGAACCACCGGCGTCGCCGGCGGCGGGGGCAGCGCGGGCCAGACCGCGGGCACCACCGGCACCGGCGCGACCACCGGAGCGGCGGGCGCCGGCGGACAGCCGGGCGGCAGCGGCGGCCACGCCGCGGGGACCAGCGGACAGACCGCGGGCTCAGGCGGGCACGCGGGCGGCACCACTGGCCAGGCGGGCACCACCGGTCAGGCGGGCACCACCGGTCAGGCGGGCACCACCGGCGCGGGCGGCACCACGGTCGCCGCGGGGACCTGCAGCGACGACATGATGAACGGCACCGAAACCGGGGTCGACTGCGGCGGCTCTTGCCCGGCCTGCCCGAGCTACAAGATCAACCCGCCGACCACGGGCGATACGGTCGGAAGTGGCTGCGCCGGCGGCCCCGCTTACATGTGCACACGGTCGATGGTCTACAGTCCGGAGCTCAAGAGCGCGGAAGCGGACGACTTCACGGGAACCTCGACCAACCCGACCTTCGTTTACGCGGTGGCCGGACACGACGCCCGGAGCAGCGACGGGCTCGACAGCGGCGCGGCGGGCAATGGCTGCTGCCAGTGCTACCAGCTCGTTTTCACGACGCCGAAGGATCAGGTCAGCGGCGTTCCGACGCCGAAGCCGATGATCGTCCAGGCGTTCAACACCGGCGTCGACGGATCAGGAATGGACTTCGACATCTACATGGGCGACGGGGGCGAGGGCTCGAACACGGCCGGGTGCATGGGCGGATCGGGCAAGATGTACAGCGCCTATCCGAGCATCGGGCAGACCAACAATGGCGGCATTCGCGCACAAACCGTCAGCCAGTGTTCCGGCACCAGCGGCCTGTCGGACGCCTCGATCGCCACCGCGTCCTGCCAGTCCACCATCGCCTCCGACTGCGCGATGATCACTTCGAGCTCGGCGAGTATCCAGAGCACGACCCAAACGTCGTGCGCCGAGACCAATCAGCCGCAGAACCTCTACCACATCAACTGGAACGTCATGGCCAAGCGGATCGAATGCCCGACCAACCTGACGCGCGTCACTGGTTGCCAGCTTACGGGTCAGGGCTTGCCGCAGGCCGATCCGACCGCGGTGGATTCCGCGTCCGCGTCGGGGAAGGGCTTCACGTCGGGCTACACGACGACGACTATGCAGGATTGTTGCCGGCCGACCTGCGCCTACAAGCCCAACGTCTCGGGCGCCGCCAGCCCTTACAACCTCTTCTACACCTGCGATGCCAGCGGCAACCCGTCATAGCTCCTCGTAATGGAATGAACCTACATGACCCCTAGATCCGTGACGATTTCCCTTCGGCCGTCCGACCGCTCTCTCCACCGCGCACGGCGCGGGTTGGAGCTGATCCTCACTCTGGCCGCCGTCATGACCCTCGGTTGCGGTTCGGCGACGTTGGTGAAGCCGAGCGACGGCGGCAGCGACCGCGGCGGAACCGGTGGTGTCGGAACCGGAACCGCCGGCGCCGGTGGCCAGGGGGGGGCCGTAGGTGGAAATGGTGGTCATACGTCGAGCGGCGTGGACGCCGGCGCCGACCACACGCAACACCCGGACGCCGGTTGCAACGGCGACGCCGGGTGCGGCGCGGGTTTCCTGTGCGACGGCACGACCCAGACCTGTAAGCCGAAGCTCTCGCCCGGCGCGACCTGTTTGTCTACGACCCAGTGCGCGGCGGGAGTCTGTTCCAGCGCCGACCACGTCTGTTGCGACAGCGACTGCGCCGGCATCTGCGAATCGTGTGTCGCCAGCAAGAGCGGCGGAACCGACGGCGTCTGCACCGCGCTGCCGAGCGGGAACAACGCCGACAACGATTGCGCCCCGAGCAGCGCGACCTGCGGCACCAATGGATTCTGCGACGGAAAGCGGGCCTGCGCGCTGGCCGCCTCGGGGGTCCCTTGCACGGGTAGCTCGTCGTGCTCGGGTTCGCAGCTCACCGTCACGCCGGCCAGCTGCAACGGCGCTGGAACCTGCACGCCGGGGACGGCGACCGCAGCGGCCTGCCCGGGCGGCGTCGCCTGCATGAACGCCACCAGTTGCCTGCCGGCCGCCTGCACCAGCACGGCGAACTGCGCGTCGGGATCGTTCTGTGACCTGACCACCAACACCTGCTCGCCCACGCGGGCGCTGGGCGCCACCTGCACCTCCAATGGCCAGTGTGCGGGCGGGTTCTGCGCCGATGGTGTCTGCTGCACCAACGCATGCAGCGGAACTTGCGAAGCTTGCGTGATGACCAAGACCGGCGTCGCGAACGGCCATTGCGCCGCCGTCACGGCGGGTACCGACCCGGACAGCGAGTGCAGCCAGGACACGGCGACCTGCGGGCATAGTGGCCTTTGCGATCACAACGGCGGCAACGGTCTGGGCGCCTGCGCCTTCACCGCGATGGCGACGAGCTGCGCCGGCACCTTCGCCTGCTCCGGCAGCGGGATCACCGCGACCACCACCGGATCCTGCGACGGCAGCGGCACCTGCAAGCAGTCGGGCTCGGTCGCCGGCACCTGTGCCGGATACGCGTGCACCTCGACCACCGCCTGCGGCAACACCTGCAGCGCGACCTCGGGCTGCGTCGCCGGGTACACCTGCAGCGGCGGGACCTGCATGGCCTCGGCGTTCGCGACGGGACCCTGCGTGACCACGCCCGACTTCACGACCGCGGTGGTCTTCGGCCGCGGCAACGACGTGAAGATCCATCAGCGATCCAACAACGGCACCAGCTGGGGTGCCTGGGTCACCCTGTCGCTGGACGCCACCGTGCTCGACACGCGCTCGGACCTGGACTGCAGCGCCAACAGCGACGTGACCCACCTGACGGCCACCGGCGCGAACCCGCTGGGCGCCTTCATGCATTCCACCGGATCGGGCACCGCCTTCAACGCCTTCTTCCGCGAGCTGGCCCCCGAGACCTTCAGCCCGGGTGCCTCGGTCAAGGCCTATCCGCAGGGCAATAACTACGTGATTGGCGCGCTGGACGTCAACGCCGTCTACTACGACGTCTACAACGGCACTTATACCCAGGTCACCCCCATCACCACCCGGGCCAACACCTTCGGCACCGCCACCATCGACATCTCTCAGCAGGCGGGCGGCGGCGGCTCGGCGCGCCTGGTGGCGGCCTTCGACAGCACCGGATTGTTGGACATCTATACCAACTACATCTCGTCGGCGCCGGCCTCTTGGGTGGCGCCCGTGGCTCTCGCCCCGCCCAGCGGTACCACCTACGGCTTTAGCCCCACCATCTGCGTCGACACCGGCGAGATGGGAGGCTCGTTGGTGCATGTCGAGGCGGTGGCCGGCGGTCAGGTTTACGACAGCTGGACCAGCGACGTAAACAGCAACGCCTTCTCGGCCTGGGCGCGCATCGGCACACAGGCTGCCTCGGCGCCGGACTGCACGATGATGGGCGATGGGTCGGTCCACGTCGTCGTGTTGAACAGCGCCGGTCACATCCTAGACATCCACGGCTCCCTGGGGAACTGGGCGACCACCGACCTCGGAACGTTCTGAGCGCGCGCCCGATGGGCGCCGGCAATCAATACCGAATGTCGACCAGCGTCTTCTTGCGGAGCTCGGCGAGGTAGATCTTGGTCTGGCGCTCCATGTCCTTTTGGCGGAGCTGCATCCGGATCTCTTCCTTGACCTCGTCGAAGGGCTTGGGGACCTTGGTCGTGCGGTCGACCAGCTTGATGACGTGAAAGCCGCGGTCGGCGCGGATGGGGCCGCGCACGTCGCCGACCTTCATCGAGAACACCAGCTCTTCAATCGCCTTGGGCAACATGTCCTTGCCGAAGGTGCCCAGATCGCCCCCCTCGGCGCGGGTGGCCGCGTCGTCGGAGGTCTCGCGCGCCAGCTTGGCGAAGTCTTCGCCGGCCTGCGCCCGCTCGAGGATCTTCTGCGCCGCGGCCCGCTTCTCGGCCACCACGTTGGCGTCGGCCCCGTCGGGGATGGCGATGAAGACGTGGCTGGCCCGGACCTGGACGTTGCTACCGTCTTTCATGTGGCGGTTGTAGTAGGACCGCACCTCGTCGTCCGAGATGTTGACCCGCGAGCCGACCGCGATGTTGAGCACGCGAAAACGCAGCAGCTGGCGCTTCAAATCGGCGCGGTACGCCGACATGCTCATCCCCTGCGATCGCAGCGCGTCGCGGAGCTGATCGTCGTCGATGCTGTTCTGCTTCTTGATCTCGTCGATCGAGGCGTCGACCTGCTCGCTGGTGACGGTGAGCTTGAGCTCGGCCGCCTGCTGCAAGATCAGCTCGTCGTCGATGAGGCGATCGAGCACCTCGCGCCGCAGCGCTCCGGCGCGCGCCGAGCGTTTGTCGGGATCGGGAATCCGGTTCACGTCCGCCATGAGCGGCGCGACCTTCTCTTCGACCTCGCTGGCGAGCACCAGCGAATCGCCCACCACGGCGGCGACCTTCTCGACCACCCGCGCGCGCGCGACGCCCGAGGCGGCGGCGAGCGCCAATAAGGCGGCAGAGGCGCGCAGCGCGGCCTGGCGATCGCGGCGAATCACGGCGCGCCCGGAGCCCCCGGCGGCCGCGGGGCCGGCGGCCGCGGCACCACGCCGGGCGGCAGGCCCATCGGGCGAGCGCCCGGCGCGCCGGGGGCGGCCATACCGGGCGCCGGGTGCATTCCGCCCGGCAGCATTCCGAGACCGCCGAGACCGCCCGGACCCATGCCGGCGCCCGTGCCGGTGGTGTCGACCACCACCTTGGCCAAGTTCTCCTCGTGGATCTCGATGTTGCTCTTCTTCTTGAGGTCGGCCACGAAGCTGTCCATCGCCTTGGCCCGCAGATCGCGGAACAGGCGCTGCTGGATCTGGCGCTTGACCTCGGGCAGGGGCCGGCTGAAGCCTGGACGCTTCTGCGTGAGGCGCAAGATGGTCCACCCCTTGTCGGTCTTGAACGGCGCCGAAACGTCGCCCACCTCTTTGAGCTTGAATGCCGCGTCGACCACCACCTTGGGATAGGCGGCGGAGTCGGCCGCGAAGAACGACAGGTCACCGCCGCGCGGTTTGGACTCTTCGTCCTCCGAGTACTTGGTCACCAGATCGCGGAAGCCTTTGGCGTCCATGGCATTGGCCGGGCCCTTGGGCAGCGCGCGCGCCTCGGCGTAGGCCTTGTCGGCCTTGGGCTTCTCCTTCACGACGATCTGGCTGACGCGGACTTCGTCCTTCTGGTGAAACTCGGTGGGGTGGTCGTTGTAGTACTTCTCGACGTCGGCCTCGGGAACGTCCTCGACCTTCAGCTTGGACTCGAAGTCCTTCTGCATGAACTTCGAGATCATCTGCTGCTTCATGACCCGCTGGACCTCGGGATCCTTGTCGTAGCCGAGTCGCTGGGCCTCGCTGGCCATCACCTCGAACTTGACGAGCCCATCGAGGAACTCCTTCTTGCGGTCGGCGTTGGTGTAGCGCGCGCGCACGAAGGGGGACTGCCGGTTGATGCGTTCCTGAACGTCCGAAACGGTAATGACCGTGTCGTCGACCTTGGCGACGACCTGCGAGGGATCGACGTTCTCGGCTTGGTGGCTGGATTTCTCGCCGTGCTTGCAGGCGGGGAGCGCCAGCGTGGCGACGAGCGTTCCGATGGCGCAAGTCAGGGCCGATCGGCCAAAGGCGGGCTTGGACATCCGCGAGAGATTACACGCGTTTGGTTCGAGATCTAGGTGGGAATGGGCCCCGCCGGGAAAGGCCGGTTGTCCCTGGAGACGCTTCAGATCCAGCGGGTCGGGCCGGCCCCGTAGAGATTCATTTGATGGGCGTGCAGGGCGAAGCTGAAGAAGCCATTGACGAGGGTAATGACCGCCGCCGACGCGAGCAGAGCGCCCGTGGTCTCGATCTCGAACGACCCCAAGAGTTTGTCGGTCAGCCACAACAGCACCGCGTTGACTATGAACGGCACGAACAGAAAAAGGATGCCCAGGGTCAGGATCGCCGGGACGATCAGCGCCACCCGGATGAGCCATCCCAGGAAGACGTTGAGCACCGAGAAGACGATCGCCACCACCACCGCGGCCGCCACGCTCTTGATTCTCACGCCGGAAAACATCCGAGACAGCGCCAGGACCGTCAGCGTCAAAACCGCCAGATGCAGGAGCATGTACATGCTGGCAAGCCTAACCCAAGATGCGCGGAAAGGCCGCTCGGTTGCTCGCGACCGCGGCCTTCGCCTTCGCCTTCGTCTTCGTCTTCGTCTTCGTCTTCAAGGGTCCCGCGAGGCCGGCGGCCGCGCCGCGGCGTCGGCCGGCGCGGCCAGCGCCTGCAGCTTAGCCAGGCAGGCGCGGGCGGCCCGCATGCGATCGCGTTTCTCCCCTTCGTCGAAGGTGTAACTGAGCCGCATGTCCGGCGTGAGCTTGAACCGGCTCCCCTTGGTCTGGACCAGCCGCAGGACCTTGGCCGGCTCGAGGGTCGGCTCGCTCCCCAGGGACAGCACCAGTCGCGCCGGTCCCAGCTCGTAGCCGAGCGCGCCGAGACCGCGCACCAGCGTCTTGTCGACCATGACCTCGCCCAGAAGCTGCGCCTCTTCGGGGAGCGGCCCGTAGCGATCCTCCAGCTCGACCAGCGTGGCGCGCACGTCGTCCTCGTTACGCGCCTGCGCCAGCCGGCGGTAGAAGTCCAGCCGCTGCCCGGTGTCGGGCACGTAGTCGTCGGGCAGGAACGCCGGGACGTCGACCGAGATCTCGGGATCGTGCTCGGGCTTGATCGGTTCGCCGCGCAGCTCGGCGACGGCCTCTTCCAAGATGCGCGCGTAGGTGTCGAAGCCGACCGACGCCACCGCACCGTGCTGCCGCTCGCCCAGCAGCTCGCCGGCGCCGCGGATCTCGAGATCGTGCGTCGCGACCTGAAACCCAGCGCCCAGCTCGGTGAAGCGCTGCAAGACCGCCAGGCGTTTTTGCGCCTCGGGCGTCATCTTGGTCTCCTCGGGCACCACCAGGTAACAGAAGGCGCGGTCGCGCGAGCGGCCGATGCGCCCGCGCAGCTGATAGAGCTGGGCCAGCCCGAAGCGATCGGCGTGGTTGACGATCATCGTGTTGGCGCGCGGGATGTCGAGGCCCGACTCGATGATGGTGGTGCAGGCCAGGATGTCGGTGCGGCCGTCGACGAAGTCGACCATCACTTTTTCGAGCTCGCCCTCGGCCATCTGCCCGTGCGCGATCGCCACCCGCGTCCCCTCGGGCGCTAAGCCCCGGATCTTGGCGGCCCACTCGGCGAGATCCTCGATCCGATTGTGGACGAAGAAGATCTGGCCCCCGCGCGCCCGCTCGCGCCGCAGCGCCTCGCCCAAGAGCTCGCGATCGAACCGGCAGACGAAGGTGCGGATGGCCAACCGGTCGGCGGGCGGCGTCGCGATGATCGAGATCTCGCGTAGCCCGCCCATGGCCATCTGCAGCGTGCGCGGGATCGGCGTGGCGGTCAGCGTGAGGACGTCGACCTGGGTGCGCAGCTCCTTGAGGCGCTCCTTGTGTCCCACGCCGAAGCGCTGCTCTTCGTCGACCACCAAGAGGCCGAGATCGTGAAAGCGCACGTCGCGCGACAGCACCCGGTGCGTCCCGACCACCACGTCGATCTTCCCCTCGGCCAGGCCGGCCAGGGTCTTCTGTTGTTCGGCCTTGCTGCGAAACCGCGACAGCACCGCCACCCGCACCGGGAAGTCGGTGAAGCGCTCGGAGAAGGTCACGAAGTGCTGCTCGGCCAGGACGGTCGTCGGCGCCAGCACCGCCACCTGCTTGCCGCCCAGCACCGCCAGCAGCGCCGCGCGCAGCGCCACCTCGGTCTTGCCGTAACCGACGTCGCCGCAGATGAGCCGATCCATCGGCACGCCGTGCTGCATGTCGGCCAGCACCGTCTGGATGGCCTTCTCTTGATCGACGGTCTCCTCGAAGGGGAAGGTCTCTTCGAAAGCGCGAAACACCGCGTCCGGCGCCGGGAAGGCGTGCCCCGCCAGCGCCGCGCGCTGCGCGTAGAGCTGCATCAGCTCCTCGGCGATCTTGCGCGCCTCGGTCGAGACGCGGCGACGCTTGTCCTGCCAGGTGCGCAGACCCAGCTTGTCCAGACGAACGTGCTCGGTGTCGCCGCCCGAATACCGGTGCACCAGCCCGATCCGGTAGACCGGGACGTAGACCGATCCGCCGTCGTACTCGAGCTGCATGAAGTCCTGCGGGACGCCGCGCACCGTGAGCTTCTTGAGGCCGACGTAACGGCCGATGCCGTGCTCGTCGTGGACGGCGTAGTCCCCCTCGGCGATCTCGCCCAGATCGCCCAGCGCCGGCGTCTTGATCGGGCGGGTGTCCCGTTGCGAGCGGGGCCCGAAGATCTCCTCTTCGGCCACCACGATCAGGCCATCGGCCGGGAGCGCGAACCCCCGCCGCAGCGGACCGACCAGCACCGCCAGCGGCGCGCCGGCGGTGGCTTTCGGCGCGCCGGTCGTTTTCGGCGCGCCGGCGGCTTTCAGGTCGAAGAGCGCCGCCGCCTCGCCGGGCGCGACCTCGGCCGCCAAACCAAGCGCCCGAAAAAGGCCCACCAGCCGATCGGCGTGCATCCGGCTGGTGGCGACCGCGCGCACCCGCTGCCCGGCGGCCAGCCAGGACCGCAGCCGATCGCGCAGGGGCCGGCCGATGTCGATCTCGTCGCCGTGCCCGACGGTCTCGGCGCGGGCCTGCTGGAGCTCGGCGCGCAGCGTGGTGTGCGGCGTCGATTGGATGTGTACGCGCGGCGGCGCGCCCGCCGGATCGGCGAAGCGCGCGATCTCCACCGGCCGCAGCTCGAGCCGTCGCCGCGCCTCCAGCGCCGCGGTCGCCTCGTCCTCGCCCAGCACGAAGTCGAGCGCCGGCAGCGCCAGACGATGCTCGGCCTGCCGCGCCGCCGCCGCCTCGCGCAGACGGCTGGCCTGGCGCCGAGCCTCGCCGAGGACCGCCTCCGGATCTTCGACCACGCACAGCGCGCCGGCCGGCAGGTAGTCGAAGAACGGCGCCATCTGGGCGTGAAAGGCCGGCGCCAGCGCCTCGATGCCGAAGAAGGTCTCCCCCCCGTCGATCTGCTCGAGCAGACGGCGGATCTTCGACGACGGATAGACCGCGGCGTCGGCGGCGGCCAGGACCTTGGCGCGCGGATCGGCCCCCGCGGTGGCGATCGTCTCGCGCACCGGATGAAAGTAGACCGCGTCGAGCGCGCGCAGCGTCCGCTGCGTGGCCGCGTCGTAGAGGCGGATCGATTCGACCTGGTCGCCGAAGAGCTCGATCCGGATCGGGTGCCGATAAACCGGCGGGTAGAGATCGATCACCGCGCCGCGCACCGCGAAGGTGCCGGCGTCCTCGACCACCGGGGCGCGCGAGAACCCGGCCCGCAGGAGCGCGGCGACCGTCGCGTCGCGATCGAGCGTCGCGTGGTCGGCGATCCGCTGGCAGAGGCCCTCGAACGGCGCGCGCGGCACCACCCGCCGGAAGAGGGCCGCCGCCGAAGCCACCAGCACCTGCGGCGAAAAGCCGCGCGACAGCCGGAACAGCGCCGCCATCCGCCGCAGCGTGGTGGCGCGATCGGGCTGCATCTCGGCGTAGGGCGACGAGTCCGGGGCCGGCAGCTCGAGCACCGACGGCGGCACCAGTGGATCGTCGCTGGCGGGGGGATGCGGCAGGAAAAACCCCAGATCGTGCGCCCGCGCCTCGGCCGTCTCCTCGTCGGCCACCACGTAGAGCAGCGGGTCGCCGCCGTCGCTCCCAAGTTGCGCGGCGATGGCGGCGCCCAGCGACCCGGCCGCCCCGTAGAGCTCGACCGTGCGGGCGCCGGACAGGTGCCGGCGGATCTCGTGCAGCGCCTGCGCGAAGCCGCGCCGCTCGGGTGCCAGCGGCGCGCCCATGTCGGAACCGGAGAGGCTCATTGAACGGTCCGCCTATTTACCTCAAACTGCCGCCCGTGGCCGGCGTGAGCAAGGTCGTGGCCGCGCTGACGCTGGCCCTCGTCGCGGCGCCGGTCACCGACGGCGCCCTGCGGAACGAGGTCGATCGCCTGGTCGTCGAGCTGGCGGCGGCGCGGCATCTGCCCTTTTCCGGCCCGCTCGCCGCCCACACGGTGACACGCGAAATGGCCGACCGCGCGCGGGCGGTCGCAATTGGCGTCGGCGTCGAGGCGGGCCTGCCGGGCACCGGCGGCGGCGGTGACGCCGAAGCGCGCCTGCTCGAACGGCTCGGCCTGGTCCCAGCCGACACCGATTATGGCACGCTGGTCGCGCGGACCTACCTGACCGCCGTGCCGACGGCCAGCTATGAGCCCGGCAACGGAACGCGGTTGGGGACGCTCTCGGTGCCGGATTTCATTCCCCTCCCCGAGCAACGGATTGCGCTCACCCACCAGATCGCCCACGCGATCGCCGATCGTCGCTTCGGTCTCCGTAAGTTTTTGAAACTGGGTCCGCAGGGGGAAAGGGGGCTGGATGGCGACGCCGCGCGCGCCCGCCTGGCCGTCGTCGAAGGGGACGCCACGCTGAGCGCGCTCGAGCTGCAGGATCCGCATGAGCGCTTCTTGGGCCCGCGCGAGCTGACGGCGTTGGCGACCCGCCTGAGCGGCGCGACCGCTACGGCCGAGACCTCCGGGTGGTTTCGCGACCTGGCGACCTTCACCCACGTCGACGGCTGGGTGTTCGTCGCCGGCGCCCGGGCGCGCGGTCCCTGGCGCGCCGTCGACGAGCTGTGGACCGACCCGCCGGCCTCGACCGAGCAGGTGCTCCACCCGGAGAAGTACGAGGCCTGCGAGGCGCCGATCTCGATCGATCCCGCCGCCCTGCCCGACCTGCCCGGCTTTGGCCGACCGGCCGCCAGCGACGTCGCGGGTGAGCTGATGGTGCGGAGCTGGCTGGCCTCGGCGCTGCCGCCCGAGATCGCCGCGCGCGCCGCCGCCGGGTGGGGCGGCGATCGGGCGGGGATCTACACCGCGCAACCGGGCGCGTCGTCCGATGCCGGCGCGTCGTCCGATACCGGCGCCTCGCCCGACGCCGGCGTGGCGTCCGACGCCGGCGTGGCGTCCGAGCGTCCGTTGGCCTGGCTTACCGTCTGGGACGACGACGGCGAGGCGGACGACTTCGCCCGCGCCGCGCGGCAGGTTTTGGCCGCGCAAACCCACGTGGAGCCGGTTTCGACCGACCCGCTGCCACCGCCCGCCAACCAGCGAAAAAAATCCAGCCCGCACACCGCGCCCCTCGCCCCCCCGGTCCTCGAAGGGCGCACCCTCTTCGCGACCCCGCACGGCCTCTATGCGCTCGAGCGCCGCGGCGACGCCGTCGCGCTGCTGTTCGCCGCCCCAGCTTCGTCCGCCCCGGCGCTCGACCAGATGCTGGACGGCTGGCAACGCCGGCCGTCCGTCAACCGGCGAGCAGCGAATCGCCCACGACGCGCAGCTCAACCAGGTTGTCCACGTCGTGATCGAGCCGCGGGACGCGGGTGATGGCCGTGGCGGGCGCGCGGGCCGACAACCGCTCGAGCTGCTGACGCTCCGACGTGTGGAGCGTCGCGAACCCACGGGCCAGCGGTTCTAGGCGGGCGGCCGCCTCGGTGATGGCCGCGGGCGACAAATCGGCGAACGCCGTCTCGGCACGCAACGCCTCGGCCAGCGCGCCCCCGTCGACCATCCCCGGCGCGGGCGCGACGCGGTTGGCGATGAAGGCGCCCAGCGGCACCCCCGCCTCGCGCAGGCGCGCGTGAAAATACAGCGCCTCCTCGACCGCAGCGGCCGCCGGCGCCAGCACCAACAGAAAAGACACGTCGTCGCCCCGCAAGAGCCGGTCGATGGCGGTGGCCCGGTTCAGAAAACCACCCAGGACCCCCTGAAAATCGACCAAGAAGGCCGTCACGTCGTCCAGAAACTGACTGCCCACCAGCTTGGCCAGGCGGCGCACCACCAGCGCGCCGCCCGCCCACAGCCGCTGGAAAGAAAACCGCGCCGCGCCCGCCGCGCCGGCCGGGGGCCGCGCGAACCATTTGATCGCCGGGCTGGAGATCGCCGCCGCGATCCGCTTGGGCGCGTCGAGAAAATCCAGCGCGTTGGCGGTGGGCGGCGTGTCGAGCACGATCAGATCGAACCCGCCGTTCCGGGCCAGGTCGTAGAGCGCCAGGGTCGCCGCGTACTCCTGCGAGCCGGTGAGCGCGGTGGTGATCTGGCGGTAGATCGTGTTGTCGAAGATCCGCCGCCGCATGGCGGGATCGGCGACCTCCGACTCGACGAAGCGGGCGAAGGTCTTCTCGGTGTCGAGGCGAACGGCGAACAGGCGCTCGGTCCCGTCGTCCGGGATCCCGAGCGCGCGGCAGGCGGCGGGCGGCACGGCGCGCGGATCGGGACCGAGGCCGATGCCGCCCAGGCCCAGCGCGTCCGCCAGCCGCGGCGCGGGATCGATGGTGCAGATCAGCGTCCGCCGCCCGCGCCGCGCCGCCAGCGCGCCGATCGCCGCCGCGGTGGTGGTCTTGCCGACCCCGCCCGGACCGACGCACACCAGGATGCGTTTTTCGTCGACCAGCGCTCGGATCATCGCTGGGTCATGGCTGGGTCATGGCTGAAAGCCGATCGCCGGTTCAACCGACCCGCACGAGCAGCGCCGTGATGTTGTCGGGGCCGCCGGCTTCGTTGGCCGCATCGACCAAGAGCTGGCAGGCGTCCTCCAGATGGGGCGCTCCCCGAATGATGGTGGCAATCTTCCCGTCGGGCACCACCCCCCACAAACCATCGCTGCAGAGCAGGAACAGGTCGCCGTGCTGGAAGCGGTTCACGTAGATGGCGGGCTCGATCTCGTCCTTGCTCCCCAGGCTGCGGGTGACCACGTTGCGGTGCGCGAAAGTGGCCATCTCCTCGTCGGTCATCTCGGGCCGCGCGGCGCGCATCTCCTCGGCGACCGAGTGATCGCGCGTGAGGCGCTTGATCCCGCCGGCGCGGATCCGATAGGCGCGGCTGTCGCCGGCGTGCGCGATGGCCAGCTGCTCCTCGCCGATGGCCATCGCCACCGCGGTGGTCCCCATGCGGGCCCGCGCGCGGTCCTGAGCGGCGGCGGCGCGGATCTGATCGTTGGCGACCTTGATGCCGATCCGCAACAGGTTGGCGGCCAGCGACAGCGAGCGATCCACCGGGTGCGGCCAGACCTGGTGCGGCTCGGCGTGGTACGAGCGGAAGAAGGTCTCGATGGCGTCGACCGCCATGGCGCTGGCCACCGCGCCCGCGTTGTGGCCCCCCATCCCGTCCGCCACGACGAACAGGCGCCCGTCGATGAAGTTCCCGAAGGTGTCCTCGTTCTCCTTGCGCTGGCGTCCCGGGTGCGTGACGGCGCACGAAGCGAGCGGGAGAGCCGTAGGGTCTCCGGTGAGGGGCGTCGCCGACATTAGAAACCTACACGTTCGCAAATAGCGCGCCTCTCGATCAAGCCCTTTTCCGCCCGCCAGCTCAGCCGGCGGCCCTTTCCGAAGCGCCCCGCCGCCCGAGGGGGTGGGTAGGCGGTTTTCAGCCCGCCCGGCTGCGCCGATCCGACAGCCCCCTTCCGGAAATGCGCACTGCGTCGAAGCTGGTGCGCCCGCTCTGAACAATCGTCTCGCCTACGCCCGTCCGACCGCGCCGGCCCAGCGGGCCAGCAACCGGGCGCGTGTCTCGGCCGGCATGGTCGGGGTGAAGAGGCGGATGCGGGCGGTCTCGCCGCCTTTGTCGACCGGCGGAAGACCGACGCCGAGGGCGGCCAGCTTGGCGGCGCCGAGCGCGGTCGACTCGACCATCTCGGGGCGAAAGATCTGCACGCCCAAAAGATCGGCTTGGATCTGCATGAGGAGATCGTTGGCGGAGGCGCCGCCATCGACGCGGAAGCTGTTGATCGTGCGGCCGGCGTCGGCCTGCATGGCGGTGACCAGGTCGACGTTCTGGAGCGCAATCGCCTCCAGCGCGGCGCGGGCGATGTGGGCGCGGGTGGTGCCGCGGGTGATCCCGGCGATGAGGCCGCGCGCCTCTGCCCGCCAATGCGGCGCGCCGAGGCCCGTCAGCGCGGGGACGATGGTGACGCCGCCCGAATCGGGCACCGAGGCGGCCAGCGCTTCGATCTCGGGCGCCTTGGCGATGATGCCGAGGCCGTCGCGCAGCCACTGCACCAGCGCGCCGGCCACGAAGGCGCTCCCTTCCAGCGCGTAGGCCGTTCCGCGCGCCGACGGCGTTTCCAGCGTCCAGGCCACCGTCGACAGCAGACCGCGCGACGACATGCGCGGCTCGGCGCCGACGTTCATGAGCAGAAAGGCGCCGGTGCCGAAGGTACACTTCGCGTCGCCCGGCTCGGTGCAGTCCTGGCCGAAGAGGGCGGCCTGCTGATCGCCCGCCACGCCCGCGATCGGAATGCCGTCGGGCAGACCCGTCACGCCGCGCGTCTCGCCGATACGCCCGGCCGAGGGTCGAATCTCCGGCAGCAGCGCCGGCGGGATGTTGAACAGCGCGCACAGCTCGTCGGAGAAACGGCGCGTCCGCAGATCGCAGAGCAGCGTGCGCGAGGCGTTGGTGGTATCGGTCGCGTGCACCTTGCCGCCCGTCAGGCGCCAGATCAGGAAGCTGTCGACGGTGCCAAAGGCGATCTGGCCGGCCTCGGCCCGCGTCCGCAACCCCGCGACATCGTCGAGCAGCCAGCGGATCTTGGTGGCCGAAAAATAGGGATCGAGCACCAGACCGGTTCGCTCGCGCACCGCCGCCTCGTGCCCGGCCGCCTTGAGCGTCGCGCAGAATGGCGCGGTTCGGCGGTCCTGCCAGACGATGGCGTTGGCGACCGGTTTGCCGCCGGCGCGTTCCCAGAGCAGCGTCGTCTCGCGCTGGTTGGTGATCCCCAGCGCCGCGATTCGCCGCACCTCGACGCCGCCCAGCGCGTCGCCGAGCGCTCCCGTCACCGAGGCCCAGATCGCCTCCGGATCGTGCTCGACCTCGCCCGGACGCGGGTAAATCTGCGGGAGCTCGCGATAGCCGCGCCCGCGCACGGTCCGTTTGGCGTCGACCACCAGCACGGTCGTGCCGGTCGTCCCCTGATCGATCGCGACCACCAGGTCCTGCACGGCGACGCCTACGCTACCATCGATCGACGGCCACGGGATCGCCGGCAGACTCGGCAGACTCGACGAGACGACGATTAGACGGCGCGCGCGGCGGCGGACCAGCCGGCGTGCCTGGCGAAGAAGCGCGCGGCGGTTTCGGCGACCAGGGCGCGTTCGACGTCCAGGGTCACGATGTGGAAGGATTTGTCGAGCCACAGGCGCTCGATCACGTCGCTGCCGAGGCTGCCGGTCAGCTCCAGGGAGTCGTCCATGGGAACGGTGTGGTCCTGGCGGCCGTGCACGACCAACGTCGGGGTGCGGATCGACGGCAGGTCGGCGCGGGTGGCGTCCATCAGGTCGACCAGCGCCTTGAGCGCGGCCAGGGGAAACGCGCGCAGGC
Organism: Polyangia bacterium; assembly: GCA_035648655.1. Classification (GTDB taxonomy): domain Bacteria; phylum Myxococcota_A; class Polyangia; order Fen-1088; family Fen-1088; genus JADGRB01. The sequence goes on from DASRLC010000181.1 coordinate 29,050, forward strand.
CGGGGTTCGTGTAGCGAAGCGCGGGATCCGAGATGTCTGAACCATTGAGCTTGGGGACGCAGACGCCCGGCAGCGCGCAAAAATCGAGAGGCAGGCGCGAAACGGTTCGGATCCCCGTCACCTGCATGCGGCGGAGCCGCAGCGGCGCGGCCATCACGACCAGCGCCGAGATCCGTTCGGGAAATCGGTGCGCCAGGCGCAGCGACAGGAGGCCGCCCATCGAAAAGCCGCAGATCGCGACGGGCGCGCCGCCCACGCGGGCCTGCAACCGGTCCAGGGCCGACTCCGCGGAGCGCAGCCAGTCGTCCCCGTTGGTACGCGCCAGCTCACCCAGCGTCCCGCCGTGGCCGGCCAACAGCGGCGCCTCGACCGAGCAGCCCAGGCGGCCGAAGGCCTCCGCCAGCGGACGCACTTCGTACGGGGTGCCGGTGATGCCGTGCAGGCAGAGCACGCCGCGGCTGTCGCCCGCGATGGAGAGCGGCGACTTGTCGCCCGTCCCGGCCCGGAAGCGCTCCAGCACCTTCAAAGTCTACGCGGTAGCGCCGGGATCTACGAAATGAGAACGCGCCGGGGATCGCGAAGCGATCCGCCCGGCGCGTCCGGTTCTTGCTTGCTTCAGCTCAGATGCAGCCGGCGACGTCGGCACTGGTGCCCAGGCAGGGACATCCGGCCGTGGGGATGCCGGCCACGCAGGTCGAGCACTGGATTGAGCTATCCAGGCTGTCCGGGGTCGGGTTCGCCGGATCGGTGCTGACGGAGAGCGCTTGGCCGACACCGCCGCACTTGTTGTTCGGATCGTTGGCCGCCAGGAACTGCCAGCAGGGCGCGGCGCCCCCGTTGTCCGCGCAGGCCGGAATGGTTTTGTAGAGTTGCGTGGAATTGCCGTTGACCTTGAACTCGTTGGTGACGGTGCAATTCGGTTCGCCATTGATCTGCTGAATCGTCCCCGAGATGCACTTGGGGGTGATGAGCGCGCCGATCTTCGCCGCGATGGCGGCCATCGAGCTGGAGTAGCTGGTGTCGCAGATTGAGGCCAGAACGCCGTTGGCTCCGAAGGCATTCACGAATGCCGAGATGCGGACGGCCGGATCGGCGAAGCTGCCATCGGTGGTGGGGCCGCAAAGGTGGTTGACGTTGGGGATCTTCTCGTTGGCCGACGGGCCCGTGCCTAGCGCCCAAGTCACGGTGTAAGGCGTGGGTGCCAGCACCGGTGGGTTGCTGCCCGCTACAGCGTTCACGCCGGTGACGGCGGCCACCAGGATCTGATTGGCGGGATCGCTCTTGAGGCTCTTGATGTGCGAGACGAAGGTCGCGACCGGAGTCAACTCGTCCCCCGAGTCGGCTTGGTCGTCGGGTATGCAATTTGAATAGGTGACCATGTCGTTGTTGGCGATGGCGTCGGCCGGCTCCATGAGCGGAGGCAGCTGCGGCGACATGTCCGTGCTGCCCGCGCTGAGATCCTGGCATCTGTGGCCGCCGAACGGCTTGCCGTTGCAGCGGTAGTTGCCGAGTGGACCGCCCGGCCCTGCATTCAGCCCCGAGAGGCTATCATCGCCGCCGTTCAGCGAGTAGATCGGCCAGTCCCCCGAATTCAATGTCGGTGCCGAGCAGTCGTCCTCGTTGGTGAGCATCACGATGCCCAAGTAGGCATCCGCCCGCAGGAACATGGGATCCGTGGGACCGCCATTGCCGTCGGAGCCGAGCGCGCGGTCGATCGAGGCCAACTGGTGCTCGAAGCCACAACCAGTCGAACCAAGCAAAGCGATGCACTGGAAAACCTTCGCGAGGCCCGCACCGGTCCCGTTGTCGGGATCGGAGAAGTTCTTGGTGTCGCCAGCCGCGTCGTCCGTGATGAACAGGTCGGTCGGGGTATTGAAGTCGTTCGAGGGACAGGTTCCCTCCGGCGCCGTATAGAACTTGCCGTCGTCGCTGGATGCGGTTGTCATGGCGCAGCCGATATCGGTGTCGCTGGGCGCGCCCATGTCGGACGAGACCACGGCGACGTGGACGCTGGGCAGGCCCATCGGCAGGGCCGCGAGGACTTGCATGAACACCGGAAGCTGGGCGAGCAGCTTCGTCTGCATCGAGGTCATGGACGACGAGTTGTCGATCATGAACAAGATGTCGATGTCGCTGTTGATCTTCTGGGTCACCTTCTGGGTGACCGACTGCGTCGGCGTGACGACGGGCGCCTCGAGGGTTCGGGAGGTGCAAGCCCACAACGCGGGAACGGCCGCGGCCAATCCGGCCCAGCGGAGCAGGCGCCAAGGACGCGAGATGAACGAAGAACGACCCGACATGGAAATCCTCCTCGAAGCGTTGGGCGCTAGCGGCCCGGGGGGCAAAACTGCGCGATTATAGGGATCGGTAAGCTCGACTGCAACGGTGGTGTGAACCCGATAGCTGGTGGCGCCGGCGCCGCTGCGTCATCAAAGAACAGAAAGAACAGCAACCGGTGGGCCATCGCAAAAGCCCGGAAGCTCGGGGTGCGGGGCTCACTTAGTGCCAACCGAGTTGGCAACGGCTGCCAACCAAATACCGCCTGGGCACGCGGATTAGCCGTGTCCCCGGTGCTCGGCGCGGGCGATTCCGCACAGCATCTGGCCGGCGAAATAGCGGGCCGCGGGGGGATCGTCGACCGTCTTGGTGCGCAGGAAGCTGTTCAGGATATGGCCGCGGTCGTCGCGCCGGACCGACGGTCGGGCCGGATCGACGAAGCTCCGCCGCATCCGACCGCCGCGGGCTTCGGCAAAGGTGATGCGGCCGTCGTGGTCAACCTTCTCGACGATGCCCGCGTGATCGGCGCATTCCGGGGTCGGGGTCAGGCCGCGGGTGTCGAAGAAAACCACATCCCCGGGGCGCGCCTCGACGGCCGAGACCACCCGGTGCGAGGCGCGCAGGTAGCCCCAGAGGGCCCGGGCGCTGCCGTCGGTGCCGAAGCGAAAGCCCGCGTCGTGAAGGGCTTTCTCGACGAAGGCCGCCCCCTCTTCGCCGGTCGCCGCGCGTCCGTCGTCGCGGGCCGCGGGGACCGGCCGCAGCGCCTCGAAACGGGCCGCCTGGAACACAGACGTGAAGCGACGGGTCTGTCCAGAGGGGCTGGCGCAGCCGAGGGCGCAAAGGCCCAGGACCGCGCCGGCGGCCAGCAGGGCACCCCAGATTCGTGGCGGGCGCTCGCCCGGAAGAAGTAACGACATGCAGGCAAACATACGACATGTAGGATACCCGTCTACTTTTTGATCCCTGGTATCATTGGAAACATGAAAGACGTCGTCATCCTGGCGGGGGCGCGCACCCCGATCGGCTCTTTTCAAGGCGCGCTGGCCTCGCTGTCGGCGCCGCGCCTGGGCGCCATCGCGGTCAAGGCGGCGCTCGAGCGATCGGGCGTGGCGCCGAACGCCGTGGGCGAGGTTTATCTCGGCTGCGTGCTCCCGGCCGGGATCGGGCAGGCGCCGGCCCGGCAAGCCTCGATCGGCGCCGGGATCCCCGCGGCGGTGGGCGCGGTGACCGTCAACAAGGTCTGCGGCTCGGGGCTCAAGGCGGTGGTCTTCGCGCGGAACGCGATCGCCGCCGGCGAGCACGAGGTGGTGGTGGCGGGCGGCATGGAATCGATGAGCAACGCGCCCTACCTGCTGCCCAAGGCGCGCGAGGGCTATCGCTTGGGGCACGCGCAGGTCATCGACTCGTTGATTCAGGACGGCCTCTGGGACGCCTACCAGAACGTCCACATGGGCGAGTGCGGCGAGCTGTGCGCCAGGGAAAAAGGCATCACGCGCGCCGACCAGGACGCCTTCGCCGCCGAATCGTATCGGCGCGCGCTGCAGGCGCAGGCCGAGGGGAAATTCCGCGGCGAGATCGCGCCGGTCGAGATCCCGCAGAAAAAAGGCCCGCCGCGGGTGGTGGTGGACGACGAAGAGCCTGGACGCGGCGATGTCGCGAAGCTGCCCGCGCTGCGGCCGGCGTTTCAAAAGGATGGAACCATCACGGCGGGAAACGCCTCGTCGATCAACGACGGGGCGGCGGCGCTGGTGCTGGCGGCGGAGGACGTCGCGGCCACGCGCGGCTGGCAACCGGCCGCCCGCATCGTGGGGGCCGCCGGATTCGCGCAGGCGCCCGAGTGGTTCACCACCGCCCCGGCCGGCGCCGTCGAGCGGCTGCTGTCGCGGATTGGCTGGCGCAAGGACGACGTCGATCTGTGGGAGATCAACGAGGCCTTCGCGGTGGTCTCGATCGTCAACAACCAGCTCCTGGGCCTCGATCCGGCGCGGGTGAACGTGTGGGGCGGCGCGGTGGCGCTGGGCCACCCGATCGGCGCCTCGGGCGCGCGCGTGCTGGTCACCCTGCTGTCGGCGCTGCGCGACGCGGGCAAAAAGCGCGGGGTGGCCGCGCTCTGCATCGGCGGCGGCGAAGGGATCGCCCTGGCGGTCGAGCGACTCTGACGTTACCTTGAGCTGAACATGGGCGTCCTCGACGGCATCAACCGCATCGGCGTCATCGGTGCCGGTCAGATGGGGCGCGGAATCGCGCAGCTGGCGGCCGGGCAAGGCTTCGCGGTCACGCTGGCCGACGTGGGCCGCGACATCGCCGAGCGCGGGCGGACCACCATCGGCCAGCAGCTCGCCAAGCTGGTCGACAAGAACAAGCTCACCCCCGAGGTGAGCGCGCAGATGCTGGCGCGCATCGAGCCCTGCGATCTGTACGGCGGCGAGCTGGAGGCCGTCGATTTCGTGGTCGAGGCGGCCACCGAGGAGATCGGCACCAAGCGCGAGGTCTTCGCCACCCTCGATCGCGTCTGCCGCGGCGGCGTCGTGCTGGCCACCAACACCTCGTCGATCAGCATCACCGCCATCGGCGCGGCGGTGAAGCGGCCCGAGCGGGTGATCGGCATGCACTTCATGAACCCGCCCCCGCTCATGAAGCTGGTCGAGATCATCCGCGGCCTGGCCACCGCCGACGGCACCTACGAGACGACGCGCGCGCTGGCCGAGCGTCTCGGCAAGGAGACGGTCGTCTCGCGCGACATCTCCGGCTTCATCGTGAACCGCGTGCTGATGCCGATGCTCAACGAGGCCTGCTTCGCGTTCTACGAAGGGATCGCCTCGGTCGAGGACATGGACCTGGCGATCCAGCTCGGCCTCAAGCACCCGATGGGTCCGTTCGCGCTGATGGATCTGATCGGCCTCGACACGTCGCTTTCGATTTTGGAGGTGCTGCACCGCGATCTCGGCGATCCGAAATACCGGCCCTGCCCGCTCTTGCGCCAGTACGTCGCGGCCGGTTGGCTCGGGCGCAAGAGCGGCCGCGGCTTTTATCACTACCCGGCGCCGACGCCGAGCTCGGCCCAAACCTCGGCGCCCATCCGCATCGAGGAGGGCCGTTGAGCGGGCGCGCCGCCATCGCGCGCGACGGGGCGGTGGCCACCGTGACCGTCAATCGGCCCGAGGCGCGCAACGCGCTCGACGGCGAGACGATCGACGCGCTCATCAAAGCGCTCACCGAGGTCGAGCGCGAAGGCGTGATCCGCTGCGCGATCCTGACCGGCGCCGGCGACCGTGCCTTCGTGGCGGGCGCCGACATCAAGGCGATGGCCGGGCTCGATCCCATCGGTGCGCGGTCGTTCTCCGAGCACGGCCGTCGGCTGTGCGATCTGGTCGAGGGGATGAGCATCCCGGTGATCGCGGCCGTGAACGGCTTCGCGCTGGGGGCCGGCTGCGAGCTGGCGCTGGCCTGCGACTTCATCTACGCCGCGCGCGGCGCGAAGCTGGGCTTCCCCGAGGTCGGCCTGGGCGTCATCCCCGGCATGGGCGGCACGCAGCGCCTGATCGGGCGGGTCGGCGTGGCCCGCGCGCGCGAGCTCATCTACAGCGCGGCGGTCATCGACGCCGACGAGGCGGCGCGGATCGGCCTCGTCAACGCGGTGGTCGAGCCGGCCGAGCTGCTGGCCCGCGTGCGCGCGGTGGCCGCGGCCATCGCGCGCCAGGCGCCGCTGGCCGTGGATGCCGCCAAGCGGGCCATTTTGCGCGGGGGGGACCTACCGCTGAAATCTGGGGTCGACTTCGAGCAGCAGCTCTTCGCCGCGCTCTTCGCCAGCGCCGACCAAGAAGAGGGAATGCGCGCCTTCGTCGACAAACGCGCGCCGACCTGGACGGGTAAATAACCCGGCCCGTCGGCCGACCCATCGACCGGCCCGTCGGCCGGCCAATCTGGCGGCAACTAGCGAGTAGACTGGAAGATCGAAAATGGACTTCGAGCTGACCCCCGAACAGAAGCTGATCCGCGACACGGCGCGCGACCTGTCGCAGCGCGAGATCGCGCCCCAAGCGGCGCAGATCGATCGCACCCACGAGTTCCCGCGGAAGATCTTCGCGCGGCTGGGCGAGATGGGCCTCCTCGGAATCATGATGCCGGAGGCCTGGGGCGGCGCCGGCATGGACGCGCTTTCTTACGTCTTGGCGATGGAAGAGATCGCGCGGGCCTGCGCCTCGACCTCCGTCATCATGTCGGTGCAGAGTTCGTTGGTCTCGGCGCCGATCCTGACCGCCGGCAATGACGCGCAACGCGCGCGGTGGCTGCCCGATCTGGCGGCGGGCCGCAAGATCGGCTGCTTCGCGCTCTCCGAGCCCGAGGCCGGCTCCGACGCCAAGGCGCAGAAGACGCGCGGCGTCCGCTCGGGGGCGGGCTGGATCCTGAATGGCACCAAGAACTTCATCACCAACGCGCCGGTGGCCGATCTGGCGCTGGTGTTCGCCACCACCGATCCGGCCAAACGCAGCCACGGCATCAGCGCCTTTCTGGTCCCCACGAGCACCCCCGGCTTCAAGGTCGGGCCGCCCGACGACAAGCTCGGGATCCGCGGCGCACCTTCGGCGCAGATCTTTCTCACCGACTGCGCGGTCGGCGACGACGCGCGGCTCGGACCCGAGGGCGACGGCTTCCAGATCGCGCTGCACGCCCTCGACGGTGGGCGGATCGGGATCGCGGCCCAGGCGCTGGGCATCGCCCGGGCCGCCTTCGAAGATGCCATCGCCTACGCCCGCGAACGCAAGACCTTCGGCCAGGCGATCGCCGAGCACCAGGCCATCCAGTTCAAGCTGGCGGACATGCGCACCGAGATCGACGCCGCCCGCATGCTGCTCTGGCGCGCCGCCGTCCAAAAGGACAGCGGCCGGGCTTACGCGACCGAGGCCTCGATGGCCAAGCTGTTCGCATCGGAGGTCGCCAACCGGGCCGCCAAGGAGGCCGTTCAGATCTTCGGCGGGTACGGTTATCTGGCCGATTTCCCCGTCGAACGGCACTTCCGCGACGCCAAAATCACCGAGATCTACGAGGGGACCAGCGAGATCCAGCGGATGGTGATCGCTTCGGCCTTGCTCAAGGACTGACCGAGGGGCTAAGGTCGCCACCGTCGCTGTCGATCCAGGAGGCGCTGTCATGGGCATGTGCGTGTGGATGACCGGTGCAATGAAACGCGGGACGTTCGGTGCTGGGCTCGCCACGGTGGCGCTGCTCGGGGCGCTGGCGCTCGGCTGCGCAGAGACCTCCGGGGGCGACGTCCAGCGCATCCGGGTGGTCAAGAACCCCGACGACACGACCGCCCAAGTCGGCGGCATCTCGCCCGACAAAGAGGCGGAGGTGCAGCTGCTCCTGCAGGAGCGCGATCCCTCGACGCTGCGCTGTTACCAGGACGTGCTCGACGAGAAGCACGACCGCGCCTTCAAAGGCACGGTCATCGTGATCATGACGATCGCGCCCGGCGGCAGGGCGACCTCGGTCAAGGTCACCGGCGGCACGCTGAACAACAAAGAGGTCAGCGACTGCCTGGTCGAAAAGCTGAAGGACTTCGAATACCCCCAGGTCCTTCAGACCGGCACCATGCAGTACGTGTATCGTTTCGAACCGGCTTATTGAGGCCATCGCGTCGGGAGCGCCGCTCCGCCTCCCCCCCGCCGCCCCCGACTGAAACCGGGCGGAGCGGCGCTCCCGACGCGATG
>DASRLC010000182.1:0-2443 GCA_035648655.1 Polyangia bacterium
GAACCGGAGCGGCTGGCACCCCGGGCTCGGGCGGCGTGGGCGGCGCGGCAGCGATCCTGGCGGCCACGCCCCCGATGGGGTGGAACTCGTGGAACACCTTTCAATGCAACCTCGACGAAGCGCTGATCAAAGGGGTGGCCGACGCCATGGTCTCGAGCGGCATGCAGGCGGTCGGGTATCGCTACGTGAACCTCGACGACTGCTGGATGAACGGCCGAGATGGCAGCGGCACCCTGCAATGGAACGCCACCAAGTTTCCCTCCGGGATTCCCGCCCTGGCCGCCTACGTGCACGGCAAAGGGCTCAAGATCGGCATCTACGAAACGCCCAACACCGAGACCTGCGTCGGGATCTACGGGGGCATCGCAGCCTCGGTCGCGGTCGGCAGCTTGGGCCACGAAGCGCAAGACGCGCAGACCTTCGCCTCTTGGGGGATCGACTATCTCAAGTACGATCTCTGTAAGGGCAATCGCAGCTCGTTCGCGACCATGCGCGATGCGCTGACCGCCACGGGCCGCCCGATCATCTACAGCATCAACCCCGGCAATGGCGCCGACGACGTCTGTCCGCCCAACACCTGCTCGCTCAACCTGCCGAGCCTGGCCAATCTTTGGCGCATCGGCTTCGACATCAACGCCAGCTGGGCGTCGGTCACCTCGCTCATCGACCAGGACACGGCGCTCTATTCATACGCGGGCCCCGGCCACTGGAACGACCCCGACATGCTCGAGGTGGGCAACGGCCTGGCCGCCAACGAAGATCGCTCGCACTTCAGCCTGTGGGCGATGCTGGCGGCTCCGCTCATCGCCGGGAACGACATCCGCTCGATGAGCGCCGCGACCACCGCGGTGCTCACCAACGCCGACGTGGTCGCCGTCGACCAAGATCCGCTCGGCGCGCAAGGACGTCTGGTGGCGACGCCGGCCACCAACCTCCAGGTTTGGTCGAAGACGCTGGCGGGCACCAACAGCCGCGCCGTGGCGCTCCTCAATCGGACCGGCGCCACCGCTTCGATCACCGCGTCGTGGAGCGCGCTCGGGCTTCCGGCCGGCAACGCCAGCGTGCGGGACCTGTGGAGCCACACCGATCTCGGCAGCTTCAACGGGTCGTACACCGCGACCGCCATCCCCAGTCACGGCGTCGCGATGCTGAAGATCGTCACCACCCCTTGAGCCATCCGCTGGTGCGCGTTGGCGCCCAGAAATCTATCGAAGGATTTCGCCGGCCGCGACATCAATGGCCGATGACCTCCGCCTTCCGTCGAACCGTCCCGGCCGCGGCCTTTGCCCTCGGGGCGCTCCTCTTGGGGTCACCCTTCCTGCGATCCGCCCGGGGGCAGACCCTGACCGTCGATCTGTCGAGCACGATCCGGGGCGTCACCCACGCCGCCAGCGGCTCGCTCTACGGCGTCACCGAGACCTTGCCGGCGGACGTCAATGGGCTCATCGCGCCGCTTCACCCCTACGTGTTCAACAACCCGGCCGCCGACGAACAGCAACCGGTCGGCGACGCCATCGTGGTCGCCGGGCGCGTGGCCCCCATCGGCGCCAAGGTCAGCATCCGTCTGGCGGATTGGTTCAAGGGCTTCTACACGTTCACCACCATGGCCGATTGGTTCGACAAGATCGGCCAAACCGTGACCCGTAAGCTGGCCTCGGGCCTGACCAACTACTACGGCTACGAGATCTGGAACGAGCCGCAAGGAACCTACGCCAGCAGCAACCCGCTCCCGTTCAACCAATTCTGGATGCAGACCTTCGTCCAGCTCCGCAAGCTCGATCCCAGCGCCAAGCTCATCGGTCCGTCGATCGCCGCCTACGACGGGAACTACCTGAACACCTTCTTGTCGTTCTGCAAAGCCAACAGCTGCGTGCCCGACATCATCAGTTGGCACGAGCTGGCCGGCGAGAACCTGACCGCCGACCTCCAGAACTACCGCGCGCTCGAGAAACAGCTCGGCATCGGCCCATTGCCCATCAGCATCAACGAGTACAGCGGCGCCGCCGATCTCACCGTCGAGGGCCAGCCCGGGGCCTCGGCGCCGATGATTGCCAAATTCGAGCGCTTCCAGGTCGACAGCGCCTGCATCTCGTACTGGGATGTGCCGCATCCCGGGCGACTCGGCAGCTTGCTGGCGACGGACACCGCCAAGAACGGCGGCTGGTGGTTTTATAGCTGGTACGGCGCGATGACCGGCAACATGGTCGAGACGACGCCGCCGACGCCGGCCAGCCCATCGGCGCTCGATGGCTTCGCGAATTTGGACGCGACGGCCGGATACGCCAGCGTGCTGCTGGGCGGGACCAACACCGGCACCGTCACGGTCGTCGTCAAAGGTTTTCATGCCGCGACCTTCTTCGGCAGCAACGTGCACGCGGTGGTCGAGCACACGCCGTTTATCAACCGCACCACGGCGGTGACCGCCACCACGACGCTGTCGACG
>DASRLC010000183.1:0-7941 GCA_035648655.1 Polyangia bacterium
ACCTTCTTGGCCGCGCGCGCCGCTTCACGCTCTTGCTGTTTCTTGAGACGGTCTAGGCGCTTTTCCTCTTTTTTAATTTTGTCCTGCGCCTCGGTGATGTAGCCCTCCGCGGGATCGGACGCGGCGAGCGTCGAACCCATCATCTGCTTGTAGTGCTGCAGATATTGAATCGCGGTGTTCTCTTTGGCGAAGAGGTCCATGTTCGGGATCTTGTCCGCATCGAGGTACAGGATGCCGAGGTTGAACACCGCGTCGGCATAATTTGGGAAGAGCTGTAGGGCTTTCTGATACTCGGCCTGCGCTTTTTCGTACTCCTTGTCACCCCGGTAGGCGTCGCCCAAGTTCAGGTGCGCTTTGGCGAATCCGGGTTGCAGCTGGGCCGCCTTCTCGAGGACCGGCGTGGCCTCGGTGTAGTTCTTGGCCGTCAGATACTCGGCGCCCAGGTTGCTCCAGATGGTCGCGTCGTCCGGCTTGGCATCGGCCGCCTGTTTGAGCAGCGCGATGGCGCCGGGGCCGTTCTTCTGGTCGATCTCGAGGAACGCCAGGAGCTGATAGATCTCGGACCTTTCGGCGTTCGAGGCGCCGTTGGCCTGCATCATTTCCCAGAGCTTCTTCATCCACTCGTACTTGTGGAGCTTGTAGAACGACTTGGCCATGATCAGCATGGCCGGGGTGTAGCGCTCGTTCTTGGTGAGCGCAGCCTTGGCGGCGGTCACGGCGTCGGGATAGCGGCCGGCCTTGAAGAGCTGTTCGGCTTGCTGGGTCTCGGCGGTCGGTATCACGGGCGGCGGCGGCTCTCGGCGGGCCACGGCCACCTTCGGCGCGAATAGGCCGGCTGCCAACGTCAGCCCGACCACCATACAGAGACCGCGGATCGGGGCCAGCCGCCGCTGGCGGCCAGTCGAGGCCGCGGTGGTCATGGATACTCCAGACCGACGCGCTCGTCCTTGATGTAGGGGAACTCGTCCGGGAGATACTTCGACAGGTTCTCGCGGGCCTTCTTGACGTAATCGTTGGTGACGCCCAGCTGAGAGGCGCGGGCCAGCGTGTCCTTCCAGCGCCTCTTGGCCTCGTCCTCGATGGGGGTCACGAACTGATAGATGGCGTCCTTGTACTGCCCCTCGACGACACCGCAGTCGTCGGGGTTCAACTTGCAAGCCTGTTTGGCCAACTTCTTCAGATCGTCCGGCGGGTTGTCGGCCGCCTTGATCAGCTTCTGCGCGAACTCGTAGTACACGTCGCCGGTGCGCAGGAACGAGGCCAGCGTCCAGGTCGCGTCCTTGTAGTTCCAGATCTTCTGGTAGTCCTCGTTGAGCTGTTTGGCCTCGTTGGTGAACGAGTCGAAGACTTTCTTGATCTGCTCGGGCTTGGCGCCGAACTTCAGCTCCTTCTTTTGGAAGGACTTGAACTTCTCCTCCATGATGAGGAAGTCCGCCTTGGCGGCGAACCCGGCGGCCGGGGTGGCGGGCGCCAGCTTCTTGGCGATGAACTCGTCGCGCACCTTCTTGTAAGCGGCCAGCACGTCGTTCTTGTTGCGCGAGTTGGCCTCGGCGATGACCGCCATCTTCATGTAGGCCTGCACGACGTAGTCACCGGCGGTCTGCTGCTTGTCGTACCGCTTGATGAAGTCCTTGAGGCAGGCCAGCTGCTTGGCGGTGTCGTGCGCCTTCTCATAGGCGTTGCAGGCGAAGAAGTAAGCCTGGGCGCTGTCTTGCGGCTTGTCGCTGATGGCCTCGGAGTACTTCTTGTAGAGCTCCGCCGCGCGCGGGTATTGCTGATCGTTGTCGAGCAGCGAGGCGACCAGGCCGAGAGCCTCCTTGCGGTGCTCCGATCCGGCGAACTTCGGATCCTGCGCGACGGTCAGGTAGCCCTTGACCGCCTGATCGAACTCGAAGAAACGGTAGTGGTTGCGCGACGAGTTCCAGAGCGCTTCCTTGCCCCACTCCGAGTCCGGATAGTCCTGGTAGAGCCGCTCGTAGCACTTGGTGGCCTGGCCGAACTGGAACAGCTTCTCGTAGATGACGCAGGCGTTGTTGAGCGCGGTCGGTGCGCCCGGATCCTTGGGGTTTGCGTTCACGACGTCGATGAGGTCGAGGGCCAGGCCGGCGTCGAGCTCGGTCGAGATCTTGTTGGGCGCGGTGCCACCGGCCGGCGCCTTCTCGCCCGGCTTGAGCGCCGGGGGCGCCGTGCCGGTCACGAGCGCGATGCCGCCCGGCCCCGACTGGCACATCACGAGCTCCTTGTGCGTCCCCTTCTCTTCATTCTCCATCGACAGCTGGAGCCGCTTGGTGATGATGGTCGTCTTGACGGAGGCCTTGATCTGCGCGATGCGAGCCAGGTAGGGCTTGGCCTCGGGCGCCTTACCGCACGGCGACTCGCTGAACTGGTCGACGACCGTCAGCAGCTTGCCGAGCGCGCAGTCCTTCTGCTCTTCGTCCTCGACGTTGAAATCGATGAAGTAGGTCTGCAGTATCGCGTCGTAGGCCTTGAAGCCGACGTCGGACTTGGTGCCGCAGTACTGGGTCGTGATGGCGCCCAGACGTTCGCGGGCCGCCGGCCAGTCGCGGTAGCGCAGCACGATGACGGCCGCGGCGTACTTGAGCTCGGGCACGCGGTCGTTCTTGACGTTGGTGACGTACCAGTCGATCGCGTCCAGATACTTCTTGTAGATTTCCGGCATCGGGATGGCGACGACCGGTGGCTTGGTGTTCTTCTCGTCCGGGATCGGCGGGTCTTCGAGCTTCTTCTGCTGCTTGAGATCGGCGATGATCTCCTCGTAGGCCTTGATCATCCGGAAGGCCGAGTCTTCCTGGTAGCGGTTGTCGAGGACCGAGTCGCGGACCACCTTGTAGGCAGCGATGGCTGCCTCGATCTGGCCAGAGTAGTAGAGCGCGTCGGCGTAGAAAGCCGAGAACTCGTAGACCCGTTTCGAGTTTGGATAGACCGTCAGGTAGCGCTCGTAGAGCTCGGCCGCCGAGGCGTACTGCTTCTTACAAGACTCCAGCTTGGCCGTGTCCTTCTGGTTCTCCAGCCACTTGGTCTTGCACGCCTGCGCGGCGGCGTGGACGTTGGTGGCCGCCGTCAGCAGCGCGTCCTCGGCCAGCTCTTGGGCGGCCGCCAGCGCGTCCGGGTTGTCGCGGTTGTGGTTGTACCAGTCGCTGCCCTTGGTGTAGTTGCGGCCGAGCGCCTCGCGGGCTACCGCCGCCGCGGCCAAGTTGCGATCCTTCTCGTAGGCGTGAACGATCCGGTCCTGCACCTTGGGGGCGTCGATGTAATACGGCCACTTGGCGAGCAGCGTCTTGTAGACGTTGATGGCGTCGGCGTACTTGGTCTGGTCGAAGTAGATGTCGCCCAGGCGCTGAAAGACCTCGCGCACGTGGGGCTCGTTCTCGCGACCCTTGTAAAAGTCGAGCGCCCGCTGCAGACCGGCGATGGGATCGGGTATCCCGTCGCCGTCCCAGTCGGGCTCGGCGAAGCTCACGCCGAGGTACTGGATCGCCTCGGGACGAAGGTCGGAGCCGACCTTCTGCCCGGCGGCCGTGCGCCCGTCGGCGTACCTCACCAGGTCGTCGAACGCCTTCACGGCCTCGGGGAAACGGTTGTCGCGGTAATAGGACCAGGCCAGCTTGTAGAGCGCCCGATCGTAGTAGGGCGAGTCCTTGAAGGTGAGCACCTTGCGGAAGGCGGCGATCGCGAGCAGCAGCTCGTTCGGGTTGTCGAAGTGGAACTCGCCGATGCGGGTCCAGACCTCGGGGATGAATTTCGAGTCCTTGCGGACCGGCGTGCACCCCTTGTACGGCGCGTCGTCGCCGCCGGCGGCTCTCTGCCCCGACTTCGCGAGCGGGGCGGGGGCCGGCGTGTCGAGTGGCTTGTACTTGTTCGAGCAGACCAGCGCCAGCAGCGCCTGCTTGGCCTGCGCGTCCTCGCCCATCTCGCCCAAACAGAAGCCGAGCAAATAGTCGGTGGCGTCTAGAAAACGATAGGTCGGAAACTCGGTCAGCAGGCGCCGGTAGAGATTGATGGTCGGCGTGTAGTCGACCCGCGGCGGCGGCTCGGTGGGCGGGTTGGGGCCGTCGATGGCCTTTTTGTAAGCCTCGTCGGCGTCGAGGAACTCTTCGGCCGACTTTTCGTAGTAGAGCTCGGCCAGGCGGAACATCGCGTCCGGCGTCCAGCGCTTGTCGTTGGGGTACTTGAGCAAGAAGGCCTCGAACATCGCGATGGCGTCGCGCCGCCGATCGCGCGCGTCGCGGTCGTTCATCTCGATCTGCGCGTCGTACTTGGCGTTGATGCTCTTGACCTTGTCCTCATACGTGCGCTTGAGGATCTGCCGCGCGGTCGAGCGGTACTCGGTCACCATGTCGGCGAAGCGCTGGACGTCCTTCGACATGTCGTCGAGCAGCTTGGGATCGATGGCCATCTCCCGGCCGCCCGCGCCACCCGAAGCCGCTCGCGCCGCGCCGGACAGAGCCGTCAAGAGCAGCGGAGCCAACAGCAGCCGAGCCGCCGACCTCACTTGTCCTCCTCCAGAACCTTACGAAAATCCTCGTCGAGCGCCTTGAGCTCCAGGTTCTTGAGGCTGGTCAGCTTGGTGACGGCCTGGGTCTTCTGATCCTTCAGGCCCCAGGAGACATCGATGATGCCGACGTCCGAGCGCACGACCAGGTCGTAGAACTTTTGGGCCACCCGGGTGAACATGGCCTGGGCCAGACCACCACCGAGGGCCTTCGATTCGTCGAGCACCGAGCTGAGCTTCTGGCTGGCCAGCGCCAGTTGCTCCTTGGCGCCCGACAGATACCGACTGATCGTGGCGATCCGAACGCCCACCTGCCCATCGACGCGCTTGTCGAAGGCGGTGAGCTGTGCGTCGACGGCATCGCAGCGGGCGAGCAGATCGTTGATCCGATCCACCTGCGCGCGATCCCCGCCGCCGAGCCGAGCCGCGGCAGCCCGCTCGATCGACACTTCTTTGCGCAGGACCTCCGTGAGCTTCGCGGCGGTCTCGCGCTCGGCCTGATCGGCCGCGCCCGAGGTGGCGGCGTCGTGCGAGGCGTCGGCGATCGCCTCGCGCAGCTTGTCGTGCATGGCGCGCAGGTCTTCGATGGTGGTCCGCATGTCGCGCACGGGACCTTCCATGTCCTCGGGCCGAATCTTCTGCTCCGAACGCGACACGCGGTAGTACTGCTCCACCGCCACCAGCTGCGCCTCGAGCGACTGGATCTCGACGTTCAGCTCGGAAACCTGTTGGTCGAGCTCGGCGTAGCCCCCCTTCATCGTGCTCACCTGGGCCTGCACGGCCTCGTCGGTGGTGGGAAGGGTTGCGCTCTGTCGTTCGAGCCCGTCGCGCTCGATGGCCAGGCGATCCAGCTGCTTGCGTTCGTCGGCGCTCAGCACCGGGTCGATGATGGCGCGAATCTTCCCCACGAACTTCTCGCGGGTTTCGACCACCTGGTTGGTCATCTCGATCGATTTGGATCGCGCCGCCGCCAGGTCGGGGAAGATGCCGACCCGGCCGCTGCCGGTCATGACGTGCTCGATGCGCTGGACCACCTTCTCGCTGTCCGACAGATCGCGCTGCATCTCGCCCACGTCGGAGGCGAGCACGATCATGCGCGCCACGTCGGGCTCCGATTTCACCCATTTGGCCGCGCTCGCCGGCACGAACGTCCCGATGTCGAATTTATCCAGGCTCTTACCGACCAAGCCGTCGAAGTAGGTCGGATCGGTCTCCGCCTTGACGATCACCTGCTGGAGCTGGCGGTGGATGGGCTCGAACTCGTCGCGCACCTTGCCGAACTCGTCGCTGGCCAGATAGAAATTGCTCATCCGAAGCTGGAGGTTTCCCTCCAGCAGGCGCAGATCCGGCGCATCCGCGGTGTCCGGATCGTAGAGCAGCAACAGGTTGATCGACCGATAGGCGCGCTGCCAATCCTTGGCCTTGACATAGGTCCAGGCCTGCTCGCGCAGCGCCTCCGACCAGTAGTTCGATTGCCGGCCGATCGACAGATACGACTCGATGGCTTTGTCGAACTGCGATCGTTCGTAATACAGGCGCGCGATGGCCAGCCGCGCCAGATCTTGGATGTCCTTGCCGGCGTCGTCGGGCGCCTGTTGCTTCAGGAGATCGTCGTAGGCGGTGATCGCCCCCGCCAGATCGCCCTTCTTGACCTGGATGGTCGCCAAGAAGTAACGCGACTGGAAATAGTACGGGCTGGTGGCCGGAATGGACGAGAAGACCATCGCGGCGTCGTCCAGCCGACCGCGGAAGAAGTAATACTTGGCCCGCACGTAAGGAACGGTCGGCTCCATCGCGGAGAGCGGCACGTTCTGCAGACGGGTCAGGTAGCTGTCGACGTTCTCGTAGTCGCCGGTGTGCAGCGCCACCTCGACCAACCGCTGCAGCGCCATCTGCTCCTGCTTGGAGCCGGTGTTCTTGGCCACCGCCTCCTGCAGATAGTGGCGCGCCGAATAGAAATCGTGCGCCTGGAAGAGCGCCTCGCCGAGCAGATAGAGTGCGTCGTCGTAGGCCCGCGAGTTGGGATACTTCTCGACCACGTCGAGCGCGATGGTGGCCGCTTCGTCGTAGTTCTTGACGCTGAGCTGCACCTGGGCGTCGACTACCCGCCGATCGGCGGCGTCGGGCGCGGGGGGCGGGGTCTCCTTGAACTGCTGCCCCATCTCGCGAACGCGCTGATCGAGGTCGACCAGCTTCTTGACGTAATCGTCGACCTCATCCGCGCGTGCGCGCGAACCAGAAAAACCAACCGCACCGAGCGTCAGCGCGGCGACTAGGACCTGCGCCTGTTTCATCGACCCTGCTGGGTTACTTCTTCGCCGCCGCCGCAGTCGCCCCACCTTCACCGGCCGAGATGACGTTCACGCGAAAGTCCACCGCCGGCTTGTCCGCAAGCTGTGTGGTGATGTTCCCCTTTTCGTAGCCGACCACCGAGATATTGGTGGTCTTCGAGTCACCGGCCACGAAGGTATGGCTGGATTTGACGTTGAACTTGTAGCCTTTGAGATAGCTGAAGACGCCGAATCCATTGCCCTGATAGGTCAGCGCGACCGACAGCGTGTGCGAGCCGGGCTGAATCGCGCCGTTGTAAACGTCGAAGTCCTGCATGTCGGCCAACGCGCCGGTATCGTCAGCCTTGGAAAAGATCTGGACACCGTCGAGCGCGTAAGCCGCCTTGATCAGCTTGAAAGAGCTGCCCATCTCGTTCTTGTGATGGATGATGGCGCGGGAAGCTCCGATCACACCACCGAGCACCGTCTCCTTGAGGAGATTGAGGCGGGCCTTGGTTCGGAAGACCTGCTCCTTGAGCTCATTGACGTTCTTCTCGAGCGAGCGCAGCCGAACGGTGTACGCACCGGAGTCGGCGCCGCCGGGATTGACTGGGGCGACCGCGTCGGCGGGCGCCGGCGGAGCACCCGAGGGCGACGGCGCCGGCCCGGCGGCAGCGGGCGTTGGCGGCGCGCCCGCTGGTGCCGGTGCGGGGCTAGCGGGGTTCGCCGTCGCCGTTGCGGAGGGCGGCGTATCGGCGTGGGCGTGCGCGCTCATTGCCCCTAAGAGCGTTACGACCCCCAGGGCACGGAACGCCCCACCCGAAATAACTGGCCGCAGCGATGTCATGTCGTAACTCCGTCTGGCGATTGAAGGGCGTATGGGGGAGGGCCGTAGTGCGGAGCGGTAGTGAAGCCGCTTTTCTATATCAGGACCCGCAAGTGCGGTCAATCTTCGGCTTTTCCGCGTTTTCCACAACCCGCCGGAGAACCGTCTGGCAGGTTGCGCAAATGCGTGCCCGGGAGCGGCCCCGCGCCAGCATCCAACCCGTGGCCGCTCCGAGGGCCGACCCCTTTCCCGGTCGCTTGGCCGGCACCCAATTGAACTGGCCGCGAAGCTAAGTCGTCCGGGCGCCGGGGCCAAGGTGCTCGGGCTCGGGT
>DASRLC010000184.1:0-4449 GCA_035648655.1 Polyangia bacterium
CTCCCGCCTCGGTGGTCGTGACGCCCGCCGCGCGGGTCACCCCGCCCGGAGTCGCGCCCTCCGCGACGCCATCGCCGGTCGCCGCGGCGGCACGGGGCAGCGCCACCAAAACCATCTTTGGCGTCCCCGCGCCGAACGCGCCCGAAGGTTTCGTGTCCGGTCGTTTGACACCGAGCTCACGGCCGGTCGAGCCGGCGTCCCCCGCGTCCTCGCCCGAGGGAGACTCGGGCCGCACCGAGACGGCCAAGGTGGATCGAAAGACGGGCGCGCGGAAGGTCGACGTCCCCGGACCGGCGGTGATCCCGTCGACGGCCGCGGCGTCACCCCCGGCGGCCGCCGCGCCGATTTTGGTCCCCCCGATGGAGCCGAGCGAGCCCCAGCCGACCACGCAACCGGGGTTCGAGGCGCGCGCCGAATCGCGCAAGCGCCCCGAGCCCGCGCCGGCCGCCGGCGACAAGGGCGCCGCAAGTGCCAGCGATAGAGGCGCCGCCAGCGATAGAGACAAATCACGCAAGCCCAAACGCGAGACGCCCATCTGGACCTATGTCGCGGTCGGCTTCACTTTCGGGATCGCGCTGCTCGGAATCTACGAGCTCTACGGTCTGCTCGGGCATTGAGCCCCGCTGGCTAACATGTTCGCGGCTGTTGTTGACGCCTACCGGCGGACGCGCAAGCCTAAGGACATTCTCTGGAATCGATACGTCGCGCGTCCGCTCGCGGCGGTGGTGATCGTTCCGCTGGCGCGCACGCGCGTGACGCCGAACCAGGTCACGCTGGCGACGCTGGCGGTCTTCCTGGTTGGCGCGGCGCTGATGGCGGTCGGGCGGGGATGGGGCGCTCTCATCGCCGGAACGGCGATCCTCGAGATCTCCTACGTGCTCGACTGCGCCGACGGACAGCTGGCCAGGCTCAAGGGGACCTCGTCCCCCGTCGGGGCGCACCTCGACTTCCTCATGGACGAGCTCAAGGCCTTCACGCTGGTCGCGGCGGTGGCCGTTCGCCTGTGGCAACCGGCGCACGACTGGCGCTGGCTCCTCGAGGGTCTGCTCGGATTGGTCGTGGTGGCGGCCGCGATCAGCCTGACGACCTTCATGCGCCGCCCCGAATACGCCGCGGCGACCGGCGCCACCGTCCGGCAGGGAGCGGGCGACTACGGCGAAGGTTTCGCCGCCGCCGCGCCGACCCGCCGCTCGCCGCTGGCCCTGCTCGAGAGCTTGGGGCGCTTCGTGGTCCACTACCCCAGCTACATCCTCTTCGTGGCGCTGGCCAACCGGATCGATCTCTTCCTGCACGCTTACCTGGCGCTCAACGCCGCCTACGCGGCGCGGGCGCTGTTGTCGATCGCCCGCGCGCTCGGACGTGGAAAATGAAGGCCATCATCGTCGCCGCCGGCCGCGGCCGCCGACTGGGGACCGAGACCGACACCATCCCCAAATGCATGGTGAAGGTGGCCGGCCGCGCCATCTTGCACCACCAGCTCGACGCGCTGTCCGCAGCCGGGGTGGACGATTTCGTTGTCGTGCGCGGGTACCGCGGCGACTTGATCGCGCCACCGCCGGGTGGGCCGGCGCTGCGCTTCGTCGACAATCGGGACTGGGCGGAGAACAACATCCTCACCTCGCTCTTTTTTGCAGAGCGCGAGATGCGGGACGGCTTTCTGTTCTCGTACTCCGACATCGTCTTCGCGCCAGAGCACGCGCGGTCGTTGGTTGCGGCCACCACGAAAGACGCCGCCGCGGTCACGCTGGTCGTCGACCGCCGGTGGCGCGAGGCCTACGCGGGCCGCACGCGCCACCCGGTGGGCGAAGCCGAGCTGGCGCGGGTCGACGGGAATGGCCCCGCGGCCATCGTCACGCGGGTCGGTAAACGCCTGGTCACCGCCGAGGAAGCCGCCGGCGAGTTCATCGGCCTGGCCCGCTTCTCCGCCGAGGGTGCCGCCGCCCTGACCGCCGTGTGGCGGACGGCGCAGGCGGCCGGCCGCCGGACGCCCTTCGGCGCGGCGGCCACGCTGGACCAGGCCTACCTGAGCGACGGCCTCAACGCGCTCGTGGCCAGCGGCACGCCGGTGCGCCCACTGTTCATCGACGGCCGGTGGCGGGAGATCGACACCGAGGAAGATCTCGCGCGCGCCCAAGAGGCGATCCCGAGCTGGACCTGACGTTGCCCGGCTCGGATCCCGCGCACTGGTTGTATCGATTGAGCGCGGCCGAGTGGCTGGCCGCGGCGGAGACCGAATTGGCCCACGCCGAGGCGGCGCTGCAGCGGCGTGCCGCCCGCCCCGGCGTCACCCACGCCCGACGGGCCGCCGGGATGGCCTGGAACGCGGTCCTCATCGGCAAGCCCGACGAACGGGCTGGGCGCAGCTACATGGAGCACGTGGTGGCGCTGGCGGACGACCCGGGCGCCCCCGCCGAGATCCGCCGAGCCGCGCAGCGCTTGCGCGACACGCCGGCCATGCCGCCGGCCCTGATCACCCTCGGCCACCCAGACCTGGGGGCCGCCGACGCCGCCCGCGCGATCATCGACCACGCCCGTCGGGTCGGCGCGAGCGGCTAGGTCAGCGAGAACGGGTAAGAGACGACCTGGCTGCCGTTCGACGGCGGAAAGCGCAGGCCGCCCACCACCCCCTTCACGCAGCCGGTCAGCCCACCGCGCTGGAGAATCGCCGGCGCCTCGACCTGCACGCCGCGTACGTTGCCGGTGCGCTGGATCCGAAACTTCACCGTGACCCGCCCCGGAACGTAGGTTTCCTCGTCCGGACGGGCGTGGGCGATGCAGTCCAGGATGTTGTCTTCCTTGGCCCGAAAGCGGGCGTCGATGTCTTCCTGGGTCAGCTCACGCGAGCCGCTTTCGTCGGTGGCATCCCCCAGATGGATGACGTCCGGACGCGACAGATTGTCGCCCTGGCTGACCAGCTTGAGGTCGGCCGACGACAGCTTGACCGGTTCCGGCTCGCTCTCCGCCACCGGAGCCGAGGCGCGGGGACCGGCCGAGGTGGCCCCCCCGTTCTCCGCCCGCGCCAGGCGCGTGGCGCCGCGGTGCCGCCGCTTCTTGCGCTCGCGCGCCTCCTTCACCGGGGCGCCGGCGTCGGCCGCGACCTTGGCCGGCGTCGACGGGCGCTGACCCTCTTTCCAATAGACGTAACCGCCAAAGGCCAGGGCCGCGACCACCAGGCCGAGCAAAAAACCTTTCATCTGCCCGGAAGGTACACTATCTCAGGTCCGACACCCGCCGCGCGGGCTCCTTGACCTTGCCGAAGCGAAGGAACTATCTTTAGCCGGCTAGGAGCTGCGCAGTCTCGGCGGACCCCGCAAATCAAGAAACACAAAGGAGAATACGAAGCTCATGAAGAAGGCTGATCTGGTCGACGTCATCGCGCAGCAGAAGAACCTGCCGAGGCCGCAGGTGGAGACCACCATCGATGCATTGATTGAAGCGGTCGCCGAAGGACTCTCGAAGGGCGAGCGTATCGACCTCCGTGGCTTCGGGGCGTTCGCTGTCCGCGAATCCGCCGCCCGCACGGGCCGCAACCCGCAAACCGGCGCACCGATCGAGATCGCGGCCCGCAAGGTGCCCACGTTCAAGGCCGGCAAGGAGCTGAGGGATCGGGTCAACCGTCCCGCCTCGTAACTAAGGGCAAAAAAGGGACCACCATACGGACCCGCACCAGGAAGATGGATGGGTACTCGACTTTTCATCGGCAATCTCTCGTATAACGTCACCGAGCAAGAGCTTCGCGAGGCGTTCACCGGCGAAGGAATCGAAGTTCGCAGCGTTCGCGTCGCTCTCGATCGAGAGACGACGCGGCCGCGTGGCTTCGCCTTCGTCGAGACCATGACCGACGAAGGCGCCAAGTCGTCGATCGAGAAGCTCTCGGGCCGCATCCTGCAAGGGCGGCCGATCATCGTGGAAGAGGCACAAGCCAAGCCGGCCGGGCCACGCCCGACCGGCGGCGGGTTTGCGGGAGCGCCACGCCCCGGGGGCTTCGGGGCCCCGCGGCCACCGGGTGGTCCGGGCGGACCAGGCGGACCTCCGCGCGGGCCTGGGGGCCCGGGCGCGCCAGGAGGCTTTGGGGGACCCAGGCCCCCCGCGGGCCCGGGTGGGCCACCGCGGGACTTCGGTCCGCCGCGCGGACCCGGTGGGTTCAGGCCACCGGGATTCGGGGCAGGGCCTGGGCCCGCCGGTCGCGGTCCAGACCTGCCGCCGCGCCGCGAGCGGCCCGAAAAGAAGAAGTCGACGCGTCCCAAGCCCGAGGAACGCGAGCGTGGCAACTGGCGCTGGGACCGCAACCCAGACGACGAGTAACGGAGCCACCCGGGCACACGCCCACGGGGCACCGCAGCTGGACCTAGCGACGAAGCTCCGCCCCTGGCAAAATAGGGGGCGAGAGCGGGGGAAAACCGACGTGACACTCGGGCGAATCTTGGTGGTCGACGATGATCCCTGGAT
>DASRLC010000185.1:0-5524 GCA_035648655.1 Polyangia bacterium
GCGCGCCGGCGTCCCCGCCGAAGACATCCTGGAGCTCAACGGCCTCACTGGCGCCGCGCAGGTGCAGCCGGGCAAGCTCATCTTCGTGCAGAGCGCGCCTGCCGCCGAGAGCGCCGAAACGCCCGCCACACCGGTGTCGCCCGAAACCGGCGCGCGCCCCACACTGCGCTGGCCGCTCACGACCGTCCGGGTGGTGGTCGGCTCGCCCTTCGGCACGCGCGGCGGCAAGCCCCACCAGGGGATCGACCTGCCGGCCCCCATCGGCACGCCGGTTTTTGCCGCCGCCGACGGCCGGGTGGTCTATGCCGGGAATGGAATTCGTGGTTACGGTAACCTGGTGGTGCTCAAACACCCCGGAGATCTTCTGACCGTCTACGCCCACAATTCGGTGCTTTTGGTCTCCGAGGGGCAGTCGGTGCACGCCGGCGACCGGATCTCGCTGGTCGGTCAAAGCGGACACGCCACGGGACCGCACTTGCACTTCGAGGTCAGGCGCGGGCAAATTCCGCGTGACCCCATGAGTTACCTGCCCCCCGAGCCCAACCCGTGACGATCGGCAGCGGAGATCCGCGGCTGGAGCTGCTGCGCGCGCGCGTGCGAGACGTGCCCAATTTTCCCAAGCCGGGGATCCTCTTCCGGGATCTGACGCCGCTGCTGGCCGATGGCGAGGCGCTGCGGCGAACCGTCGAGCTGCTGGCGGAGCGCTTGGCCCTCCACCGACCGCATCTGGTGGTGGCCATCGAGTCGCGCGGGTTCATCTTCGGTGCGGCGGTCGCGGCGACGCTGGGGATCGGCTTCGTGCCGGTGCGCAAGCGCGGCAAGCTGCCCTTCCGGACCGCGACCCGCACCTACGCGCTGGAGTACGGCGAGGACACACTCGAGATGCACACCGACGCCTTCGTCGCCGGTGCCCACGTCGCCATCGTGGACGACTTGCTCGCCACCGGTGGCACGGCGCAGGCGGCGGTCGAGCTGGTCCACGAGCTCGGCGGGCAGGTGGCCTGCGCGGCCTTCGTCGTCGAGCTGGCCGGACTGAGCGGCCGCCAGCGCCTCTACGGCGCCCCGGTCGAATCGTTGATCCTCTACTGATGCCGGGGTCCACGCAGATCAGAGGCCGTTTCGCGCCGAGCCCGACCGGCTCGATGCACCTCGGCAACGCGCGCACCGCGCTGTTGGCCTGGCTGGACGCGCGGGCGGCCGGCGGCAGCTTCGTGTTGCGGATCGAAGATATCGATCGCCCGCGGGTGCAGCCCGGCGCCGAGGGCGCGCTGCTCAGCGACCTGGCCTGGCTGGGGATCGACTGGGACGAGGGACCCGATCGGGGCGGTCCCTTTGCGCCTTACCGGCAGAGCGAGCGCGCCGGCCGCTACGAAGCGGCGCTCGACCGCCTGCTGGCCGACGGCTCGGCCTTCCTGTGCGCCTGCTCGCGCCTCGACGTGGCGCGAGCGGCCAGCGCTCCCCACAACTTCGGCGCGGCCGGCGAGATGGAAGACCACGGCCCGCGCTACGCCGGCACCTGCCGCGGGCGGCCCGCCGCCGAAGTCCACGCCCGCGCCTCCAGCCAGGGTCGCAGCCCGGCGGTGCGCTTCGACGGTCGCGGCGCGCGCATCGACTTCGTCGACGAGATCCACGGCCCGGTCGCCAGCCGCCCGGAGGGGATCGACGACTTCGTGCTCCGCCGCTCGGACGGCGCCGCCGCCTATCAACTGGCGGTGGTGGTCGATGACGCCGACATGGGCGTCACGCGTGTCGTGCGCGGCGACGACCTGCTCGCCTCGACGCCGCGCCAGATTGGGCTCTATCGCGCGCTGGGGCTGCCGGTGCCCGCCTTCGCCCACGTCCCGCTGGTGCTCGATCCGATGGGCGAGCGCCTGGCCAAGCGCACCCGGCCGGCATCGATCGCGTCGCTGCGCGAACGCGGCGTGTCGGCGGAGACGGTGCTCGGCGCGCTGGCGATCTCGGCCGGGCTGAACCCGGACGCCGGCGCGTCGGCCCGCGATCTGGTGGACGGATTTTCGCTTGCGGCGCTGGCCCGCGGCGCGGTCACGCTCGAGCTGCCGTAGCGGCCCGCGCTCAAACGACCGGCGGTCAGCCCGCCGGAAATACCTGGCCGTAGTGCGCGCTCGACGCGGCCGCGATCTCCACCATCAACCGCGCCGGATCCTCGAAGATCGCCGCCTTGCCATCGGCGATGTGCGCGGCGACCTCGGGATCGAGCCGCGCGGGAAGCTCGTCTTCGTCGAGAACCTCCAGGCGCCCGGCCGGCGTCGCGATCACGTCGATCACCAGATCGCGCCATTCCAGCGTCGCCTCCAAGATACGCGTCCGATCGGCGAGGTTGAAGTAGAAGCCAATCGTGCGGCCGGCGCCATCGACCCAGTGATAGACGTTGTAGTGACGGTCGGCCCAGAAGTGCCCAAAGCTGATGGTCCCGGCCGGCAGATCGATCCCGTGCACCTGCATCGCCGCCGGCGCGATCCACAGCACCACCGCCCACCGCGCATCGCCCGCCAGCCACCGACATTCAAACCGCTTCTCGACCCCCGACAGCGTCGTCTTGATTTCCACGACCATCGGATGGGCCGTTACAGCTTCGATTTGAACGTCTCGAAGTCGATCCCGAACGCTCGACAAATGCCTCGCAGGTACACGTCAGAGATGACCGTTCGATCTCCGTTGTGCGGCGAGACTGGCGGATTTCGATCCAGCGCCTGACCAATGGACGATTCCGCTCCCTTCCAAACCTCATCGGGCGCAGGTGACCACTTGATGGGGGGAAGACCCTGGGTGAGCCGGAAAGCGATCGTCTCGCTCAACACCTCCATCAGCGCCGCGACCGCCTGCTCGGAAGAAATCCCCTGAGCCATGATGTCGAGGTCGAGGCTGTGGCCCAGCCAGGTGTTCGGCACATCAGGGGCGGGTAAGTAACGACCCGAATCGGAAAGCGAACCTCGACGGCTATTGGCACCGCCGTCACCGCTTTGCCCTCGTCGCCTTCGATCTCAATCGTCGAGACCATGGCCTTGCAGAAATTTTAGCACCTCCTGTATGCCAGGCGCTGGTCTTGGGCTGGCCGTGCTCGACCTGGACCTTTCGTCGGGGGAGCCCCCGGTGCTACAACTTGCGCAGCGCTCCTTTCAGAGCCCGGATCCACACAAGACCCCGTAGCTCAGGTGGATAGAGCGGCGGTTTCCTAAACCGTAGGTCGCCTGTTCGAATCAGGCCGGGGTCACAAGCACTTAGCGGGAACCGGGCGATTGTCGGCCGCCGGGCGGTCTATTACGTGGGGGATGCTCGGGACGCCGCCGTACAGCGCGGGGCGCTCGCCCGTGAGATGGCGCGCATCATCCCCAGATTCGCGTCCGTCGCGGATCCCGACTGGGAAACCTCGCTCGAACGGTGGTGGCACGACGCGCCCCCGCGTGCGGTTCTGGCCATCGACGAGCTGCCGTCGGTAGTGGCGGCCGCCCGAAGTAGATCAGGTTGTACCCGTCGTTCTGGTAGTACGGGCCGCAGCTGGTGGCCGGAGGATCGCAGACGAGATCTCCCGCGAAGATGTGTCCGTACCCTCCGAAGTGCCGGAGCGCGAGGCCGCTCGGGAGTCGGAGCTCGCCGCCGAGCTCGGGGTTGCCCCAGGCGAAGCCGACGGGTGTGCCGACGCCGAGCACCGCGTAGACCGCCGTGGGCCGCGCTTCGAACGGACCGGAATCGTCGTCGGCGGCGGCCGCGGCGCGACCCGAAGCTGCTGCCATCAGCGTGAGGGCGATGAGGGCGGTTCGCATGACGCCGGGGATTCAGCACGCCACATGACAATCCGAAAGCGCAGACGCCACGCGCTTGGTCGTTCGCGATCTGTTCAATTTGGAACGCCACGGGCACGCGAGCGTCAAATCATCCGAACCACGTATCAGTCTCGGCCCAGCGTTCCCTTTCTCCGGCTTGGACCTGGAAAACGCGATGCGACAGCACTCTGACGGCAGATCGCCGTGGGTTGGATTTGTGGCCCTCGTCTTGGGCTTGTCGTTGGGGTGCACCCCGGAGCGAGGGCCTGGGACCTCCACCGGCGGTACAGCGGGGACGGCGCAGCCTGGATCTGGCGGCGGAGCCAGCGCGGGAGCGAGCGGCTCCGGTGGCGCGGGCGGTGGTTCGGGAGGTTCGGGGGCGACGCACACTGGCGGCGTCTCGGGATCCGGTGGCGTATCAGGCTCCGGCGGCGCGAGCGCGACCGGTGGGGCGGGCGGCATGAAGACGACATCCACCGGCGTGGCCGGCGGCGGCGGTGCGTCCGGCAGTGGCGGCGCGCCCGGTGCCGGCGGGGTGACGGGCGGAGCCGGCTCGACGGGCACCGGTGGCGCGACCGGCGGTGGCGGTGCGGCCGGCACGCGGGGCACGGCCGGCTCTGGCGGCGCGGCGGGTGCGGCAGGCAACCGCGGAACTGGTGGAACCGCCGGCTCAGGCCCGAGCTACCCGTACATTCTTTCGTGCTTCGACGACGACAACAGCCACGCGTCGGATTTGATGATCTACACGTCGAACGACGCCCTGAACTGGACGCTGCTCTCCGACACCGGCTACACCGGGCCGACCGGGTTCATGCGCGACCCGAGCATCATGCGGCACACCGACGGCAAGTACTATGTCGCCTACACGACGCCCCCGGACCTGAGCTGCTGCAGCGACGAACAGAGCTTCTCCATCGGCGTGAGCAGCAACTTGAAGGACTGGACGACCATTGCGACGGTCCCGTGCGGGGTGGCGGGGACGAAGAACACCTGGTCGCCGGAGTGGTTCGTCGACACCGACGGAAGCGTTCACATCACCGCCACGCTCGATTTGAAGATTCACCACTACGAGCCGACCGACTCGACGCTGACCAAGTGGGGTCCGCCGACGGCCATGAACATCACCGGGACCCTCGACGCCCAGGTCCTCAAGATCGGGTCGACCTACCACATGATACTGCCCAACAAACACGGGACCGCACCGAGCTTCGACGGCCCCTGGACCTGGAACAGCAACCTCGTTCCGCCGACCTGCAAAGAGGGCCCCGCCATGGTTCATATCAGCGGCGACACCTGGCGCTACTACTGCGACAACGGCGGCGGTGGCCACGAAGAGTCCAGCCTCACCACCGACCTCTTCCAGACCTGGTCACCGCTCGAGACGCTGCCGGTCGTCGGCAACAACATCAGCCAGGGCACGGTGATCCGCGGCGACACGGGTCACCCGTTCTAGCTGCGCGAGTTGGCAACCCTCAGGGTTGCTACGGGCGCATCAACTGGGGAATGGTTACAACGACCCCGGCACGCATCTCGACCCGGAAAGCGTGGAGACGATCCTCACCTGGCTGCGCGCCCTCTTCGCGTAGCGCGGCAGGCGTGCCCCCGCACGATGGTCCTGTCTCAGTATTTCGTCCTGCCGTCGGAGAGCTTGAGCCCAACGGCCCGTTTCTTCGGAGGGGGCGGTTGTCGATCCCCTGGAACCGTCGATCGATTCGAGTGTCAGAATCACACCCCACATGAAG
>DASRLC010000186.1:0-4266 GCA_035648655.1 Polyangia bacterium
CCCCGGGCAGGGGACCATCTCGGCCAGCGCCAGCGAGACCATGACCGTCGAGCCGGCAGACGGAACCGCCGCTGTCGTCGATCCCGAGAAACAGAAGCCACCGCCAGACGCGCTGGCGGAGACCGTGACAACGCCGGTCGAGCTCGAGGGGAGGTAGACGCCGAAACTGACGGGCGTCTGCGAAAGCCCGGCCGGCAGCGAGAAGGTCTTGCCCACACTGGCCACCGAAAGCTCGACCGTGTCCACGGTCGCGGCGCGGGCATCCGCAGACGTGAGCGCCACGACCACCAGCGACTCTTTTGAGCAACCGCCCACCGCGCCCGCGAGCAGGGCGAGCACCGGCAGCGTCGCGCGGAGAGCGCTCGCACCAAAAGACGACCGCAAAGGCTTCCTACCTACAAGAGATGCATGCATAGAAGCACAACGTTATCGAAGCGCGGCAGCTTTTACCATCCGCGGCAGCCGACCGTTCGCCGCTCCACTTCGCGCCGACCGCAGAGCGGTCGGCGCCAGTCCAAAAGTGGCTTCGGCCGACGGAATCTTCGCCCGTGCTCGGCCGGATGTCAGGTAATCCCCTACGACTGACTCGGGTGAGTCGGAGTAACTTCGGCCTGCCGTTGCCACTAGATATGACCGCGGTCGGTCCTGTGACGACGGTTCGATCGGTGGAGGGCGGCGGGAATCGCCGAAGCGGGATCCCGCTTCGGCGGTGAGGGGGTGGATCGATGATCGGTGACCGGCGATAGGGCTATCGATGAAACCACGACACCAGCGATGGGCAGTGAGCCGGGGCGGCGGCGGCCCCACGGCGTCTTGACGGGCTATTGTTCGATTCGCGACCTCGTCCTCTACCACTCGATGTCCGTGTCGCGTCGACCTTCTGGTCGGCGGGAAGCTTCGTAGGGAGCGCACCACGTGGTCCTGCCCGCGCTATTGGAGCGCATGACCTCCTCCTGGCGAACCGCGGCGTCAGGCACCCGAGCGCCGTCGGCCACCGGAGAGCAGCCGCTGCGCGCGGAGCTGTTCAGCGTCGACCAGCTCGCGATTCATGCCGCCATGCTGGCGAGCACCCACCGCCTGGCCGAGCGGCGAGGTCCCGCTCGACTCATCGCTCGACTCAATGAGAATGCTCAGATCCTCACCCAGACCCACCAACTGGTGACGGCCGCTGTCGCGCGCGACCGCCATGTCGCGCCGGCCGGGGAATGGCTGCTCGACAACTTCTATCTGATCGAAGATCAGATTCGACTGACACGCAGAAACCTGCCGCGCTCCTACAGTCGCGAGCTGCCGCAGCTGGCAAGCGGCCCGGAGAGCGGCACCCCGCGGGCCTACGCCATAGCGCTGGAGTTGATCGCCCACGTCGACGGTCGCATCGACCTCGATAGCTTGAACAGCTTCATGGGCGCATATAAACCGGCCCATCCGCTGCACCTGGGTGAGCTGTGGGCTATCCCGATCATGTTGGGGATTGCCTTGATCGAGAACCTGCGCCGGGTCGCGGCCCGACTCGCCACGGGGCGTCGGGATCGCGATCAGGCCGGCGACTGGGCCGAGCGTATGGTCGAGGTCGTCGAACACAATCCGAGCGATCTGGTGCTCGTTCTGGCGGACATGGCCCGCGCCATTCCGTCGCTGTCGGGCGCCTTCCTGGGCGAGCTGACCCGGCACCTCCAAGGGCAGAGCGCACACTTCACCTTCGCCAACAGCTGGCTCGAGCATCGTCTCTCGGAGCAAGGCCAAACCACCGAGCGGCTGATCTTGGCGGAGGGACAGGCCCAGGCGGCCGATCAGATCTCGATGGGCAACTCCATCACCAGCCTGCGCTTCCTGGGCGCGAACGACTGGCGTGACTTCGTCGAGACGCACAGCTTGGTCGAACAGGCGCTGCGGACCGACCCCGCCCAGGTCTACGGCGCGATGGATTTCGCGACGCGCGATCGCTACCGACACGGCATCGAGGAGATCGCCCAACGGAGCATGCTGGAAGAATACGAGGTCGCCCGAGAGGCCATCGGGCTGGCTCGCCGAGCGGGTGCCGGCGTCGACGGCGGTGACCCGACGGCGGCACAGCGCGCGTCCCACGTTGGTTACTACCTCATCGATCGCGGCAGACGAACGCTCGAGTTGCAGGCCAAGATGCGACGCTCCCCGTGGACCGCGATGGCCCGCCTGGCCCGCCGGTGGTCGTTGTCCCTTTACGTGTTTTGCAGCTGCGCCGTCGCCGCGGGCGCGACGGCCGCGTTTGTCACCTGGTTTTGGAAGCGGGTGTCGACGCCCTCGACGCTCGAGTGGTGCGCGCTGCTGCCGCCCCTGGCCTTTTCTGCGACCCACCTCGGGATCGCATTCACCAATTGGCTGGCCACGCTGGTCGTCGCCGCCCGCCGCTTGCCGCGGTTGGATTTCAGTGCCGGCATCCCCGCCGACAGTCGAACATTGATCGTCGTGCCGTCGATGTTGTCGGACGTCGCAACGGTCAATGATCTATTGGAAGGGCTGGAGGTTCGGTACCTCGCCAATCGCGGTGAGCATCTGCACTTCGCGCTCTTGACCGATCTGGTCGATGCCACCACGGAGACCACTCCGCAGGACGCCGAGGTGCTGCGCACGGTCCGCGAGGGCATCGTGGCGTTGAACGACCGATACGAAACACAGGGGGGTGACATCTTCCTTTTGTTCCATCGCCCGCGGCGTTGGAATCCGAGCGAAAGGCTCTGGATGGGCCATGAGCGCAAGCGCGGCAAGCTGGTGGCGCTGAATGCCTTCTTGCGCGGCGGCCAACCCGGCGACTTCTCCGAAGTGGTCGGCGACGTGAGCCGGCTTCCCGGCGTCCGTTACGTGATCACGCTCGACAGCGACACGCAGCTGCCGCGCGATGCTGCCCATCAGATGGTGGGCGCAATGGCGCACGCGCTCAATCGCCCGGTCATCGATGCCCGCAAACGGCGGGTGGTAGACGGGTACGGCATTCTGCAGCCGCGCGTGAGCGTCAGTCTACCGAGTGCCCGGCGCTCCTGGTTCGTCCGGCTCTTTGCCGGCGATCCAGGGGTCGATCCCTATACCCGCGTCGTGTCCGACGTCTATCAGGACCTCTTCGGCGAGGGCTCTTTCGTCGGCAAGGGCATCTACGACGTCGATGCGTTCCTCGAGACGTGCGGAGATTTTCCGGACAATTCCGTCCTCAGCCATGACTTGCTCGAGGGCTCGTATGCCCGGTCCGGCCTGTTGAGCGACGTCGAGCTCTTCGAGGCATACCCGTCCCGCTACCTGGTAGACGTCAGCCGGCGCCATCGTTGGATACGAGGAGATTGGCAAGTCGCGCGCTGGTTGCTCCCGCGCATCCGACGTCTGGCGGGCGGCCGAGCCCCGAACCCGATCGCCGCCTCGTCGGTCTGGAAGATACTCGACAATCTCCGGCGCAGCCTGGTGCCGCTTGCGACGCTGGCCGTGTTGATCGTCTCGGCTTTGCTCTTGCCGCCACGCGCCGTCGCGGCCGTCGGCGTATTCGTCGTGTTGATCTTTGGAGCGGTGCCCATCTTGTCGAGTCTGGCGGCCTTGGTCCGCAAACCGACCGACCTGCCCTGGCCGACGCATTTTCGGCTGGCCGTCGGTGGGTTTGGGACACAGGCGGCGAGGGTGTTGCTAACCGTGACCTTCCTTGCGTTCGATGCCTACGTCAGCTTCGACGCCATCGTGCGAACGACCGCCCGACTCTTCTTCACACGAAGGCATCTCCTCGAATGGACGACCGCCAGCGCTGCGCTGCAAGCCAGCCAGACCTCCGTGTTGCGTTTTGTAAGCGCGATGGCGGTCGCGCCGGCCCTCGCGCTGGAGACGATCGCCCTCCTCATTCTCTACCGACGGACTTCCCTGGCGCCGGCGGCGCCGCTTCTGGCCCTTTGGCTGGCGTCGCCCGTCATCGCTTGGTGGCTCAGCCGCACGCTGGCAGCGCCCGCCGTCCGTCTGTCACGCTTCCAGCGTCGCTTCTTACGAAAACTGGCGCGCAAGACCTGGCGCTTCTTCGAGGCGTTCGTGACGTCGGAAGACAACTGGCTCCCCCCCGACAACGTGCAAGAGCATGCCACGCTCGCCGTCACGACGCGGACCAGCCCGACCAACATCGGCATGGCGCTGCTCTCCAATCTCAATGCCCTGGATTTTGGCTACCTATCTACGGCGGGACTGCTCGAACGAACCCGAGACACCCTCGCGACGCTGCAGCGGATGGAGCGCTACCGCGGGCATTTCTTCAACTGGTACGACACC
>DASRLC010000187.1:0-2272 GCA_035648655.1 Polyangia bacterium
CGGGTGGGCTCGATCGGGGCCGGGGCCGCCATCTCGTTTTTCCCCAGCAAGAATCTGGGCGGCTTTGGCGACGGCGGGATGGTGCTGACGGATGACGACACGATGGCGGCTCAGGTGCGTGTGCTCCGGAACCATGGGGCGTCGGAAAAGCTGCGGCACGAGGTGGTGGGCGGCAATTTTCGCCTCGATGAGCTGCAAGCGGCGCTGCTTCGGGTGAAGCTCCCGCACCTGACCGGTTGGTCGAACCGCCGCCGGCTTCTGGCCGAGCTTTATCTGCGGGGCCTAGCGGGTCTGCCGCTGGACCTGCCGACGCGGGACGAAGGCTGTGTCTGGAATCAGTTCGTGGTTCGGGTTCCTACCGACCGTCGCGGGGCGCTGATCGCGCATCTCGCGGCCAGGGGGATCGCCACCGCGATCTACTACCCGATTCCGCTGCACCTCCAGCCGGCGCTCAGGGAGCTGGGGCACCGTCCGGGAGACTTCCCCATCGCGGAGCGGGCG
The DNA here is from genome assembly GCA_035648655.1 of Polyangia bacterium. GTDB lineage: Bacteria > Myxococcota_A > Polyangia > Fen-1088 > Fen-1088 > JADGRB01. The sequence goes on from DASRLC010000187.1 coordinate 502, forward strand.
GCCCAGGAGGCATTGGCGCTGCCCATTTACCCCGGTCTGACCGAGCGCGCCGTCGATCGAATCGCCACCACCGTGGCCGAGTTCTTTCGCTGAGCCATCGCGGTCCAGACGCTAGCCGCGCTGGCAGATGCAGGCCCGTACTTTTCGTACCGATCCGCGGAGCTCCCCACATGGGCAGATCCACCCGGTGCGCCGGGCGGGTACACCGCTGCAGAGCGCGAACGGCGCGACGTCGCGCGTGACGACGGCGCCTGCGGCCACGAAGGCGTACTCGCCGATCGTGATCCCGCAAATAATGGTGGCGTTCGCGCCGATGGTGGCGCCCCGGCCGACGCGCGTCGGCTCGAACGCGGTCCGGCGATTGACGAAGGCGCGCGGCGTGCGGACGTTGGTGAAGGTGGCCGACGGACCGACGAACACGTCCGGCTCCAGCGTCACCCCGTCGTAGACCGAGACGTTGTTCTGCACCCGACAGCCGTCGCCGAGCACGGCGGTCGCGGCGACGAAGACGTTTTGTCCGAGAACGCAGGCGGCGCCGATCTGCGCGCCCGCCATCACGTGGCAGAAGTGCCAGACCTTAGTACCGGCGCCGATCTGCGCGCCGCGATCGACGACGGCGGTGGGGTGGGTCCAATACGTCCTTCGAGCGCGGCTGCGAGCAGCGGGAGGGGGCGGCGCCTTCATGGGATGTCGATCGGGATACCGCCGGCCGCCATCGAGCGAGTTCCCGCTTCCAGCACGCGAACGACCGCGAGCGCATGGCGGCTGTTGCCGGCACCGGGATCGCTGCGGGCAACCCCGGCGAAGAAATGCAGGCACTGCGCCGAAAGGGCGTCGGCCGCGCCGATACGAATGAGCTCCGAATGGCCGCCCCCGCCGCGGGCAGGGTCGTGGAGGCGCAGCGCGCGCTCGGGGGCCAGCTCGTCGAAGGTCAAGGACCGGCGGGTGCCGACCACCGAGAAGCCGCGCCGCTTCTCGACCGCCGACCGCGCCACGTGAATGTGGGCCAGCCGGCCGTCGGAAAAATGCAGCGTCACCCAGGCGACGCGGTCGGGATCTCGTGCGCCGGCTTCGCCCTGGCTTCGCCCGATCGCCGTGACCTTGACCGGGACCGCCTCGAACAGGTGCAGCGCGAGCGAAACGTCGTGTGGCGCCAGGGTCCACCAGGCGCTCCCCCCCGAGCGCGCCGTGCCGGGCGCGAGGCGGGTGGTCTCGAGCCAGAGCGACTCGCCCAGAACGCCGTCCGCGATCAGTTGGCGGGCCCGACGCACGGCCGGATGGTGGAGGAGCAGGTGCCCGACCGCCAGCACCCGTTGGCGCGTTTCGGCCAGCGCGCTCAGCTCGGCGGCATCCGCCACCGTGAGCGCCATCGGCTTTTCGACCAGCAGATGGCGATTGGCCCGCAGCACCCGCAGCCCCACCGGGTGGTGGCGCGGCGAATCGACCGCCACCAGTGCCGCCGCCACGCCCGGATCGGCCAGCACCTCGTCCAGCTCCTGGGTGAGGCGCGCGCCCGGCGCGATCGAAGAGGCCAGCGCGCGCCGTTCGGGATCGAGCTCGCAGATCCACCGCAGGTCGACCTCGGACAGGCGCGCGGCCGCCCGACCCAGGGTCAATCCCCACGGTCCGGCGCCAACCAGCGCGACTCCCACGGTCGTCATGACCGGCGAATGTAGCGACCGAGAGGCGCCGGCGTCCAGGAGCACGTGTTCAGAAAGACGTCCTGCCCGCCGATGGGGGGGGCGATGGGGCGTTTGATGCGCGGCGGGTG
>DASRLC010000188.1:0-7174 GCA_035648655.1 Polyangia bacterium
CGCCACGGCGACCGGGGCGACCGTCGGGTAGACCGGGGCCGCTGGGCGCGCGCGTGACCATCCAACCTGGACCGGCCGCCGGCGTGCCGGGGCCAGAGTCGCGATCGCGTCCCCCGAACCCGAAACCGCCACCACCCGGACCGCCGCCGCGTCCACCGGCAGCGCCAGGACCGCCACCGCGTCCACCCATACCGCCGCCGGCGCCGCCGGGACCACCACCACCGGGCCGGCCGCCGCCACCGCCGCGTCCACCGGCGCCGCCGGGACCGCCGCCGCCACCACCGGGTCGTCCGCCGGCGCCACCACGGCCACCCGCACCGCCACCGTCGCGACGTCCGCCCGCGCGATCGTCGCGACCACGGCGAGGCTCGGCCCGCGGCATGAGATCGACCAGATAGTAAAAGTCGCCCTGTTTCTTGGCGCCGGGCGGTGGATCTTCACCGCTCATCACGCGCACCAGCCGGACGTTGTCGGCGCGATCTCGAATCACGTCGAGCGCTTCCATCAGGCGGGCCAGCCGATCGCCTTTGATGTCCATCTTCTCTTCCAGCTCGGCGGCGGCGCGAATGGCGCCTTCGTCGACCGCCGGCTCGACCGCCGGCTCGACCGCCGGCTCGACCGCCGGGGCTTCACCCGCGGGCACGTCGGCGGCGTCTGCCGCCGGTGCATCGGATGCGGATCCGTCGGCGTCGGGTGCAGCGGCCTCGACGGCCCGCGCTTCGTCGACTGGAGCTTCCACCGGAGCTTCGTCGGCTGGAGCAGCGGCCGCGCTGGACTCGGTGCCCGCGGCGTCGTCGGTGCCCGCGGCGTCGTCGGCGCCAGCCGACTCAGAGGCCGGCCGCTCGGCTGCGAATGTTTCGCCACCGCTCAGATCCCCCGACGATGCCGCCTCCGCCGCAAGCTCAACCGTGGGCGCGTCGTTCGCCGCTTCGGCAGCGGACGTGTCGCCCGATTCTGCGGCGGGCGCCGCCGATTCGGATGGAGCAACCGGCGCGGGAGCCGGCGCCGGACGGTGCAGGCGCCGGATGGCCGCCGCCTCACGCAAAACGATTCCTGGGAACTCGGTGACAGTTTTCATCGGTTATCCGCGGCGCGGGCGTTACGCCGCGCCGCCCTTACTTGGTTTTTTGAGCGGCTTCGAGTTTCTTGAAGTCTTCGGGAGCGTTCTTCGTCAGCTCATAGCTGTCGAGATCCTTATGGCAACCGTCGCAGGTGAACTTCTGTCCACCGACCTTGGCCTGTTTGACCATGGCCTTCATGACCTTCTTGGCCTCGGCGCGGCCACCCTTGGCGCAGGCCTTGGCGGTCGCCGAGTCGCCCTTGGTGGCGATGGTGCACTTCCCCTCGTCGGCGGCACCGGCCGTTCCGACGGACAGCAGCAGCAACGCGGCGGCGGAGAACGAAGTGGCGAAACGGGTCATGGTTTCTCCTGGGGGTTGGTCTGCCAAAACGGATAGACGGGGCCGGCCATCGAGCGCCAGCGCTTATATCGCGGCCGCCCGGTGCGGACAATCATTCCGACATATCGCACGACAAATATTCGACCTCCGCGTCGGCGGAATTTTCGGCGAGCGACAAACCGGATATAGTGCGAGCCATGGCACAGATCCTCGAGCGGAGAGCGCGCGTCGTTCTAGCGGCGACTTTGGCGGTTTGCACGTTGTTGGCGGCGCGGAAGGCCATGGCGGACGACGACCTCGAAGGGGTCCGCGTCGAGCTCGGGGTGACCGGCGGCTACGAATGGTTCGCCAAGGATCTGGAGCTCGGCGTGGCCGACGACCCGACGCTGCCCAGCCCCAAGAGCTCGGTGACGTTCGGGATCCGCACGGCCTTGGTGCTGAGCTCGATGTTCGCGATCGAAGGCGAAGCCTTGGGTATGCCGACCAAGGACAACCAGCTCGGCAAGAGCCTGTTCCTCGACTCGCTGCGCATCCATCTTCGCTACAGCATCGTCATCCCGGGCCCCGTGACGCCATTCGTGTTGGCCGGCGTCGGGAACACCACGGTGCTCTCGACCGGCGGCAACGGCAGCTACACCGCGATCAAGAAGGACACCGACACCGACTTCCATTTCGGCGTGGGCGTGAAGTACGCGTTCACCGATCGGGTACACCTACGACTCGATGGCCGCGTGATCGCGGCGCCGAACACCAAGAAGGACGGCTTCTCGCCCGACTACGAGGCCACCATCGGCTTCGGCGTCGTGCTGGGCGGCCACCATCCCGCGCCGCCCTTGCCGGTGGTCCAGCTGCAGAAGGATACCGACGGCGACGGCATCACCGACGATCTGGACAAGTGCCCCAACCAGGCCGGCCCGAAGGAGAACGACGGCTGCCCGGACAAGGACACCGACGGCGACGGCATCGTCGATCGCAAGGACAAGTGCCCCGACAAGGCCGGGCCGCCCGAGCGGGACGGCTGCCCCGAGGAGGATCGCGATCACGACGGCATCGTCGACTCGAAGGACAAGTGCCCCGACGACGCCGAGGACAAGGACGGCTTCGAGGACGCCGACGGCTGCCCGGATCCCGACAACGACAAGGACGGCATCCCCGACGTGTCGGACAAGTGCCCGAACGAGCCCGAGACCAAGAACGGCTATCAGGACGAGGACGGCTGCCCGGACGAGGTCCCGGTAGCGGTCAAGGCGTTCACCGGCGTCGTCAAGGGGATCAACTTCCGGCGCAACTCGGCCGACATCAAGGCCTCGTCGTTCCCGCTGCTCAAGCAGGCGATCAGCGTCTTCAAGAGCTACCCGGCGCTGAGGGTGGAGATCTCGGGGCACACCTCGACCGAGGGCAAGCGCGAGTTCAACATGAAGCTCTCGCGCAAGCGCGCCGAAGCGGTCAAGGCGTTCCTGGTCTCGGCCGGCATCGACGAGAGCCGGGTCGGCACCATCGGCTATGGGCCGGACAAGCCGATCGCCGCCAACGACACCAAGGACGGCCAGGAGAAGAACCGCCGCATCGAGTTCCGGCTGCTTTCGGCCAGCGAGAAGATCCAGACCCAGCCCGAACCCGAGGACATCAACCCGTCGCCCGATCGGAAGAAAAAGGGCGGCGGCAAAGCCAAAGGCGGCAAGCGCAAGGCCGACAAGGCCGCCGATAAGGCCGATAAGGCCGCTGACAAAGCGACCAAGGCCGCCGAGAAAGCCGACCAAGGCAGGTCGAAGGCGGACCAGGCCGCCGACAAGGCCGATAAGGCCGCCGACAAGGCGGATAAGGCCAAGCCCAAGCGCAAGCCCAAGAAGAAGGCCGCCGCCTCGGGTACCGACGACGAGCCGATGCCCAAGTAAGATCGGGAAGAAGCCGTCAGGAATCGCGCCGGTGGCGACGGGCTTTGCCCGCCGTCGCCGCTACTTGGCCAGCGACGGAAATACCGGGCACCCGCGCGGATAGACGCGGGCGTGCTCGGGCGGCGTCGATTGGGCGTTGGGATCTCGGCACAGCCCGCTGTCGGCGCAGGCCACCAACTTGTCGATGGCCAGGTTGCGGGTGGCGTTCACCGGCCGACCGAAGTGCGGACAGTGCACCACCACGTGGAGCGAGACCGAACGCTGCATGGGCGGCGTCTACTATAGCGCCGGACCCGCGCCGCCGGCCACGGCGCCGCGGCCCGCGCGGGTCTAGGCCCCTGCCACCGAGGCGATCGGCACGTCCGTCTCGACCGGAAGGCCGTAGTCGACCCCCTCGACCTCGAACCCGAAGAGACGCCGGAAGTCGGTCCGAAAGCCCGCGTAGTCGCTCACCTGCGGCAGATTCTCGCTGGTCACCGTGTCCCACAGCGCGGCGACGCGGGCCTGGACGCCGGCCTCCATCTCGAGATCGTCGATGCGAATCCGCCCCGCCCCGTCGGTCGTCGGGCGGCGTCCGGGAGCCAGGTGATCGCGAAACAGCCGCGCGATCTGCTGGGCGGTCCCCTCGTGCGTCCCGGCCTCCTTCATTACCTTGTAGAGCAGGCTGATGTAGAGGGGGACCACCGGGATCGCCGCCGATGCCTGCGTGACCAGCGCCTTGTTCACGCTCACGTAGGCTGCGCCGCCGACCTTCGCGGCGAGCTCGCCCGACAGCGTGCGCGCGGTGGACTCCAAATCTTCCTTGGCCCGGCCGATGGTCCCCGAGCGGTAGATCGGAAAGGTCAGCTCCGGGCCGATGTAGCTGTAGGCCACCACGCGGCAGCCTTTGGCCAGTAGATCGGCTTCGGCCAGCGCGCGGGTCCAGGCGGCCAGATCCTCGCCCCCCATCACCTTGCGGGTGGCTTCGATCTCGGCCGGGCTGGCCGGGCCAATCTCGATCGGCATCACCTGGTCGTTTCCCAGGTTGATGCTGCGGCTGCGGAACGGCGCGCCGATCGGCTTGAGCGCCGAGGTGTAGGAGATCCCGCTCGACGGTTCGAGGCGCTTGGGGCTGGCCAGGCTGTAGACGAAGCAGTCGATCTTGGCGCCGGCCCGCGCGAGTCGGGCCAGCGTCTCGCGCTTGATCTCGTGGCTGAAGGCGTCGCCGTTGACCACGGTCAGATCGCGGCCTCGCTCTCGTGCGCGCCGCTCGACGGCCGCCAGGTTGTACCAGCCGGCGGAGGCGGTCTTGTCCCCCTGGGGCGGCCGTTCGAGGCAGACCGCCGTACCGCGCGCGCCGTACCCGAACAGCGTGCTCACCAAACTGGACAGTCCGTAGCCGGTGCTGGCGCCCACCACCAGCGCGTCGCGCAGGCCCGAGCCGGGCGTCCCACCGGTCGCGACCGCGATCTCGGTATCGACATTGGCGGCGCACCCGGTTGGGTGCGCGTTGAGGCAGATGAAGCTGCGGATACGGGGGCTGACGATCTGCTTGGGCATGCGCTTTCCTGCCAAACCTTCCGGGGGTGCGTCAAGGCGCCGCCCGCCGCGCGCGATCGCCCCTTGCCGTCGGCCGCTGGATCATTAGCTTCAACTCGATGGACCCGCGCGCGATCAAACGAATCCTGGTGCCGACCGATTTTTCCGATCCTTCCCACGATGCGCTGACGACGGCCATGGGCTTCGCCAGCGCCTTCGGCGGCGCCCTGGATCTGGTGCATGTGACGCTGGCGAGCGCTTACATCTTGCCGCCGCCCATCGACGTGGCGTCGTTCCCGATCGACGTCGGCAAATCTCTCGAACAGGCCACGGCCGGCCTGGCCAACGAAGAAGCCCGCGTGCGGGCCGCCGGCCTCCCCTGTGAGAGCGCCACGCTCTTCGGCCGTCCCGATACCGAGATCGTCGAACGCGCCATCACGACGCGCGCCGATCTGATCGTGATGGGCACCCACGGTCGCAGTGGCCTTGCGCACGCGCTCATGGGCAGCGTCGCCGAGCGCGTGGTCCGCCATTCCCCCTGTCCGATCCTGATCGTCCCCAAGCGCGCCACCAAGTAGCGCGCCCGCGGACGGATCTCCCGATTCAAGCCAGCGGGACGGCCGCGATTTTGGGCCGATTGGCGTCGCTCTGCACCAGCGCGCTATCGATGTTCCACAGCAGCTCTTCCAGGTTGACCGGCTTGACCAGGCAGGCGATCGCGCCATAGGCCTCGGCGTCGGTGCGCAGGCCGTAGGTCTCTCGACCGGTGAGCACGATGACCGGCAGCCCGGTCTTGTAGGTCCGGATCCACTGCGCCAGATCCACGCCGTGCATGCCCGGCATCATGAGGTCGGTCAGCACGAGGTCGGGGACCACGGCCTGCAGCTTGGCGACGGCCTCGAAGCCGTCCGAGGCGACGTCGACCGCGTAGCCGGTCTCGATGAGCGCGGCGGCCACGATTTCGCGCGCATCGGCATCGTCGTCGACCACCAGGATGCGGTAGCGGCGCTTGAGAACGACCTTCGGCGATTGCGGGTTGATTCGCGGGTTGGTTTTCATGATGCCGGTCGCTTTTGCAAGAACGAAACCAGCTCGGGGTGAGGCCCGATCTCCCCAATTAATCCGCAATCATTGCGGGCAAGCCGGCGATCCGTTACACCCACGTAACCAACCGCCCACCACACGGTTACCCGTGTACGATTGAGATCCGCGACCCTGCCCCTCCGCTGAGCTTCCCGCTTGCTTATGCCTCAAACGCCTATGATCGACGTCCGCAACCTCTGCAAGAGCTACCGGGTGCACAAGCGCGTCCCCGGGCTGGCCGCGGCGCTGCGGTCGGTGCTGCGGCGCAAGTACGAGGTCGTCAAGGCGGTCGAGGACCTGTCCTTCCAGATCGCCGAGGGTGAGCGGGTGGGTTTCTTGGGTCCGAACGGCGCCGGGAAGACCACCACCCTCAAGGTGTTGGCCGGCCTGCTGCACCCCACCTCGGGCAGCGTGCGGGTGGGATCGTTCGTGCCGCACGATCGCGACCCGCGTTTCCTTCAGCTCATCACGCTGGTGATGGGTCAGAAGCAGCAGCTGCTGTGGGATCTGCCGCCGTCGGAGACCTACGCGATGAACCGCGCCATCTACGACATCCCACGCGCCCAGGCCGACGAGACCGTCCGGACGCTGGTCGAGCTGCTGGAGATCGGCGATCTGGTCAACAAACCGACGCGCCAGCTCTCGCTTGGCGAGCGGATGAAGTGCGAGCTGGTGGCGGCGCTGCTGCACCGGCCGCGGGTGCTGTTCCTCGACGAGCCGACCATCGGCCTCGACGTGTCGATGCAGGCCAAGATGCGCGACTTCATCCGCGACTACAACGAACGCTTCGGCGCCGCGGTGCTGCTCACCAGCCACTACATGGACGACGTGGTGGCGCTCTGCCCGCGGGTGGTGGTGATCGACCACGGCCGCCTGATCTACGACGGCAACCTGCAAGAGCTGGCGCGGCGGGTGCGGCCCGACAAACGGATGACGTTGCGCCTGTCGCGGGCGGTCGAGCGGGCCGACCTCGAAAAGCTGGGGACGGTGGTCTCGGCCGACGCGGCGCAGGCGGTGCTGTCGGTGCCGCACGCGCGCCTCTCGGCGGTGGTTCAGGCCGCGCTGGCGGCCCTGCCGATCGTCGACCTCACGATCGAAGAGGCGCCGCTCGAAGAGGTCATGCGCGAGCTGTTCGGGGCGGGCGACAAAGAGGCGCGCACGGCGTCGCGCGCGAACGGATGAACACCGGCGCGCCGCCGGCCCGACCGGGGTTCGCGAGCGATCTGGCCCGCGTCGCCAAGGCCTTCCCGACCCTGTTGCGGGTGGGCGTCTCGGAGG
>DASRLC010000189.1:0-20553 GCA_035648655.1 Polyangia bacterium
CGGGGGAGCCACGGGCGGCGCCATGCAAACGGGCGGGAGCTCGGGCGGTGCCGCTGGCGCCGGCACGGGATCGGCCGCGCCACGCATCGTGGGAAGAACCGCACCGGGCGGGGCGTCCGGCTCGGTTCAGTATTCGTGGCCCGGGGTCAACATCCAGGCGCAGTTCACTGGTACGCAGGTGGCGATGGCCGTCAACAACGCCACCAGCAACAACCGCATCACGGTGATCATCGACGGTGGAACGCCGAAGACCATCGCCATGGCCTCGGGCCAGTCGACGCTGTCGCTGGCGTCGGGGCTCACCAGTGGCACGCACGACATCCTGATTTGGCGGAACACCGAAGCGTCGCCCGGCGGTACGACGACGTTCGGTGGTCTGACGGGGCTCAGCTCGGGTGGGACCCTCCTGGCGCCGGTCGCCGCGCCTTCCCGGCGCATCGAGGTGATCGGCGACTCGCTATCGGTGGGGGCGGGCGTCGAGGGCGATGCCACCTGCACGGGCGGCATCGACGCGTTCACCGACAACTATTTGGCGTACGGCTCGGTCGCGGCGCGGGCGGTCTCGGCCGACGTGGTCACCATTGCGTATTCGGGGATCGGCGTGTACCGCAACTACGGCGAGACCACACCCACCGCGGCCTCCCTGACAATGCCCAAGCGCTACCCGTACGCGCTGCCGGACACGGTTTCTTGGGACTTCACTCTTTATCAGCCGCAAGTGGTGGTCATCAATCTGGGCACCAACGACTTCGGAGCGGGCGATCCGGGGACGCCGTATGAGACCGCCTACGTGTCCTTCGTCCAGACCATCCGAGGCAAGTACCCGGACACCTACTTCATCCTCATCGACATGTACGGCGGCACGCGCCTCACGCGGCTCGACGACATCCTGGCCACCTTGAAGAACGGCGGCGAGTCGAGGGTCGAAGTGCTGAGCCTCGACTCCGTGCAAAACAATCTGGGCTGCAATCAGCATCCCAACGTGGCGGGCCAGCAAGCCATGGGGACCACTCTGGCGGCGCGCTTGGGCGCCGTCATGGGCTGGTAGAGACCGCGCCCACCAAGCGCGCCAGACGTTTTGGGTTCAGCTCAGTAGCCGGCTAGTTCCAAGTCCCGGCGCCGACGTCCAGCTTCCAGCTGACCTTGTAGGTCGGCAGCCCGATCTTCGTCCCCGTGAAGACCAGCGGCTGAAACACGTAGGTGGCCAGATTGTTGTGCTTGCCGGGCGCGGTCGTGTCCTGGTCGCCATACCAATGATCGCCCCAGAACACGTTGACGGTACCCTTCGTGCCGACCACCGGCATGACCCAGGTGACCTGGGTCATCCAGGTCAGGTCCCCCTGGGGCGCGACGAATCCCTGGTAAGTCCAGGGGCCGGTGATGGCGGGGGCTGTCGAATAGAAATCGTCGTTGGCGCGCCAACCGGTCTTGGACGAGCCCAACCAATAGTAGGTGCTGCCCGATTTGAAGATGGTAGGCGCCTCGATGCCACCGCTGGTCCCGTTGACGGCGGAGTATTGTTTGGCCGACACCCAACTGTGGCAGTCGCTGGCCAGCGTGTAGACCCAGCCGCTCTCCGTGATCACGTAGGCGTTGTTGCCATCGGTCAGCGCGCTCATATCGCTGTGGGACGCCGTGGTTCCGCTGGCGTTGGTCAGAGATCCTTTGAACGCATACTTGCCATTCACCGTGGCAGAGGTCGCGTAGACGACCTCCTTGTCGACCTGGTAGGTCGTGTCGGCCGCGTGCGCATAGAGCACGAACTCGCCGGTGGCCGGGCACTTGATGATGTGCGGCCGCTCGCCCTTTCGGTTCGGCCCCAGCTGGCCGCTCGCCTGTTGCGGCAAGATGATCCCTTCGTTCTTCCAGGTCGCGAAGTCCTTCGACGAGTACATCGAAAACCCGTTGAAGTTGTTGTCGGTCGTCGTGCTCAGGAAGTATTCGCCGTGCAGGTAAAACGTGTCGCAGACCTTGATGATCCCGCCGCCGTGCGCGTTGACGAGCGCACCCGTCGTGTCCTTCAAGCTCATCCCCGGCGGATTGGGCGGCGCGATGGGGGTTACCGTGTCGGGATCCGTGAAGGTGCCGATCTGCGAGCCGGGAGCTACGGTGCAGCTCGTAACGGCACTCGTATCGGTGGTGGTCGCGGACGCTCCGGAGCCGACGACCTCTCCGTCTTCGTTGGTCCCGCACGCGACGAACGCCAAACCGATGAGCGACGAAGTCCAGAGCACCCTAGAAACAGTTTTTCGCATCGAAAAACGTTATCACGCTTACCCATATCGGCTCCGGCATTGATCGCTATGAATTTCGATTTCGACACGTGGCGGCGCCGCCATGACTCGGGCACCTCTATGCGCCAGCTTCCTGGCGCGTCCTTGGGACGGCGAAATAGCGCGTCCAAGACATTGGCGCCGCAGCAGTCGGTATGCCGGCCAGAACCAACGACCCAACCGCCCGCCATCTCGAGGGAGATTAGCCCCGAAGCCGATCTCCCGGATCCGGTGAGACGCGCCGGGCCGTGTAAGCTGTCTGTGTGTTTCTCTTGGGAATCGCCGGCGGAACCGGGTCCGGAAAAACGACGGTCGCCAAGCGGCTGGTGGCGGGGCTATCCGGCAACCCGGTGGTGGTCATCGATCACGACGCCTACTACCGGGATCGCTCGGCGATGTCCGCCGCGGAGCGGCTGCTGGTCAACTACGACCATCCAGCCGCGATCGAGACCGAGCTGCTGGTTGCCCATCTGGTCGAACTGCGCGCCGGTCGGCCGGTCGAGATCCCCCAGTACGACTTTCGGCAGCACGTGCGGCGCCCCGAGACCCGCCGGGTCGAGCCGGCCCCGGTCGTGATCGTCGAGGGGATCCTGGTGCTGGCGGACGAGCGCCTCCGCGCCCACATGGACCTCAAGATCTTCGTCGACACCGACGCCGACATCCGCCTGATGCGTCGGCTCGAGCGCGACATCGAGCAGCGCGGCCGCACGTTCGCCCAGGTGCGCGAACAGTACGACGCGACGGTGCGCCCGATGCACCTGGCGTTCGTCGAGCCGTCCAAGCGGTTCGCGGATCTCGTGATCCCCGAAGGGGGCGAGAACCGCCCCGCGCTCGACACGATCATCGGCCACCTGGCCCAGGTGGCGGCCGCCGCCGCCAAGTAGCCGGCCGCCGCCGCCAAGTGAGATCGGCCGCGGTGATCGGAACGCGCCCGGCGGCTTCGGACGAGCTAGGGTGCGCCCCAGGCCGTCGCGAGCGACGAGACATCCCAGGTGGTGGTGGCGGCCTGGTAACCGGTCGGGACACCTGCGGTCACCGTGACGACGCGATTCAGGATGTGGTCACGGGTATCGTATTCGGCCGCCTGGCCGGCGATGGCCGCCGACGTCTTCGGGTCGGTGGTCAGCGTCGCGAGATTGAGCCCCGAGCACCCCGCCGACTTCCAGCCGACGTAGCTGGAGTCGCCGAGGGAGAGCGGCGCGGTGGTGACGTTCCAGATGCCGGCGCCGATCATGCCGGCCCCACTGAAGACGACATTGACGAGGGCGGCCTGGTCATAGAACGCGCCCACGCCCGCGTCTCGGCCGAAGAAGGCCGTCACGTTGGCGTCGACGCTGACCGTGGAGTCGAGCAGCACGTACCCTTTCGGAACCGTCCCGCTCGCGCCGGCGGCGATGGTCGTGCCGGTGCGGGCGACGAAGAGGCCGTAGCTGGCCGCCGCGCCTGCCAGGTCGTTGATGAAATGCAAGCTGCAGCTCTCGAAGAGCGCCGCATCGGCGGTGCCCCAGATGAAATCCACGTTGCCCTCGACATAGCAGTCGTAGAACCAGTTCCGCCCCGACGTCTGGATGGTGTCCTGGTTGCTGTAAAAAGAGCTGTTGAAGGCGGCCAGGGTGAACCCGCCACCGCTGCCGAAGAAGAGGGCCTCGGCCTGGCTCACGACCGAACGAACCCCCGTGTTCTTCACGGCGATGTTCTGAAGGATCAGATTGGTGCCGCTGAAGTACATTGCGGCGCGCGTCTGCGTGCTGCCGTTGATGGCGTTGCCGTTGGAATACTGGACGATGCAGGTGTTCCCCTGGGCATTTCCCGTGGGTCCGATGATGCTGATAGTTTGGGTCGCGCCCGGGCCCGTGTAATGGACCAGCTCATTGTATGTGCCGGCGGCGATGTTGATCGTGAAGTTGGTGGCGCTGGGCGTCACCGTCGCGAGGCTGCCGAGCGCCCCTTGCAACGTACGGAAATTGGCGGTGCTGGTCTGCGAACCGTCGACTGTCACGGTCGCGGTCAAGACCGGGGCCGCTCGCGTCGTGAAGCTCCAGGTGGCGACCGTCTTCAGATTGGACAGACCGTTGAATGCGACCGCGTTCAAGGTGCCGGTGATGGCGGTGGTGGGAATGGCCACGTAGTAAGCGGCGCCGTAGACGAGCTTCCCGAGATGGGGCGTGAAAAAGACGGTGTTGCCGCTGACACGAACCAGCTGCGACCCGACGTTGACCACCGTCGTGCCGAAGGTCTGGGTCTCGCCGGTGAAGCCGATGCTGTCGACCTCGCTGCCGTCGGCGAGCGCGAGGATCTTGATCAAGCCGCCCGTGTTCAGGGTGGGCGGCGCGTCGAAGGTGAGGGCCAGCTCCCCATCGGTATAGGCGCTGGTCGCGCCCGGAACGGGATAGGCGCGCGCCGCGAGCGAGCCGTACGGATCGGTGGCCGCGTACTCGGCGACCGAAACCAGGAAGGTCTTGGTGTTCGTCGCGCTGTTGGGGTCGCCGGTATTGGTGACGGTAACGGTCGTCGCCCCGCCCTTGACGCCATTCAGCGTGATGGTCGAGTTGGTCGCCCCTTGGGCCACCGTTGCCGTGGCGATGGTGGGATCGGCGGATACCGCCGTCACGGCCGAGAGCGCGCCGCCGATCGCGTTCGCGGTGGCAATCACGGTGCCCGAGGCGCCCTTGTTCAAGTTCACGGAGGCCGCCGAGACAATGAGCGACGCGGGGACATAGTTGACGAGGGTTCCGGTCGCCGAGTCGTAGACCGTGGAGCCGCTGGCGTCCTTGATCACGAGGCCGGTGATGGTGGCCGCGACGTTGTTGAAGGAGATCGCGGGGTAAACCGCGCCCGCGCCATAGGCCGTCGTTCCGTTGGTGAGAAGGCTCGCGGCGAGGGTGCTGGTGGTCGCCGTGCCTCCGACGGGACCGGCGGCGTAGGTCACGTTGCTGCCCGCACGACTGAAGGTCAGCTGCAGCGGCGTTCCGTTGGTGAAAGCCACCGTGGGTGCGCCCGCCGACAGTGTACCTGCGCCGCTCACGGAGTAGCCGTTGGTGGAGTTGTTCGTATTGCGCATCAGCGCGTAGGCGTAAGAGTCGCTCCCGCCAAATCCGGTGGTGATGCCGACGCCGATGCCGCAGGCGTTATTGGCCTTGTTCTGGGTGGTGATGTTCACTTGGGCCGTGATGCTGAAGTCGCCCGTCATCGGGGTGGGGAACGCCAGGAAGCCGTTGCTCACGGTGCCGTAATAGTTGGGCGCCACATATTTGAAGCCGTTGCCCGATGCGCCATAGGTGCTGTTGACCGTAAACGTTCCGCCGGACAGCGTCGCGGTCGTGGTGCCATTGGCCTGTTGCACGAAGTAGACGAACGGGGCGGTCCCGCCATCGGTTCCGGTGGTGCCGCCCGTGCCCGCGCCGCCATCGCTGGTTCCCGTGGTGCCCGCGGTCGCGCCGCTGCCACCCGTTCCGGCGGCGCCGCCGCCACCGGTTCCGGCGCCGCCGCCGCTTCCCGCCTGGCTACCCGCGTCCTTCTCCGGTGTGCTCGAGCTCGAGCAGCCGGTCGCGAAGGAGGCAGCGACGGCAAAAAAGAAGAGCGTCCGGGTCGAAATCAGCGTCGTTTTCATGGGGTCCTTTTCGCAGATATCCTGGATGTGCCGCAGATCGCCCTCGAGCAGAAGTTGTCGCTGGTGCCGGCGGCGGCTCACCGCCAAGTCGGTGCGGATCACGGCCGGTCGGTGCGTGGGACGCGCGGCGTCCACGACCAACCCACGGCCGCCAGGGCCGAATTCCTGACCCAGGGAAGCTGCGATTCTCTAAGCTGCCGATCCCATGTCCGACCCAGAGTCTCTGCCGGCAGGCCCTGCCGATACCGGCGCCGCCCGCCTCGCAACTCCCGAGCTGGAAATCAAAGATGCCCCGCTGATTTTCGGACAGGTCTGGAACCGCCTGGTGCACGAGCGCGGCCTCGAGAACATGGTCTTCCCCAAGGAGATCATGTGGCTGGGCGGCGCGCCCGGCTCGGGCAAGGGGACCAACACGCCGTTCATTCTTCGCGAGCGGGGTCTGACCGCGCCACCCATCGTCGTGAGCGATCTGTTGGACACCCCCGAGATGCGCGCGCTGAAAGATCGCGGGCAGTTCGTCGGGGATCGGGAGGTGATCGAGGCGCTGCTCTATAAGCTGCTCGAGCCGGCCTACCAGACGGGCGTCGTCGTCGACGGGTTCCCACGCACCAAGGTCCAGGCCGAGGCCGTCAAGCTGTTACACGACCAGATCACGCAGCTGCGCACCATCTATTGGGGTACCCCCACCGGCAAGCGGTTCCGCCGCCCCATCTTCCGCATCACGGTGCTGTTCGTGGGCGAGCAAACCTCGGTCGAGCGGCAACTGAACCGCGGACGCGAGATCGGCGCCCACAACGAGAAGGTTCATAGAACCGGAGTCGGCGGGCTGCTCGAATTGCGTCCCACCGACGTCGACGAAGCTCTGGCGCGAAACCGCTATCGGACCTTCAAAGAGCTGACCTACGAGGCGTTGACCAGCTTACGAAGGCACTTTCACTATCATTTCATCAACGCCGACGCCCCCTTGGTGGACGTCGAACGAAGCATCAACGCCGAGTTCCAATACCAAAGCTCGCTCGAGCTGGGACAGGCGACCTTCGACATCATTCATCACATCCCGCTGGTGTCGGAGCTGACCCTGTACGCCCGGCAAGAGTTGGTGCGCCGCCTCGACTCTTACGAACATGCCGCCGCGCCCCTGTTCAAAGAGGTCGCGGCTTTCATCGAGACGCACGTCGTCCCGGTCATCGTGCGCCACGCCTTGGCCGGTCGCTGCGTGGTGAAAACCGACAGCGCGCTCTTCGAAGACGCGATCCCGGTCGACATGCTGCTCGACACCCTGGCCGAACGCGGCTACCACGCCGTCTACCAGGAACACCGCACGCCGGTTCCCAAGAGCGTCGACTTACAGACCGGCGCCATCACCTGTCGGGACCGCATCCAGCACACGTTCGAGATCCGCTTTCATCCGCCCGAGATCCGGCGCGGGCACTAAAACAGCGGATTGCCAGTGGGCCAGGCGCGACTACGGCATCGGCACGACGAAGGTCGTGATCGAATATGGCGCCACGGTCGCGACGAAGCTCCAGCCTTGGATCGGCAGCGCCGTGAGCGACACCAGGTTTTCGGTGCGCGAGGTGCGGGTGGCGGTCGTCGCGGTCCCGACCGACGCGAGCGCGGTCAGATCGAACGTGAAGCCGGCGCTGGCGGTGGTGCTGCCGTTGCGCACAACGATCGTCAAGCTCTTGCCGTCGGCGCTCACGGCGGCGACCATGGCGGTCTCATTGATGTCGACGAACGTCGACCCAGGACGAATGTAGCGGCTGAATCCCGAGTGCATGTAGAAGCGCTTCAGATAGCCGAACGTCTGCTGCGTGTCATTGAGCGTGAAGCTGGCCCAGTTGGTGCTGGGATCGCCGACCTGCCAGTCCACCCAGGCCTGCGGCTGTAGATCGCGCAGGTCGGAGATGATCCGCCCCGCCATGAAGACGGCGGCATCGGTGTCGTCGGCCAGCGTCTGGTTCAGCGGCCCCGATTCCGACGCCCAGAGGCGCTTACCTTTGCTGGTCGCCAGCGCGCTCAGCTGGGTGCGGTCCGACCCGCTGTAGGTGTGCACGTTCATCTGGCTCATGTCCGCGATCGTCGTCGCGTCGAATGCCTCGATGTTGTTGTAGCCGTCGTCGATGCTGTTCTCGTCGGAGGCGCTGACCGTCGTCCCGGTCAGCGCCTTGGCCGTCAACGAGGCGCCGAGCGCCTTGATGATCGTCTGCTGGTTGCTGGGCGAAAAGTGGCACCCCTCCTGCCCGCCCAAGGCCGTCCACCAGGTCGCATTGGGCTCGTTGAGCGCCTCGAGCGTCCGGAACGTGATTCCGTAGGTGTCGTGGTAGTGCTTCACGACCTCGGTCAGGTAGTCGGCGAAGGCGTCGTAGGAGGCGGTCTTCAGATTGTTGGAGCCGTCGGTGTTGCCCGACGAACAGCCGCTGTTCGTCATCCAGTAGGGCGGCGAATTCGAGAACGCCTCGAGGATCGCGTTGGCATTGTCGGCGACGATACGTTGCAGGATCGCCCGCTGGTTGGCGTCGGCGGTCCAGTCCCAGGTGCCCGGCGTCGGCTCGAAGCCGGGCATGTTCTTGTACTGGCCCATGTGCGTGTGCGTCGGATCGTCGCCGCCGCCGATGTTGTAGCGGAACACGTTGTAGCCGAGGCCATTGGTGGCATCGATCATCTTGTCGACGACCGCGTTGCGGTTGGCGGCCGACCAACCACCGACGTGGTTGGCCCACCAGCACAGACTGGTCCCCCAGCCCTCGAAGGTCTGGTGGTGAACAGCGGGATTGACCACGACCAGCGTGGTCCCGGCCGCGGCCGTAATCTTCGGTTTGGTTGCACCACCTGTGCCGCCGGCACCAGCCGACGCGCCTGCGGCGCCCCCGCCGGCCGCACCCGCAGAGCCGCCGGAGCCACCCCGACCGGCGACGCCCGAGCTGCCGCCGGTCGCTGCTCCGCCGGAGCCGCCGTGCCCCGCCGTGCCGCCGCTGCCTCCGGCCGCACCGCCGCGGCCCGCCGCGCCGGTTCCTGCACCGCCGCCCACACCAGAGGTTCCGCCGGTGCCAGCTCCCCCCGCGCCGGTCGTCGTTCCCGACGTGCCCGCAGTGCCCGACGTGCCAGCGCCGCCCACATTTCCAGCGGCGCCCGAGATCCCGGCCGCACCGGTCCCGCCCGAGCCGGCGGTCCCCGTCGAGCCGCCGCCGCCGGAGCCAAGGTGGCCGCCCGATCCGGGATTGCCGCCCGCGCCAGCTGTGCCGGCCGATCCGGCGCCGCCGCCCGAATCTTGCGTCGATTGGCCGGATCCGCCCGTGCAGCCGAGGCCGATCAATCCAGCCCAAGCAGCGGCAAGCAGGAGGGTGCGCATCTGCATGGCGATGGATGTTCCCAGTGAGCGAGTCCTTCACGAAAAGAGCTGGCCAGGGAAAACGCGCCCGGCCGAGGACCGCGGGAAGCCGTCGCCAGTTTAGCCCCTGGCCCGAATGGAGATCAACCGGCGCGGCAGACCTGGCATAACATCGCCGTCCCGTGACCAAGCTGTCCGTCAACGTCAACAAGATCGCCACCCTTCGCAACACCCGCGCCAACGCCATCCCCGACCTGGCGCAGCTCGCGGCGCTGGCCCTCGCGTCCGGCGCGCATGGGATAACGGTCCACCCCCGACCCGACGAGCGGCACATCCGCGCCGGCGACGTGCCCGAGCTGGCCGCCGTGGTGGCGCGATTTCTAGGCGCCGAGCTCAATATCGAGGGCAACCCATTCCACGGGCTCGTCGAGCACTGTGAGCGGGCGCGGCCGAACCAGGCCACGCTGGTGCCGGACGCACGCGAGGCGCTGACCAGCAACCACGGCTGGAACCTGGCCGAGCTGACGCGCGATCAATGGACCGCGCTGTCGGCCTCGGTGGCGCGGCTGCGCGAGCTCGGGTGCCGGGTGAGCCTGTTCGTCGATCCCATCGCCGAGCTGATGCCGCTGGCGAAGACGCTGGGCGCCGACCGCGTCGAGCTGTACACCGAGCCGTACGCGGCCCTGGCCGCCGAGGGCCGCGGGGCGCTGGGGCTGGCCCCCTACGTCGCGGCGGCGGCGGCGGCACGCGCACAAGGGCTCGGCATCAATGCCGGACACGACCTCAACCTGGACAACCTCGATCTGTTTTTGGATGGCGTGCGTCCGATCGACGAGGTCTCGATCGGGCATGCGCTCATCGCCGACGCGCTGGCGGTCGGCCTGCCGAGCGCGGTTCGCAGCTACCTGGCGATCTGCACGGCGCCGCGCGCCGACTCGAAGTGAGGCGTCACGTAGTCGGAGACCGCCCCATACGCGAGCCCAAAGGGCCGTGTTCCGATCCGCCGCCGGTCGGAGCCCTGCGCGCCGGCTTTCTGGCGCGGGTTGACCTGAGGCGGCGTATGGGACACGATTTGCGACGGACGGGATTTTCAGGCCGTTTAGCTCGAAACCCGCTATCTGGCTCGGTGAAGAACCAACCGTCGCCGTCGGTGTAACGGCGGCGTGGCGTGCTGCGGGGGGAGAGAGGACAGATCGGCATTGGTCACGGTATCCAGCCCTTCGACGGAAATTTCGTGGGATCAAGACCAGCGCCTAGCGGGTGTTCGCTACACCAAGGGCGTGACCTTGCGCGGCCCCGATGGCGACTTTTTGGTGGCGTCGCTGACGGGCTGGATCGGGGAGCAACACCAGCCGTTCGCCGTGTTGGCGGACGCGGCGGGGCTCCTGGGAACCGACGCCGAATATCGCGCCAAGGCCAGCGGGTTCTTCCGGCAGCACCGTGAGAGCGCTTTCATCGCACTCATCAATCTTGGCCCGGTGATCCACGTCGTGGTCGAGCTGTTCCGGATCGGCACCGGCATCCAATTGAGGACCTTCGCCAACGAACCGGCGGCCCGAGTCTGGCTGCGCAACCGGGGCATCGCCGCATGAATGAAACGCCGTCGTTCGACGACATCTTCGCCGTCATGGCCGCCGCATCTGTCGGTGACCTAACCGCGCGGGTGTCGGTGTCCGACGGGGCGGAGCTCGACGACCCAACCACGAAGTTTGCGCTGGCGCTCAACATCCTGCTCGATGACCTGGCGCACCGCGCGGCCGAGGCGCAGCGCGAGCTGGCCGAGCGCAAGCGGGTGGGCGATCGCTTGGGCCTGCTGGTCGAGGCCGCCCAAGAGTTCTCCGCGATGACGCACGACTACGACCAGCTGCTCGAGGTCGTGGCCCGCCGCCTCGGCCAAGTGGTCGGCGATCTGTGCGGGATCCGAATCATGAGCGAGGACGGGCAGTGGCTGGAACCGACCGGCTCGGTCTACCACCGGGATCCGGCGATCCTCGCGCTGGCCAGGCAGGGGCCGGTGTCCGAGCGCCAGCGTCTCGGCGAAGGCCTCTCGGGTCGGGTCGCCGCCTCGGGGCAACCGATGCTGGTGTCCACCCGCACCGCCGCCGAATATGCCGCCGCCGCCGATCCGCGCTATCGATCGTTCCTCGAGCGCCTCGGGATCACGACCTCCATCGCCGTTCCGCTCAAATGCCGGGGGAAGATCCTCGGCGTCGCCAACCTGATCCGCAGCAGCCCCGACCGTCCCTACGGCGAGGACGACCTGGCGTTCGTCGGCGCCCTCGCCGACCACGCGGCGCTGGCCATCGCCAACGCGCGGTCGTATGGCGCCGAGCGCGCCTCGCACGCCGCCGCCGCGCGCGCCAACGACGCGCTCCGCGACTCCGATGAGGCCCACCGCTTGCTGTTCGAAGCCAGCCCGCTGCCGCTGTTCGTTTACGACGTCGAGACCCTGGCGCCGCTCGCCGTCAACCAAGCAGCGCTCCAGCTCTACGGCTATCGGCACGACGAATTCATGGAGCTCAAAGTGTCGACGCTCGCCGGCGACGGGCCGGAGACGGTCCGGGACAGGCTGGCCACCTGGGGGGACGCGCCGGCCACTGGGACCTCGCCCTATCGATGCAAGGACGGCTCGGAGCTGGTCGCCGAGTACACGACCCGCGCGCTGCCGTTCGCGGGGCACCGCGCACGGATCACGGTCATCAAGGACCTGACCGCGCAGCGCAAGGGCGAAGAAGCGCTCCGGCGCACCGAGGAGCAGCTCCGCCATTCGCAGAAGATGGAGGCCGTGGGGCGCTTGGCCGGCGGCGTCGCCCACGATTTCAACAACGTCCTGTCGGTCATCCTCAGTTACGCGGATCTGATGCTGATGGATCTGAAGCCCGACGGGCCCATGCGCGACGAGGTGGAGGAGATCGGCAAAGCCGCCCAACGGGCCGCCGAGCTGACCCGGCAGCTGCTGATGTTCAGCCGCCAGCAGGTGCTACAGCCCAAGGTCATCGATCTGAACGAGGTGCTGGTGAACATGGCCAAGATGCTCCAGCGCATCGTGGGGGTGGACGTCGACCTGGTGGCGCGACCCACGCAGCCGCTCGGGCGGGTCCTGGTCGATCCGAACAACATCGAACAGGTCATCATGAACCTGGTCATCAACGCCCGCGACGCGATGCCGGCCGGCGGCAAGCTGACCCTGGAGACCGCCAACGTCGTGCTCGACGAGACCTACGCGCGGGATCACCTGGGCGTGAAGCCCGGGCCGCACGTGATGCTGGCGATCACCGACACCGGCACCGGCATGGATCGCACCACGATGACCCGCATCTTCGAGCCCTTCTTCACGACCAAGGAAGCCGGCAAGGGGACCGGCCTCGGACTCTCCACGGTTTTCGGCATCGTCCAGCAGAGCGGCGGCAGCGTATGGGTCTACAGCGAGCTCGGCCAGGGAACGACCTTCAAGATCTACTTTCCGCGCGTCGACCGAGCCGTGGATGTCGTGCGTCCCAGCCTGCCGCGCGCAACGTTGCGGGGGTCCGAAACGATCCTGCTGGTCGAGGACGACCATCAGGTGCGCGCCGTCGCGCGGGGGATTCTCAGCCGCTGCGGCTACCACGTCATCGAAGCCCGCAACGCCGGCGAGGCGCTGCTCCACGCGGAGAGCCATCCCGGTCGGATCGATCTGCTCCTGAGCGACATTGTGATGCCGCAGATGAGCGGTCCCGAACTCGCCAAGCGTCTGGCGCGGTCGCGCCCCGACATGCGTGTGCTCTGTATGTCCGGCTATACGGACGACAGCATCGTCCGGCACGGCGTCCTCGAAGCCCGCGTGGCGTTTTTGCAAAAGCCGATCACCCCCGAGTCACTGACCGCCAAGGTGCGCGAGGTGCTCGAGGCGACGGACGCCGTCTAGCCGACCGCGGTCCGGGTGTCGGCGGATACCGGCTGGCTCCCGTCGACCGTGATCGATCCGTCCGCCGCGATGGCGACCGCGTAGTGCTGCAGCGCGGTGTTGGCCGGTCCGTGGGTGACCGTTCCGTTTCCGTCGAAGGTCGAACCGTGGCAAGGACACCCCAGCCCCGCCGCAATGGTCTGCGCCCCGTCGTCGAGGAAGCACCCGGCGTGGGTGCAGATGGCCGACATCGCATAGACGCCGTTCGCATCTCGGGCCACGACGGCATTCGACATGATGAGCAGCGTTCCGACTTGCAGGGCGGAGACATTTCCGACGTTCTCTGGCCCCGACGGCGCCGTGCCGGTCGCCTCGCAGCCAGAAAGCGCCACGCTCAGCACGGCCAGGCCCGCCGAGGCGCCGGTCAAGACGAGCATCTCCCGGCGATCGAGTCGTCGTCGAGGACAAGCTGTGCAAGATCGAATCGCGTCGTCGGCCATGTCGGGTGGGTGCCGCGGAGGCGGAGCAAGCAGGCGGACGCGACGCCGATCACATCACGGGGGCGTCGGCGATGAATCCAACCTGGCGCGGGCTTTTTTCGCGCTCTCCGCGAGGGGACTGGCAGGAAACCGCGAGACCAGCACATCCAGAAGCTGCGCGGCCGAGCGGCGATCCCCCGCACGCTCGGCCTTCAGCGCCGCGCCGAAGAGATCGTTCTCCGTGGCCAGCGTCGAAGGTGCCGAGACCTCCCCGTGGGGCGAGCTCCTCAGCCACGGCGGCCCCTGCGGCGGACGCTTCGCCGGGCCGGACGATCGGGTGGGTGACGGCGCCGGCTCGGATGGCTCCGCGCACGCGGCCGGCCAGCGGCTTGCAGCCTCCACGTCGAACGAGCGCCCCGCGGAGCGAACCACGACCACGCCCTCTTCGACCACCACCCGGGTCGCCGTCCCGCCGCCGCAGGCCCCATCGGGGGGCGCGATCGCCACGTGGAAACGGGTCCCGCGCACCTCCACCTCCGCGTCGGGCGTGGCGATCACGAACCGCTCGTCCGCCCGCAGCTTGGCGACGTGGACCGACACGCCACCGCTCGCCAGACGAAGCCAGCGTTGCGTGTCGGCGCGTACGAGCTTCAGGTCGGAGCGCGGCTGCAGAGTGATCGTGGTGCCGTCCGCCGCCGACAAAGCCAAGGGAAGAGCGTCGTTCCGCAACCCTTCACCCACCAGCCATTCGTGGCCAGATGACAGGGGGTGGACCTGCCCACCCGGGGTCGTCAGCGTCGCCAGAGCGCCCGCGGCGGCGACCAACCTCGGTCGGACCGCGAACACCGCGCCTTGGACCGAAAAAACGGGAGGCCGAGATCGCCACGGAGTCCAAACCATCGCCAGCGCGACGCTCAGGATCGCCGTCGCCGTGCCGATCAGCGCCGTGGTTCGACGCCGGCGCCGACGGGAGGCGCTGCGGACGATGGCCTCTGCCAGCACCGAGATCGCGCTGTCGACAGTGACCGATCGGTGCGGCCGGATCCGCGCCCGGGCGGCACGTAAGAGACGCGCCGCCCGTTCCGCGTAGCGATAGGTGCTCACGGATCGCCTCGGTCGAGGATGGCCACCAGCCGAGGATCGGCCGCGATCTTGTGGTGGATTTCGCGGCGGCCGCGCACCAGGCGACTCTGCGCGGCGACGACCGACACGCCGCAAATATGGGCCACTTCATCCAGCGAATAGCCGCAGACGTCGTGAAGCAAGAAGGCCCAGGCGCGATCGGAGCGCATGGCGACCAGGTGGTCGCCGATCTGTCGCAGCGCCTCCCGCAGCGATGCGGTCTCGCCGCCGGTCGACTTGGGACCGACCGCGATCTCTTCGTCGTCTTCGAGCGCCGCGGCGAAGATGCTCCGCTCCAATCGCCGGCGTCGGATGTGCTTGTAGACGACGTGGGCCGAGACAGCCGAGACCCAGGCGTCGAGCGGGCAGTCGCCCCGGTAGCCCGTCACCGATTCGATGAGCTGGACGAGCGCGATTTGAACCAGATCTTCTCCATCGCGATCGAGGCGTCCGAGCAGGCGGCGGACGGTTCGGTCCACCACCGGCTTCACCCGCCAGTAAAAATCGTCGGCCACCCGCGCGTCGCCCCGCCGGAGCGCGGAGAGGATCTCGTCGTCGCTGCGCGCGGGACGGCGTTGCGCATCGGCGGAAGAGGCGCCGGTAACGACGCTGAGCGCTGGAATCCCTGGGCGAAAGGCGACCATGCAGGCCTCCCGGCAAGAGTACCCCCGGCGCCGCCGAAGCAGGCGGGCCTAGAAGCGCGAGAGCACCCCCAGCTCGACAATCAGGCGATCCCACGGCAGCTCGGCGGTCGGCTGATCCGGCGCGACCAAACGGGCGTCGGCCAAGACCGCCTCCGCCCCGGCGCTCAGGAGCAAGGTCGTTCCAGCCGACAGACCGAAGCCGAGTTGGCCCAAGACATCCGCGCCGGCCGACCAGACCTCCTCGAATCGCCGGTCGTCGCTGCCGGAGCGCTTGATGGCCTCGCGGACGCCCAGCAGATCGATCCGCGCGCCGAAGCCGAATCCCGCCGGGCGAGCGAAGCCGTCGCTCGACCACACCAGGCCGAGCTCGGCCGAGGTGGTCCGGGCGCTGGCGTCCGTGCCATCCAGGTCGACGACCCGCAGCCCGAGCCCAACCCGCGCAGCCCAGTGCGGTCGAAGCGTGCGCCGCAGAGCGATCATCCCCCCGATGGTGTCATCAAAATCCTGGTCTCGATCAACGGCCGTCACGACGCTGGCCTCCAGCGCCCATTGGGGTGGCGCGGGTGGGGATTGACCGCCCAGCGACCCGATCGCCGCCGGAATCTCGGAATCGATCGACGCGACAGCGGCAGACCCGGATCTTAGATCGGTCGCCTCCCGAAGGGGCTCGACGCCCGTCCCCCACACCCCGTCGAGGATCGAGCCGATGACCAAGCCGAGCGCGCGCCCTCGTTCGGCCGGCAGATCGCGGGCGCTGAAGACGATCGTGCGGATCGTCGTGTGGGCCGGCCCTTCGGTGGCGGAAGGCACCAGGACCCGCACGTCGCTGACCAGGCGGGCATCGTCGCGCCAGGTCACGATCACCGACACCGCGGCCCCGATCGCCGCGGCGTCGGCACCGACCTCGGCGTCGTCTGGAAGCCTGGAAACTTGCCGGACGACGGTCGTCGCACCCGGCGGCAACGTCTGGACGCACGCCGCGGCCGCCTCGTTCATCAAAGCAACGCCGTCGGGGGCGGTCGTCACAGCAATGAGCAGCACGATGGGGGCTGTCACCATCTGAGCCCCGGACTATACCTCCCCACTCCGGGAATTCGATCGGTCGGAGATGGGCGATCGGACGCCACGGCGCCCGTCGAGACCGATGGTTCAAACGAAGGGGGCGCGCCGGTGCTCGCGTGCGCCGGCGCCGGTCGGTTCGTCGCGCGCTGGAGCGGCGGCGGGCGCGCCAGTCACTGCGCCACCGTAGACCCGCTCGGGAGTCGCGAAGCCACACGACGTCCCGTCGACGTGGACGACCTCACTCTCCCAGGGCACGCGGTAGCGGCCGGCGACGAGGTCGTGCATGTACGTGTAGGGACAATCGCCCGCGCCACCCTTCACGGCGACGTACCCACGGTGGCCGAGCTGATAGATGTTGTTTTCGACACCCCACATCCGTCGCGCCTCGCGCACCAGATCGGGCCGCACCTCGGCGGTGATGATCTCGTCTGGGCGTCCGCCACCGGTCACCAGCGGCACCCCGTCGAAGCCCACGATCATCCCCTCGCCCATCGAGTCGAAGGTGCCGTCCGAGCCACAGAGACACACCGAGGCCGTCACGGCCAAGTTCGAAAAGGCGTTGGCCTGGTTCGAGATCTGCCAGGCCTGGCGAATGGGCGCGGTATAGCCGGCCGTGCGCAGAATGATCTCCGCGCCCTTGTAGGCGCACTCGCGCGCCACCTCGGGAAACATGCCGTCGTGACAAATGATGAGCCCAAGGCGGCTACCGTTCGGTCCGTCGCACACCGGGATGCCCACGTCGCCCGGCTCCCAAGGCTCGACGGGAACCCACGGGTGCAGCTTGCGATAGTAGAGGCGCAGGTCTCCGGCGTCGTCGAAGATGAGGCCCGTGTTGTAGGGGTTGCCCTTGGGGTTGGCCTCCATGATCGAAAAGCAGCCCCAAATTGCGTTGGCGCGACAGGCCGCGCCCAGAGCGGCCACCTCCGGGCCTCCCATCGTGCACATCAGCGCCGGGTCGGTGCTCATCGACAGTCCGTGCAGCGAATATTCGGGGAATACCACCAGGTCCATGCCGGGCAAGTTGCGCCTCGCTTTCCCGACCAGATCGACGACGCGCGCCGTCTGGGTGGCCAACTCCGCCGGCGTGGTGACCGTGGGAAGCTGAAGCTGCACGAGACCGATGACGACGCCGCCCGGTGCCTTGTTGAGACCGCCGAGTCCGCTCATGCGAAACCCTCCGTTTGCCCGCAGTCTGGCGCCCGGATCGGCGCCGGGGTGTTTCGGCTGGGTCGGTTCTTGGTAACGATCGCCGCCATCCCGGCGAACCGCCCGGCGCGCCGGAGGGGAGCGGGACTCAGGCGCCAGCCGTCTGAGGGTTGGCGCTCGGATCGTCCCGGAGATGATCGAGCCGGTGCGAGGCGCTGCGCAGACGATCGCGCAGGTCCTCACGAAGCCCCGCGCCGGCCTTGGGCGCCAGGATCAATCCCACGCCGGCCCCGACCAGCATTCCGACGCCAAACGCCGTCAGCGTCCCGAACAGCCACGATCCAGTCGAGCGCTTCGCTTCGACCCCCATCATCTCGAGCAGCCGGTCTTTCACGTGATCCTGGTCGAGATTGTTCAAATCCTTGAGATTCATCGGACGTCTCCTCGGTTCGCGTTCGGTTCGCCTTTGGGCAGGCCGCGGGGCCGGCAGCCAAAAATAAGCACGACCGCGATCCGCGCAAGCCGTTGCGGGCTTTGGCCACTCAAGCGGCCAGCGCGTCGACGCTCCGGTCGAGAGCAAGGGCACGGGACTGTTCGGATCCCGTCGGATCCCAGCTGTAGACGCCTTTCGGCCCCGCACCATTCCGCCGGACATCGCGGCGGACGCGCTTGTAAATGGGCGATTCGTTCCTACCCTAGGTTCGATGAAGGTCGTGATGATCGTCGACGACGACGACGAGGCCCGGGACGCCCTCGGCACGATCTTGCAGGAGAGTGGCTACCGCGTCGTTCAGGCCGAACATGGCGCGGCGGCCTGGAAGCTCCTCGAGGAGCAGGCCGGCGGCTGCGACCTCATCCTCCTGGATTTGATGATGCCCGTCATGAACGGGTGGGACTTCCGCCGCAAGCAGCGGCAGGACCCACGCTTCTCGCCCATTCCGGTGCTCATGATGTCGGCCGGCGCGCACATCGCGGCGGTCGCGGACGATCTGGGCGCGACCGACTACATTCCGAAGCCCATCGATGTCGACGTCCTCCTCGAGAAGGTCAAGAGGCACGCCCGATGAACGTCCGGCGCCGCGGCGACAGTCTTGGCGCGCCGTCGGGTGCTGGAGCTTAAGCCGTGCGGCTCGGGCACTACGAGCTCGGCCCGTTGCTGGGCGTCGGGGGAATGGCCGAGGTCTTCAAGGCCCACTACGTCCTGCCCGGCGGCGCGCAGCGCCACGTCGTCGTCAAGCGCATCTTGCCGCATTTCTGCCGGGATCCGCAGTTCACGAAGATGTTCGTCTCGGAAGCCCAGCTTTTGGGCCTTCTGCACCATCCGAACGTCGTTCAAGCCCACGACTTCGGCGAAGCCGACGGCACGCTGTTTCTGGTGCTCGAATACGTCGATGGCCCTTCCGTCTCGCAGGCCATGGGCACGCTGCGTGGCCTCAATCAAAAGATGCCCGTCATGGCGGCCGCGCACTTTGCGCATCAAGTCTGCTTGGCGCTCGACCACGTTCACAGCCTCAAAGACGGGGACGGCGAGTCGCTGAAGGTGATTCACCGGGACGTGACCCCGGCCAACATCCTGCTGACCCAGGCGGGTGGCGTGAAGCTTCTGGATTTCGGCGTCGCGAA
This sequence comes from Polyangia bacterium, assembly GCA_035648655.1. Taxonomy (GTDB): domain Bacteria; phylum Myxococcota_A; class Polyangia; order Fen-1088; family Fen-1088; genus JADGRB01. The sequence goes on from DASRLC010000189.1 coordinate 19,174, forward strand.
GTATCGCGCTTCGCAGGCATACACCATCGAAGGCACGGTCAAGGGAAAGCCGGCCTACTTGGCGCCCGAGGCCCTCGAAGGAAAGGCCATCGACAGCCGGGTGGACATCTTCTCGCTCGGAATCGTGCTGCACGAGATGTTGACGCTCCACAGCCTCTTCGAGTCCGACAACCAGGTGGTGACGTTTCGTAAGATCCTCGAGCTGCCGATCGCGCCTCCCTCCGAGCTGCGCCCCTCCGTGCCGGCCGAGCTCGACGCCATCACCATGAAGGCGCTGGAGCGCGACCCGGCCCTGCGATACCAGACCGCCGGTGAAATGGCGGACGACCTGAACCGCTACCTCACGATCGGCGGCCTGAACGTCGACCACATCGCCAAGTTCGTGGGCGGGCTCGTCGCGCGCAAGGCCCCGCCACCGCCCAAGCTGCCGGCAATCGGGACCCATTTCCCCGTACCCCCACCGGCGCCGCTCGCCGAAGGTGGCCGGCCCTGGTTCGCGCGGCTGGCCCGCTTTCTTTCGCGCAAGCCGACCGGCTGAGCTAGCCCCAGCCGGGCAAGCGGGGCCGGGTACCCGACGTGCCCGACGTTTTGGAGCAGGCGCCCGCCGACGGGACCTTGCGGACGCGACTACTTGGGGAAGAGCCCGCCGATGAGGGCGTACCAGGTATCGCCCATGAAGTTGTAGCCGGTCTGATTCGGGTGGATGCCGTCGCTGCTGAGCATCGTCGAGGTGTTGAAGCCGGTGTTGAGGTCGGCTATTAGGATGTGCTTGCCGGCCACCGCGCGGGCCGCGATGAGCGGTGGGATTGCCTCGTTGTACGTGGCGACGTTGGCGGCCTGCGACGGATAGGGGGTGATGAGCGAGACCACCAGGAGCGCATGGGTGTCCATCGACAGGATCTTGTCGAGGAGCGTCGCGAGGCGCTGGGGGGCGCCGCTCGGATCGGTCATATAGGTGTCGTTGGTGCCGATCAGCAGCAGGATGATGTCGGGGCTGCCATCGAGCGCCGGGCTGGGAATGAGCCCCGCGACCTGATCGATCGTCCACCCGCTGTGGCCTTCGTTGTCCGGCGGAAACGCGACGCCCGACACCGTCGCGGGTCCGTCCATCAACGAACCGACGTAGGTGATCTTCTGGTTCGCCATCAGGGCGCGGCCGAAGAGCTCGACGCGGTAGGCGCCTTCATACTGAATGCCCCAGGTGATTGAATCGCCCAGCGGCAAGATCTTGCAGGGCCCGCTGGTCGGACACGGGTTGTAGGCGGCGGCGCCGCCCGTGCCCGTGGCTCCCCCTGCCGCGCCGCCGCCGTGTCCCGCGGCGCCGGTGGCGCCTCCGGCGCTCCCAGCCGCGCCGCTTGTCCCGGCTCTCCCGCCTATCCC
>DASRLC010000190.1:0-3585 GCA_035648655.1 Polyangia bacterium
CGGCGACGAGGGACTGGCGGCGTTGCGCGCTTGCGCCCCCGACGGCCTGCGGGCCCATGTCACGCGCTGCTCCACACCGGTGCAGGCGCTGGAGGCGGCGCGCGCCGGCGCGGTCTACATCTCGCCAGCGGGGGCGCGGCCGAGCGACCCCGCGGATCCGGATCTGATTCGAAAGATCGTCGCCGCCACCAAAACGCACCGCTTGCCGGCCGAAGTGTTGGTGCTGTCGGCCGGCTCCGCCAGCGCGCTGCTGGACGCCGCCGTGGCCGGCGCGCAGAACGCGTCGCTCACGGTTTCGACGCTTTCGCGAATCACGGAGACGACCGAATGCGGGTGAGACAGCACGTCAACCCGCTCAAGTCGGATTTGCTGGAGATCGCCGAGGTGCCGCGCATCGTCGCGTCCCCCGGAACCCCGATCGAGGTCGAGCTCGGCGCCGCCGAAGCGCATTTCCTGATCGACCGCGCGCGCGCCGATCGGGGCACGCAGTTCGTCGGGATCGAGATTCGGCGCGAGCTGGTGGGCGCCACCAACGTCGAGTGCCAGCGGATGGGCCTCGACCACGTGCGGTCGGTCTTCGCCAACATGTCGGTCGACATGTCCCGCCTCTTCGCGGAAGCCAGCGTGTACCGCTTCTTCCTCAACTTTCCCGACCCCTGGTTCAAGAGCCGCCAGCGCAAGCGGCGCGTGATCGGGCCCGGCTTGGTCCGCGAGATCGCGCGCGCGCTGGCGATCGGCGGTGAGCTTTTCGTGCAGACCGACATCTTCGGGCTGGCACTGGACGCCATGGCAGCCCTCGAGGCCGAGACCGCCGCCTTTGCCAACGCCCGCGAGCCCTGGACGTTCCTGCGCGAGAGCCCGTTTGCGGCCAAGTCGCGCCGCGAGCGTCAATGCGAGCACGAAGGGGCCCGCGTCTGGCGCCTCCTTTACCGCAGAATTTCGAGCTGACGCGGCGGTTCCGCCGTGCCGCGCCGACAGCTTTCAGCCGCCCAGCGAGAGTCGAATCTCTTCCAGGTCTTTAATCTTGTCGCGTAGGGCGGCCGCCTTTTCGAACTCAAGGTTCTCCGAGAGATCGAACATCTCGCGCCGCAGCGACGAGATCATCTGGGGGAGATCCTCGAGCGGGATGTCGCTGGCCTTGGCCTTGATCGCCGTCTTGGCGAGGTCTACGTAGTCGTCCTGGGCGGTTCCGGCCAGCGCCTCGATCGCCTTCTGGATCGTCTTGGGCGTGATGCCGTGCCGCCGGTTGTGCTCTTCCTGAACCGCCCGCCGATCGCGCGTGACCGTGATGGCCTTGCGCATCGAGTCGGTCTCGCGATCGGCGTACATGATCACGCGCCCGCGGACGTTGCGGGCGGCGCGGCCGATGGTCTGGATCAGCGAGCGCTCGGCGCGTAGGAAACCCTCCTTGTCGGCGTCGAGGATCGCCACCAGCGAGACTTCGGGCAGATCCAACCCTTCGCGCAGTAGATTGATCCCGACCAGGACGTCGAATTCGCCGAGCCGCAGGTCGCGCAGGATCTCGATCCGCTCGAGCGTGTCGATGTCCGAGTGCAGGTAACGCACCCGGACCCCCAGCTCGCCGTAGTATTCGGTGAGATCTTCGGCCATCCGCTTGGTCAGCGTGGTCACGAGGACGCGGTCGCCGGCTTTTACCCGCTCCCGGATCTCGCCGAGGAGGTCATCGACCTGGCTGCCGACCGGGCGGATCTCGATCACCGGGTCGAGGAGCCCGGTGGGCCGGATGATTTGCTCGACCACTACGCCTTGCGCGCGCTGCAGCTCGTACTCGGCCGGGGTTGCCGAGACGAAAACCGTCTGCGGTGTGCGAGCTTCCCACTCGTCGAAGCGCAGCGGCCGGTTGTCGAGCGCCGACGGGAGCCGGAAGCCGAAGTCGACCAGCGTCTCCTTGCGCGAGCGATCTCCCTTCGACATCGACGAGATCTGCGGAACGGTCTGGTGCGACTCGTCGACGAAGAGCAGGTAGTCCTTGGGGAAATAATCGAGCAGCGTCGGTGGCGGCTCACCCGGCGCGCGCCCCGACAGGTGCCGCGAGTAGTTCTCGATCCCCTTGCAGCGCCCCATCTGCTCGAGCATCTCGAGATCGTAGAGCGTACGCTGCGAGAGGCGCTGCTCCTCGACCAGCTTGTTCTGTCCTTTGAGCTCGACCAAGCGCTCGCGCAGCTCGTCCTTGATCCCGGCCATGGCCTTGGTCAAGCGATCGGCCGGCGTCACATAGTGGGAGCCTGGGAAGATCGACACTTCGTCGATCTTTCGCAACACCTTGCCGCGCAGCGGATCGACCTCCGAGATGGCGTCGATCTCATCGCCGAACCACTCGATGCGGATGGCCTTCTCGCGTTCGTAGGCCGGGAAGATCTCGACGGTGTCGCCGCGTACGCGGAACGTGCCGCGCGCGAAGTCGATGTCGTTGCGTTCGTACTGGATCTCGATCAGGCGGCGCAGAACCGCGTCGCGGCGGATCTCCACCCCGACCGCCAGGTCGATCTTCATGCCGAGGTACGCTTCGGCGGCGCCAATGCCGTAGATGCAGGAGACCGAGGCGACGATGAGCGAGTCGCGCCGGGTCAGGAGCGCATAGGTCGCCGCGTGGCGCATGCGGTCGATCTCCTCGTTGATGAGCGAGTCCTTCTCGATGAACGTGTCGCTGGCCGGGACGTAGGCCTCGGGCTGGTAGTAGTCGTAGTAGCTGACGAAGTAGTGAATGGCGTTGTCGGGGAAGAGCCCCTTGAACTCCGACCAGAGCTGGTGCGCCAGCGTCTTGTTGTGGGCCATGACCAGCGTCGGACGCTGAATCTGCTGGACCACCTGGGCCATGGTGAAGGTCTTGCCGCTGCCGGTGATGCCCAGCAAAACCTGCGCGGGATCGCCGCGGTTGACGGCGTTGACCAGCTCGCCGATGGCGCGCGGCTGGTCGCCCATCGGCTCGAGGTTGGTCGAGAGACGAAACGGGATCGGCAAGGCGATATAGTCTACGCGATGCTGCGCCTGCGGGGCTTCTACGCGATCGTCGATTTGACCGCCCCGCTGGCCGAAGACGGCCGGCGGATGCTCTCGCTCGGTGAGCGGCTGCTGGCCGCCCGGCCCTGCTGCCTGCAACTGCGCGCCAAGGCGTCCGGGGCACGCGACTTTGCCGAGGCGGCGCGGGATCTGGGGACGCTCTGCCGCGCCGCCGACGTCCGGTTTTGCGTGAACGATCGCATGGATATCGCGCTGGCGGTGGGCGCCGACGTCGTGCACCTGGGCCAGGACGATCTGCCCCTGGCCGACGCGCTTCGGCTGCGGGCGAAAGCGAGACGCCCCGACCTGCTGGTTGGCATCTCGACCCACAACCTCGCGCAGGCGTTGGCCGCGGCCGAGGGCGGCGCCGATTACCTCGGTTTCGGTCCGATCTTCGGCACCGCCAGCAAGGCCAACCCCGATCCGACCGTCGGCCTCGCCGAGCTGGCGGCCGTCTGCCGCGCCGTCTCGGTGCCCGTCGTCGCCATCGGAGGCATCACGCCCGACACCGCCGCCGCCGTCGCCCGGACGGGGGCCACCGCCGCCGCCCTCATCGCGGCCCTC
>DASRLC010000191.1:0-5511 GCA_035648655.1 Polyangia bacterium
CGCAGACGTCGAACCCGGCCGAGACGATCCCCGAGTAGAACAGGTACGCCACCGGCTCCTTGGTGAACGGCAGGTCGACGGTCTTGGGGACGGTCTTCTTGGCATAGTCGGCCAGCGACAGCTCCACCGTCGAGAGCTTGCAGACCTTGCGGACGCCCTGCAGGATCTCGGTCTCCTCGCTGCGAATCTGGCGGCGCGTCCGCTGCGCCACCATCACGCCGGTCACCAGCATGATCGCGATCAGCCCGGCGCTCCAGATCAGCTTGGCGCGCCGCGACTCGGGCCGCGGGACCGAAAACCGCTTCACGCCGTCCGGACGCCGGCTGTCCATGCCGGAGGCTGCCGCGACGTCATCGGTGGAAGAATACGCCGACCCGCGGCGGATGCTAGAGCGATCGGGAGGCGGATGGTCCCGATCCACGACTCACCTTCCATTCCCCTGTGGCTCTCACCCTTCTTGTGACGGTCGCTGTATGTTCGTGCACGTTCCGTCCGCCCGACGTCGTGACGTTCAGCTGCGGCGCGCAGCCCCGTCTACTGCAACGCCTTGTTGGGCGATCAGCTGGGCGACCAACATCCGGTGGTCACGCTATCACCTCCGAAGTAGGCTTCACCCCCTTCGCCAGGCAGGGGGGCACGATTTCATTTTCGGCCGGCAGTAAACCCAGAACCGTTTTGTCCCCGCCTGGACGATCCGAAATCCAGGTGTCCCGTTCGCCATGAGCGCCCGCCCTTCACGGTGAAACACGGTCCCACGACTGCGGGATTCGCTTCGCAGCCGGCCTTGCGATCGATCTTCACCGGCGCGGCACGAAGCGGTCCCACGACCGCAAGGAGCGAAGCAATCTGGGCAACGTTGGCGTAGCGCATCGATCGTCTGCCAAACGCGCTGGTATTCAGTGGCGAGCAACTGGGGGAGAGAAGCGATCGAGGTGATCGGCCGCCTGCAACACGGTGCTAGCCAGTCCGCCGCATTGAGGACAGCTCACGGTGAGCCCTTTTCGTGGCAGAGACCTTGAAAACCGAGCCACCCACCAGTGCACGCCGGGAACACACAGCTGTACTCCTTCATCAAGCCGCTACGTTCGGGTGACGGTATGGTCTCTTCGAGAGAGTGCATGGCCGATCTGGCTAACTAATATTCTCCCCGGAAAATAACTTTATCCCAGCGTGCCCGGTGCTGGCTTCGGCGCATGTTTTCGCGGCGTTCTCTGACTTCGAGAGGCGTCCGTCACCCTCCCCGCGTCGGATAACGCGATAACGGCATCTCTGACGAACGGGTGATCCCCGTGTTCACAGGTCCAACGGGCTTCGCACGCCGCCAGCAACCCGCCACTCAAGAAGACGCGAGTTGCTGCACCCGCTGTGGTGACACGCCCAGGATTTCACTCGCGTCGCGGACGCTCATCCGAGCCGTGAGCTTCTTGACGGCGGTCCTTGACAGCTGGCTGACGTTTTTCTGCTGGCGCTCCAGGACCCGACGGGCTTCCGCGGCCTTCCGGATCACGGAGCGCGTGTCGGCGTCGATGCGGATGTGATCGACCAACTCAGCCCCCGTCGCATCCTCGACGAATAGGCCGAGCCCTTCTCGTACCCGCCGACGGGCCTGTGCGATGCTGCGGCCTTGGGTGTGGGCACCACGAACCTCGCGGACCGATGCGGTCCACCAACCGTCGTCCCCGAGCACGTAGTCAACTGTGTACTTCTTCACCGCGTCACTTCCTTTCCTTCTTCAGCCAGCCCTTGCCCAGGCAATCCTCGAGGTCGCGCTCGATCTGTGCCAGCAGCCCCCTCCCGAGGTCCTCACCGGCGTGGACGGGGACAGTCGTCACGCACGCGCCTCTCCCGCATTCGACCCTGATATGTGAACCCTTCTGTCTCACTTCCAGACAAGCATGCTGCTTGAGGAGCCGCCTCAGCTCGCGCGCCTTCACGACATGATCGTACCCGCCGCGCGCGAAGTGTCAAGGCGACCTAGACAGTCCATCGCGCCCGCACCCGTTTGGATCACCCGGAGATGGGTCCAGACGTGACAGAACCCGACCCTGGCGGGAGAGATTGTCCTATATTCATCCAAGGTCAATCGACTTCACATCCAAGGTACCTTAGCTTATAGTCTTCTGATGAGCACCGCCGCCGCCCGCAAGCCGCCCCCACCCGAAGGGGGCGATACGCTGACCGACTTCCTGCACAGGCCCGCCAGGGTTCTGAAAAGGGTCGGGAAGGAGGACGTCGTGTTGCGACGCCGCGGCAAACCGTCGATCCGTCTCTCGCTCGAGACGAGGCAGGTCTCCACCGCCGCCGCGAGCGCCGCTGTCCTCGCGCACGCCGAAGAGGCCGCCAGCATCCTCTCCGCCGCGCTGGACGGCGTCTCGGAGCTCGCGGCCCGATTGCCCGAGTTGCTCGCGCGACGCTACGCCTGGATCAGGTTCCTGCTCACCGATGATCGCAGCACCTTCGCTCGCGAATATGTGGAGACCCTTCAGGCATGCGCATCCATAGGCAACACGGCACGCCTCGATGAAATGTTGTGCGCTTGGAAGGCGACCGCCGAGGTCTATGCCGATCCAAGGTTGCTTGCGAAGCTCACCGGGCCCCTGCCCGCATCGAATCGCAAGCGCGTTCCGCGGCCGTAGACTTTCGTGGCCAAGAAACGAGGCGCCCGCGTTGCTCCTCCCCCGCGAGACGGCGAGTGGGACCTTTTCTTCCACGATGCGGAGGCTGCTGACGGCTGGGAGGAGCTCTGCAAGCAGGCCCGCGGAGCCACCCGGATAGCCTGGGAGGCGTTGACGCGCGCGCCGCGCGACCGCTCGAACCCCGCGCGCCAGGCTCAGCTACGACTCGCCCTGGCCACTCGAACGATCGGTGGCCGACAGTTCGAGCAATGGCAGTACGAGGTCACGGGGGGCGGTCGCATCTGGTATTGCCCTGACCCCGACAGAAAGAGGGTGCTCATCACTTATGCCGGCGTCGGACATCCTCGCGCGACCGACAAATGAGCGAGTCGGCTCGAGGATCAAGAGCGCAGTAATCTCGGACTCCCGAAGCGTCGCGCGCCGCCCCGATTTTTCACTCTGCCCGTCCCCGTGGTACGAATGCGGCGGGGGGATGATGCGCTGGCGCGATCAGACCGGTTCGGTGCGGACCGCCCGTGCCGACGAGCGGCACCCGCGGGGCGCCACCGATCGGCGTCCCAAGATCGGCGTGCTGCTCGATTCGCTGCGCGGGTCGTACCAGACCACCGTGCTGGCGGGGCTGGCCGACGCCGCCAGTCGGCGCGACGTGAGCTTGGCGGTCTTCGCCGGGGGGATGGTCGGCGCGCCGGGCAACGAGGGCATTCATCGCAACTTCGTCTTGGATCTCTGCGACGCCCAGAGCGTCGACGGCGCCGTGATCTTCGGGGGCGCCCTCGGCAACGCCCTCGGGCCGTCGGCGGTCGAGGCGTTGTGCGCGCGCCTGGCCCCGCTGCCGCTGGCCAGCCTGTCGTTGGCGCCCGCCAACATCCCCAGCCTGACGGTCGACGAAGAGCCGGGAATGCGGCAGGCGCTCGAGCACCTGATCTCACGACACGGCTGCCGGCGGGTGGCGTTCATCCGCGGGCCGGCGGTCAACGCCGAGGCCGAGCGCCGCTATGCCATTTACCGCGCCGTCCTGACCGAGCACGGCTTCCCGATCGATCCCGCGCTGGTCTGCGAGGGGGACTTCGAGAAGACCTCCGGTGACGCGGCCGTCGAGCTGCTGGTCGACGACCGCAAGGTCGACTTCGACGCGCTCGTGGCCTCGAACGACTACATGGCGCTGGCGGCGATGTTGGCGCTGCAGGAGCGCGGCCTCCAGGTCCCGTCCGATGTGGCGGTGGTGGGCTTCGACGACATCGAGGACGCGCGGTTCTCGACGCCGCCGCTCACGACCGTGCGCCAGCCGCTCTACCAGCAGGGCGAGGCGGCGCTCGATCTGGTCCTCGAGCAGCTCGAAGGCAAGGAGGTGCAAGGGCAGGTCAACGCCCCCACCGAGTTGGTGGTCCGGCAATCCTGCGGCTGCTTCTCGGGGCTGGCGCGGCCCGGGCGCGCGGGTCCCGTCACGCTCACGCAAACCACCGCCGACAGCCTGCTCTCCGAGCACGGCGAGGCTCTGCGGCGCGAGATCGCGCGCGCGGTGCGGGGCGCCGACACGGCGCTGCCGAGCGGCTGGGAGCGCCAGCTCCTCGAGGCCTTCGAGGCCGAGCTGCGGGGCGCCGGCGCCGGCCTCTTCACCTCGACGTTGGATCGGCTGCTGGGGGCGGTGGTCGCGGCGGGCGACGACGTGGGCGCCTGGCAGGGAATGATCTCCGCGCTGCGCAAGCTGCTCTTGCCCGCGCTACCCAGCGAGCCCATGCGCTGGGTGCAGGCCGAGGATCTCTGGCATGAGGCGCGGATTCTGATCGGCGATCTGGCCGAGCGCGCGCAGGCCCAGCACCGCCTCCACACCGAGCGCCTGGCCCACGCGCTCACGGTCAGCGGCGCCACGCTGCTGGCGACCCAGCAGGTCGGCGCGCTCACCGACGCGGTCGGTCGCCAGCTCCTCAACTTGGCCATCCCCGGCGCCTGGATGGCGCTCTACGAGGACAGCCCGGCGGTCGCGGTGGCCGCCTCACCGGCGGGAACGACCGCGCGGGTGGTCCTGGCCCACGATGTCGAACGCGACCCGGGAAATGCCGAGCCGCGCCCAGCGACCCGGATGGCGCCGGCGGCGCTCATGCCGGCGGTGATCGACCCGCTCGGCCGTCGGGCCTCGGTCATCATCGAGCCGCTCTACTTCCACGATCGGGCGCTCGGCTGCCTGCTGCTCGAGATGGGGCCGCGCGAAGGGATCGTCTACGAATCACTGGCCGAGCAGATCTCGAGCGCGCTCGAAGGCGCGCGCCTCGTGGCCCGCCTGGTCGAAGAAGCCACCCGCCGCCAGGTCGCCGAGCGCGCGCGCCTCGAAAAGGAGATGGAGATCGCGATGCGGATCCAGACCTCCATCCTTCCACGCGACGTGAACGTGGCCGGGCTGGAGATCGCCGCCACCATGCGCGCCGCCACCGAGGTCGGCGGCGACTACTACGACGTCATCCCGGTCACCGACGGCTGTTGGATGGGCATCGGCGACGTGGCCGGCCACGGCCTCGGTACCGGCCTGGTCATGCTGATGATGCAAAGTGGGATCGGCGCGCTGGCGCGCAAGCTGCCCGACGCCTCGCCGCGCGATCTGTTGCTGGCGCTCAACGCCATGCTGGTCGACAACGTGCGCCAGCGTCTCGGCCAGCGCGAGCACGCGACGCTGACGCTGCTCCGCTACCGCCGGGACGGCTCCCTCACCTTCGCCGGCGCGCACGAGGAGATCCTGATCCTGCGCGCCGCCACCGGACGCTGCGAGCGGCTGGAAACCCCCGGCCCCTGGGTCGGCGCCAAGGTCGACATCGCGGCCGGCACCGTCGAGAGCCGCACCCAGCTCGAGCCGGGCGATCTGCTGGTCCTCTACACCGACGGC
>DASRLC010000192.1:0-2302 GCA_035648655.1 Polyangia bacterium
GGCGCACCGCCACCCGCATCCTCGCCGCTCGCGCCACCGCCGCCATCGGTCGGCGTCGAGGTCGATTTTCCGCACGCGCCCAGCCCAAGCACGAATGCGCAGGCCAGCGCCGCCGAACATTTCGCGTTTCGTCGAGTCGGCATCGGCGCGATCCGTTTGAAGCCTATCCCAGGTGACCGCTCGCCCGCCAGAACCCGGCGCTCAGTATCGGGCCGAGGCGTCCAGCTTGCGCTGCAGCCGCGCGATCAGATCGTTGGGACCGCTTCTCTTGAGCAATCGGGCGAACTGGCTGCGGTAGTCGTCGATCAGGCTGACGCTATCCACGACGACGTCGCAGATCAACCAACGCCCACATTTCTTGGTCAGCCGATACTCGATTTTCTGCGCCGACGACGCGTCCGTGCCCGTCGGGCCGGCCGTGAGCATTACGCTGGCGGTTGGCCCGAGCACGGTCTCCGAGTCGAAGCTCTGCCGAACATCCGGGCGGGTCAGGGCCGAAACGAAGGCTCGATCTATCAGGGCCGAAAACGTCTGTAGGAACGTCCGCCGCTGGGCGTCGGTCAGCTTGTCCCAATTGTCTCCCATCGCGCGCCGGGCGATCCCCTCATGGTCCAGGGTTTCCGACAGCACCGCATCCAGTCGCCACCGGATGGCATCCGCTTCCGGCGACCAGTCGGGAACCCGCCGACGGACGACCTCCGCGACGGTCGCGTTGGTCGCCCGAAGCTGGTCCAGGGGATCGGAGGAGCGCAGCTCCGCCCGACCGGGCGGGCATGCTCCCCCGCCTGCCGCCGCCTTCCCGGACGTCAGCAACGTCCAGGCCAGCGCGAAGAGCACCCCCAGGAGCACACGTTCGCGCGGCACGATGGGAAGATCTCGTTGCACGCGACGTGCCCGCGGTCCCGCGCGGCGTTGCCGATCGAGGCCGTCACGTTTCCAAACCATGGCTGCTCCGAACGGCGTAAATTCACCCGCTGGCGGGTCGAGACGGTCTTGACCGCGCCGCCCAACCGAATATATCCTTACATCCAGATAAATGGATACTAAAACCCCACCCCGCCTCCAAAGCCTCAGCCAAACCGATCCGGCCATCCAGGCGATCATCGCCAAGGAGGCCGCCCGGCAGGAAGAGGGCATCGAGCTCATTGCCTCCGAGAACTACGCCAGCCGCGCCGTCATGGAGGCCTGCGGATCGCTGCTGACCAACAAGTACTCGGAGGGCTACGTCGGCAAGCGTTACTACGGCGGCAACGAGGTGATCGACGAGATGGAGGCGCTGGCGGTGGCGCGCGCCAAGGAGCTGTTCGGCGCCGAGCACGTGAACGTGCAGCCGCTGTCGGGGTCGCCGGCCAACCTGGCGGTCTACATGGCGGCGGTGAAGCCGGGCGACAAGGTGCTGGGGCTCAAGCTCGACCACGGCGGGCACCTGTCGCACGGCCACCCGGTCAACTTCTCTGGGCTCACCTACAGCTTCGTGCAGTACGAGGTCGACGAGAAGACCCAGCGCATCGACATGGATCGGGTGCGCGCGGTGGCGCTGCGCGAGCGACCGAAGATGATCATCGCCGGCTTCTCGGCCTACTCGCGCGACATCGACTGGGCGGCCTTCAAGTCGATCGCCGACGAGGTCGGGGCCGTCACCTTCGCCGACATCGCGCACATCGCCGGCCTCATCGCGGGCAAGGCGCTGACCAACCCGGTGCCGATCTTCGACATCGTGACCACGACGACGCACAAGACGCTGCGCGGCCCGCGCGGCGCCATCATCATGTGCAAAGCGAAATTCCAGAAGGACATCGATCGCACGGTCTTCCCGGGGATCCAGGGGGGACCCCACGATCACATCAACGCCGCCAAGGCGGTCTGCTTTCACGAGGCGCTGCAGCCGTCGTTCCGCGACTACGCACGGCAGACCATCGCCAACGCGCAGGCCCTGGCCGGCGAGCTGATGGGGCGCGGCTACAAGATCCTCACCGACGGGACCGACAACCACTTGATGGTGGTCGATCTGCGGCGCCAGGACATCACCGGCAAGGTGGCCGAGGCGACCCTCGACAAGGTCGGGATCTCCTGCAGCCGCAGCACGATTCCATTCGACACCCGCAAGGCGCTCGATCCGTCGGGCATCCGCCTGGGCGCGCCGGCGCTGACCACCCGCGGGATGGGCGTGGCCGAATCGATCCAGATCGCCGGCCTCATCGACGAGGCCCTGCGCCACCACGCCGACGAGCAGAAGCTGGCTGGGGTGCGGGCTCAGGTCCGGGCGCTCTGCCGCCAGTTCCCGCTTTACGGCGCTTGAGGG